>JAMFRN010000018.1 GCA_026224805.1 Nevskia soli
CTTTTTCTTGATTGATTGTCTTGCGCATCAGCATGTTGCGCGGCTAGGGTGCGGGAAAACGGCGCGTGCATGACCGGTTTTTTCTCTTCGCCAGGGCGGCCACCCGAGCGAAGACCGATCATGCACGCGCGATTGATGGTACAGCGGTTTCTGGATCGTCATGTCAGCTTGATGCATGGGTCACGACGACGTTTGCTGGCTGCTGTAGTGGCCGCAGTGATGCAGGGCCACTGGATCGGCCTGTCTCGACTGGGTCGGGGATTGGCTCAGTCCACATCGGTCAAATCCGCCATCAAACGGGTGGATCGGCTGATTGGCAGTGAGCGCATTGCCGCAGAGGCCAAACAAGTCGGTGCCGCCTTATTGGCCTGCCTGGCGCGGATGAGCTCCACCCTGGTGATTGCCGTGGACTGGTCCGCTGCTGCTCCGGGTGGGGCATTCGTGGAGCTGCGTGCCGCCGTCACCTGGCCCGGTGCAGGACGGGCACTGCCGGTCTATCAGCAGGTCTATCCGCTGCGGCAATTGGGCGACCCCAAAGCCGAGCGCGCCCTGCTCCACACGCTGCGGCAATGGATGCCACTGGGCGTTGAAGTCATCATCGTGACGGATGCCGGCTTCCGCCGGCCGTGGTTTACCCAAGTAGAGCGCCTGGGCTGGTCCTGGGTCGGCCGTATTCGACAAGGGGTGTCGTTGTCAGGTGACCGTCGCCAATGGGCGCCAGCGGCGAGCTGGTTTGCCAAGGCCACCACCTGTGCTCGGCGTATCGAGCACTGCTGGCTGGCGCGAAAGGGGGCGCTGCCCTGTGACGTGGTGCTATATCGGCGCCGCCGACAGCGGCGCCAGCAGTGGGGTGCCCAGGGACAGCCTACCTCGCATAAGGCTGCCCGTGAAGCCCGGCTGCGCGAGCGCGAACCCTGGCTGCTGGTGCATTCGCCGCGTCTGATCCACTACCGCGCCGATGAAATCGTTTCCTTCTACGCCCGGCGTATGCAGATCGAGGAGAGTTTCCGCGACAGCAAGTCCCCTGCATTTGGCATGGGATTTCGCATCGGTCGCTCCCGTACGGCCGGGCGCCTCCAGGCTTTGCTGCTCATCGCTACCTTGGCCGCCTTCATGCTCTGGCATATCGGCCAGCTTGCCGAAGCCGAAGGCTTGCACCGTCGCTTCAAGCTCACCACCCGCCTTGCCCGTGAGATCTCAATCATCACCCTCGCGCTGCTGCTGTGCGCAGGCACCGGACCGCCGCTTACCCGTAACGCAACAAAGGCGCTCTATCGACGATTGGGATTATGAAAAACCGGGGAAACGTCAGCCCCAGCCCTCTCCCCGCCAACGGGGAGAGGGAGTTGATCCACACTTCCCTACCGCACCACCCGGTAACACGGCGCATACTCCTTCCCCGGCAGCTTCATGCGCTGCTGCGCGATGAAGGACTTCAGCAACTTGTCCATCTGCGCCATGATGGCCGGTTCGCCGCGGATCTCGAACAGGCCGTGCTGCTCCACCGCGCGGCGGCCGGCTTCCTTGACGTTGCCGGCGACGATGCCGGAGAAAGCGCGGCGCAGGTTGGCGGCGAGGCGGTGCGGCGGCTGGTCGCGGTGCAGCTCCAGGCCGCGCATGTTCTCGTGCGTCGGCGCAAAGGGCTTCTGGAACTCGGGGGCGATCTTCAGCAGCCAGTTGAAGTAGTAGGCATCCTCCCTGCGCTTGCGGAATTCGCGCACCCGGCGGATGCCCTCCACCGCCTCGCGGGCGACCCGCTCAGGATCGTCGATGATGATCTGGTAGCGTGCCTGGGCGGTGGGGCCGAGGGTCTGGCCGATGAACTGGTGGATCTGGTGGAAGTATTCGGCGGCGCGCTCGGGGCCAGTTAAAATCAGCGGATAGGGAATCTCCGCGTTGTCCGGATGCAGCAGGATGCCGAGCAGGTAGAGGATTTCCTCGGCGGTGCCGGCGCCGCCGGGAAACACCACGATGGCATGGCCGGTGCGGACGAAGGCCTCGAGGCGCTTCTCGATGTCCGGCATGATCACCAGGTCGTTGACGATGGGGTTGGGCGATTCGGCGGCGATGATGCCCGGCTCGGTGATGCCCAGATAGCGGCCGCCGACGATGCGCTGCTTGGCGTGGCCGATGGCGGCGCCCTTCATCGGCCCCTTCATGGCGCCAGGGCCGCAGCCGGTGCAGATGTCCAGGCCGCGCAGGCCCATCTCGTAGCCGACCAGCTTGGTGTAGTCGTACTCGTGGCGCGGGATGGAGTGGCCGCCCCAGCACACCACCAGGTTGGGCAGGCTGGGCCGCACCACCGGGCGCAGGATGTTGGCGTTACGCAGGATGTGGAACACCGCGTCGGTGGTGCCCTCGGGCGATTGCAGATCGAAGCTAGGGTTGCCGCTGATCTCATTGCTGACATAGATGATGTCGCGCAGCACCGAGAATAGGTGCTCGCTGATGCCCTTGATGATGTGGCCGTCGACGAAGGCCACTGCCGGCGCGCCCTTCAGCGCCAGCCGGATGCCGCGCTCGTTCTGCACCAGGCTGATCTCGAAGGACTTGTAGCGGTCCAGCAGCTCCTGGCCGTCGTCGATGAAGCCGCCGCTGTTGAGCACCGCCAGCGAGCAACGGCGCAGCATCTGGTACAGGCCGCCCTGGCTGGTATCGAGCAGCAGGCTGACTTCGGACTTGGACAGGATGTCCAGGCGGCCGGTGGGCGAGATGCTGGCGTCGATGACGTCGTAATCCATGATTGTGCTGATCCTCCGTAATGGTTGTTTTTTTAAAGTCTACGCCGTTGCGGACCTATAGCGGCAACGAGACCGGACGCAGGGCCGCGTGGCCCTCAGATCGACACTTCCCGGCCCAGCTCCACCACCGAGTCGGTCGGCAGCCTGAAGTAGTCGCTGACGTGCACCGAGTTGCGCTGCAGGTAGGCGAACATGTTCTCCACCACGCGCGGCAGGCCTTTGCCGTCGCGGCGGCGCACCACCGTTTCGTGGCCGACGTAATAGGTGACGTCGTCCAGCTTGAGCTTGCAGCCCAGCACGTTGGCCTGGCGCAGCAGGGCCGGCACGTCCGGCCGCTCCATGAAGCCGAAGCGGACCGTGGCGCGCCACATGAGCGGCGCCACTTCCTCCACTTGCAGCCGGTCGCTGCGACGCATCCACGGCACCGATTCGGTGATGGAGGTGAAGATCAGCACGCGCTCGTGCAGGGCGCGATTCTGCTTGATGTGCCACACCAGCACCGGCGGCGCATCCTTCAGCGCGCGGGTGAGAAACACCGCCGAGCCGGGCACGCGCGCGATGTGCTGCTCCTCGATCAGTTTCAGCAGGTCGACGATCGGCATCAGCTTCTCCAGGAAGCGCGCCGATACCGCCTGCGCGCCGGAATGCCAGACCCACATCACGCCGTAGACCAGGGAAGCCAGCACCAGCGGCACATAGCCGCCGGCCGCGATCTTCATGAAGTTGGCCGCGACGAAGCCGGCATCCACCACCATGAAGGCGCCCGCCACCGCGCCGGCCGCCCACACGCTCCAGCCCCAGATCTCGCGCATGGCGATGAACAGCAGCGCCGAAGTCATCAGCATGGTGGCCGAGACGGCGATGCCGTAGGCCGCGGCGAGGTTGTCCGACTTGCCGAAGCCCAGCGTCAGGCCCAGCGTCACCAGCATCAGCAGCCAGTTCACCGGGCCGACGTAGATCTGGCCGTAGCCGAACTGCGAGGTCTGCGTGATCGGCAGGCGCGGCATCCAGCCGAGCTGGATCGCCTGACGCGTCATGGAGAAAGCGCCGGTGATGATCGACTGGCTGGCGATGATTGTGGCCACCGTGGCGAGAATCACCATCGGCAGCAAGATCACCGGCGGGCACAAGCGGAAGAAGATGTTGTCCCCCGTAGGTGCGCCGCTCAGCACCAGCGCGCCCTGCCCCGCATAATTCAGCACCAGGGCGGGAAACACCAGGAAGCTCCAAGTGAGGCGGATCGGCTTGGGGCCGAAATGACCCATGTCCGCATACAGCGCCTCGGCCCCGGTGACGCAGAGGAACACCCCGCCCAGCACCAGGAAGCTGGTGAAGCCGCCGGAGAACAGGTACTGGAGGCCGTAGCGCGGGTTGATCGCCCACAGCACCGCCGGATGCTGCGCGATACCCCAGATGCCGAGCGCCGCGATCACCAGGAACCACAGCGACATGATCGGCCCGAAGGCCCGGCCGATCTTCGCCATGCCCATCGGCTGGATGGCAAACAACGCGATCAGCACCGCCACCGCCGCCGGCAGCACATAAGGCTTGAACGAGGGCGCCACGATGTTCAACCCCTCCAGCGCCGACAGCACCGAGATCGCCGGCGTGATGGCGCCGTCGCCGTAGATCAGCGCCGCGCCGAGCAACCCCACCGCCACGATAGCCGGACGACGATGCTGCTTCGCCCCGAGCAGCGACATCAAGGCCAGGATGCCGCCCTCGCCGTCGTTATTGATGCGCATGGCGAAGTTCACGTACTTCACCGAGGTAATGATGGTCAGCGTCCAGATCACCAGCGACAGCGAGCCCAGCACGGTGAAGGCATCGGGCTTGTCGCCGGCCAGGTCCAGCACCGTTTTCAACGTATACAGCGGGCTGGTGCCGATGTCCCCGAACACCACCCCCAGCGCCGCCAGGCTCAGCAGCGGCAGGCTGCCGCTGATCTTCGGCCGGCCGCCGTTCTCGGCCACGCCTTCCGGATTGGGCGGCGCGGGCGGCGGCGGGGCAGTCTGTGCTTCCGGGCTCATGCGAGGGCCTTGTGGGTAAAACCTGAATGGATGGGCCGCAGACTAACGGCCAAGCGTTACAGACAATAGCTCATTGCGGCACGGCATGGCCGGGAGCAGCGGCGGGGCGGATGATGTGCTTTCTTGCGGAAGGCGGATTAAGGAGGCGTAAACCGCCTGATGCGGGAGGCACGCTGCGCTTGCGTATCATTTAAAAATGCAACAACCATGCTCCGTCAAGCCGCCGACCTGGCGGCTGGCTTCAAGCCATGGCTGGAGAGGAAGCGCGCGAAGGCGGATGCGAGGATTGCGGGGACGAACAAGCGCACCAGAAACTGCTCGATATGCAGCCACCAGTGGCCGGCGGACATGGGCTGGATCGCCAGCACTTTCGACAAGTCCCAGGCGGAATCGAGCGTAACCGGCACCGCAACCATCAGCCCGTACCAGAACACATGCCTGGAAAAGCGCAGCGCCACGCCGGCGGCGACCACCGAGGCGACGATCAGAATGCTCATGAGACCCTGCAGGCCGAGGAGCGTGTAGACCTCCCAGGCGGGCTTGCCCAGGTACGGCTGCCAGGGAAAGTCGATTCTTGCCGAATAGGCGAACAACTCCACCAGGCCGACCAGATAAAGCACCGACAAGGCAATGACGATCAGTGCGTCGACAATCGATTTCATGGTTATCCACCCAGATTCCGGATTCGCCTGCAGTTGGATGGTACCGGGCACTCTTGTCAGCAACAAGATTCGCCGCTGCCCGCATGGCACGCTACACTCTTCCGGCACGCAGCCCGGTCACCAGGCAACACTGCCAAGCGAGGGGAACAGCGCATGTCGATCGTCTCTTTCGAAATCGTTTCCGTGCCGGTATCCGATCAGGAGCGCGCCAAGCGCTTCTACCACGAGACCCTGGGCTTCGACCTGGTGCGCGAGGCGCCGATGGGCCCGGGCCAGAAATGGATCCAGCTCTCCCCGCCGGGCTGCGCCACCACCATCGCCCTGGTCACCTGGTTCGACACGATGCGCCCGGGTGGATTGCAGGGCGTGATGCTCAATGTCACCGACATCGACGAAGAGCACGCCCTGCTGACCAAGCGTGGACTCAGCCTGAGCAAAATCGGACAGGAGCCGTGGGGACGTTTTGCCATGTTCAATGATCCGGATGGCAACGGCTGGATTTTGCGGCAGCCGCCGGGGTAGTACACGCATTTGTAGGGTGGGCAGAGCGTAGCGTGCCCATCATTGCGCAGCCGCGTGGGCACGGCCTTCGGCCTTTGCCCACCCTACGTCCGCTACGCTTGCGATTCGTTCAGCCAAGGCCCCGGTTCGCTCGCCCTTCGAAGGTGCGGCTGAATTCTGTAAATCGGCACCATCAGGTCCGAAAGAACGATGCCGACCAAATCACTCAACGCGTCCTTGAAGTGATCTCGCTCCGTACCCGGTGGCATGGAAGCGAGAATCTCGAAGAGACGATTTACCGGGCCATCCAATTTATATAAAGCGCGGAGCAGCGCTTTGGCGTGAGCTTCATTTATCCCTGGCTCTTCCATGGATGCATCTGCCTGATGTAATTAGTTACGTAGGCCGGGGTGAGCGTGCGAGCCCCAACCTATAAACCAATCTACCCTACTGCAGGACGGGACTTGCCTTTGCGGGTAACGCGCCGCCAGAAGGTAATCTCAAAGCACAGACCGACGAGAACGAAAGCAAGCCCAATAAGAGGCTTGCCCAAAAACTGCGGGCCGCTGCCGAAGAGATATGCAGCCGCCGCGGCGATCAAAAGCGACAGAGTGACTAAGTGTCTCATTTCAGGAAACTCCTCTCGGCGAGAGCCGTGGGACAGATCAGCGCAACGTCCCACGGCATTCCCGCTGATCATAACTCCCCTTGCACGCATGATGGAATTTAGCGATCAAACGCATCCCGCGCCAGCTCCAGCACTTCATTGCCACGCCCGTTGAGTATGGCCTTCATCATCCACACGCTGAAGCCCTTGGCCTGTTCGAGGTTGATCTTCGGCGGCATCACCAGTTCCAGCGGGTTGGTGACGACGTCCACTAGCACCGGGCCGGGATGGGCGAAGGCGCGCTTGAGAGCATCATTGAGTTCGGCGGGCTCCTCGACGCGGATGCCGAGGACGCCCATGGCTTCGGCCATGCGGCCGAAGTTGGGGTTCTTCAGGTCGGTGCCGACGGGCAGGAATCCCGACGCCTTCATTTCGATGTCGACGAAACCGAGCAGGCCGTTGTTGAACACCACCACTTTCACCGGCAGGCTGGACTGGCTCAAGGTGATGAAGTCGCCCATCAGCATGGAGAAGCCGCCGTCGCCGGACAGGGAGATGACCTGGCGCTTGGGGAAGGCGGACTGCGCACCGATGGCCTGGGGCATGGCGTTGGCCATGGAGCCGTGGAGGAAAGAGCCGAGCAGGCGGCGCTTGCCGTTCATGCGCAGGTAGCGCGCGGCCCACACGGTGGGCTCGCCGACGTCGCAGGTGAAGATGGCGTCCTCGCCCGCGATGTCGCTGATGGCGCGGGCCAGCATCTGCGGATGGATGGGCTTGCGGCCGGACTCGGACACAGTGAGCGCGTCGAGATCGGCGCGGGCCTTCTTGTAGTGGTTGAGCGCGGTTTGCAGGTGGCGCTCGTCGTTCTTCTGCGGCAGCGCCACCAGCAGCTCGCGCAGGGTTTCGCGCACATCGCCAATCACACCGAGATCAAGGCGGCAGCGGCGGCCGAGGTTTTCGCCGCGGATGTCCACCTGGGCGATGCGCGCGTTCTCGGGATAGAACTGCCGGTACGGGAAATCGGTGCCGAGCAGCAGCAGGGTGTCGCAGGCCACCATGGAATAGTAGCCGGAGGACCAGCCGATGAAGCCGGTCATGCCGACGTCATAGGGGTTGTCCCATTCCACATGCTCCTTGCCACGCAGGGCGTGCACCACCGGCGCCTTGAGCCGCGCCGCCAGCTCCACCACTTCGTCGTGCGCGCCGGCGCAGCCGGCGCCGCACATCAGGGTGATGCGCTGGCCTGAGTTGAGCAGCTCCACCAGATCCTGCACGTCCTGCGGCGCCGGCACCACGCGCGGCAGGCGCGGCACGGGGCGGGGCGAAGGCAATTGCGGGCCGGCCTTGCGCAGGGCGATGTCGCCTGGAATCACCACCACCGCCACGCCGCGCTTGGTCACCGCCTCGCGGATTGCCGTTTCCAGGATGCGCGGCAGGTGCGAGGCATCGGACACCAGTTCGACGTAGTGGCTGCATTCCTTGAACAGGCTCTGCGGATGGGTTTCCTGGAAATAGCCGGAGCCGATCTCGGTGCTGGGAATGTGGGCGGCGATCGCCACCACCGGCACGCGACTGCGGTGGCAATCGAACAGGCCGTTGATCAGGTGCAGGTTGCCGGGACCGCAACTGCCGGCGCAGATCGCCAGCTCACCGGTCAGCTCGGCCTCGGCGCCGGCGGCGAAGGCCGCCACCTCCTCGTGGCGCACGGCGACCCATTCGATACTGTCGCGCTGGCGCAGCTCGTCGGTGATGGCGTTGAGCGAATCGCCCACCAGGCCGTAGATGCGCTTGACGCCCGCGGCTTGCAACGTGTCGACCAAAACTGCGGCAACGTTCTTCATGCGAAAATGACCTCGCGGCTTGCAGCGGAGATGGACCGTGCGGTATCCGGGGGAATACGCATCGGCTTGAATTGGCTGGGGTGCCGGGGCGGTCCGGAACGATGCCGCCCTGCCCCACCCTGCTTCATCATAACCACAGGCCGGGGGATGGGGAACCTTGCGCCGCCGCCGCCGCGGGCAGGCCGCGATTGCGGTACGGATGAGAACTGCGTCTCAGTCGGCCGCCGGCTTTGACTTGCGCCTTCGGTTCGGAACATCCTAAATCCCCTCAGCCAAGGATTGGGAGGAGATCGCCGTGAAAATCCGCCTGTCGCCGGCATCGCCACTGCTCATTGCCATTTGTTGCGGCCTGGTTACCGCCGCGTTTCCAGCCCGCGCGCTTGCGGAGACGGAACTTGCCGGCCCCCAGGAGAAGAAAATCGAGTTGCGGGAGGCCTACACGCTGTTGCAGCGGCAGCGCTACGAAGTGCTGGATGCCAGGATGAACCTGTTTCAGAAGGCCTACCGGGACGGTGCGGAGGACGATGTTGCGCTGCTGCGGCAATTCAACGACTTCGCCTTCACCGAGCCGGACATGGCGGCGAATTTCGATGGCTGGATCAAGGCCTTCCCCAACTCCTACGCCGCCCATCTGGCCCGCGGCATCTACTATTTCAAAAGCGGCGTGCAGACCAGGGGAAAGAAGTACATCTCCCGCACCACCAACGCGCAGGTGCAGGGCATGACCGCCTACCTGGACAGGGCGCAGCAGGATTTCCAGGATTCGCTCGCGCTCGACTCCAAGCCGATCCTCAGCTACCGCTTCCTGATCGGCATCGCCACGGAATACGGCAAGAAAGACGCCGATCGCCAACTGCTGGACGCCGCACTCAAGCTGGACCCGAAGGCTATCACGGTGCGGCGCCGGTACATGATGAGCCTGGAAACCCGCTGGGGCGGCAGTCTCGACCAGATGCTCACCTTCCAGAAAGAGTCGCGCAAGGCCGGCATTGCCGACGAACAGATGCAGTCGCTGCAGGCGATGATCGACAAGGAACGCAAGTGGCTGGCGCGGCAGCTAAGCCAGAGCGATCAGGTATCGAGCGACTGAGGCCAGCGAGCGCAGCTTGAAGAAACTCGCTGCATTCATCTGCGTGTCCCTGCTGTTCGGCTGCGCCGCCGGGCCGGTGCAGAAATCGCCCTACGCGCTCGGCGTGGCCGCGTTCAAGGCGCAGGACTACAAGACGGCGGCGGCGCAGTGGTCCATCGCCGCGGACCAGGGCGATCCGCTGGCGATGAACAACCTGGGCTTCCTGCTCTCCAGCGGCATGGTGGAGAGAGACCTGCCGCGCGCCGTGGCGCTGTGGCAGACGGCAGCCGCGGCAGGCATGGTGGAGTCGCAGTTCTACCTGGGCTACGCCTACGAGAATGGCGTGGCGGTGGAACAGGACCCGATCACGGCCTACGCCTGGTACCGTTGTGCCGTGCAAAGCGCTCAGGCTCGTGCCAATGCCGGCCAGGCGCAGCTGGCGCAGGCGGACCAGCGCATCGGCCAGCAGGCGCAGAGCGCGCTCACGGCGCTCGCCGGAAAGCTGAGCGACGCCGAACTGGAGCGCGGCAAGGCACTGGCCGCGGCGTACATCGAAAAGTACGCGGCCCATGCCGAGGCCGCGGCGCCGAAGCCCTAGCGCCTGCCAGCGAACTGTCCAATGAAGGAGCCTGGCAATGAGTAGAGGAAAGTGGATCCACTGCTCCGCTACAGGGAAATCTCCGCCAGTCGGGAACCGCCATTCCGGCGCAAGCCGGAATGGCGGAGCTTCGAGGCGTTGCCCCCCGGCTTGCGCCGAGGTGCCCCCTGAAGATGCGCACAAATGAACGCAGCATCAGGGACGCGGCACCGCGATTCAAGCAATAATCCCCGGCATGAACCCACTGACGCGAAGGACCGTGTCGGCATGGCTGCCCGCCTGCGCGCTGCCGCTGCTGCTGGCGGCCTGCGCCAGCACGCCGCCGCCGCCCACGCCGCTGCCGCAGGCGCTGAAAAGTCCTTACACCGGCTACTCCAGCCCCCGCTACCGCGATCCGGCGATGTGGGTATGCCTGCCCGGCCGCGAAGGCGATGCCTGCAGCCATGACCTGAGCGCCACCGAGATCCGCGCCGACGGCTCGCGCACGGTGGTATCGCAACAGGTGGCGCGGCAGCCGGGGGTGGACTGCTTCTATGTCTACCCCACCGTGGACCTGAGCCTGGGCGCCTCCAACCACGACAACTTCAACGACGACAAGGCCATCCTCGCCGTAGCCAATGCGCAGGCGGCGCAGTTCGGCCAAGTGTGCGCGCTATACGTACCGTTCTACCGGCAGGTCAGCATCGGCACTTATATCGCCGGCAAGGACCGCCGGGAAGAGGGCCTGGAAGTGGCCTACTCCGATGTGGCCGACGCCTTCCTGCATTACATGGGCAGCTACAACCACGGCCGCAAGGTGGTGCTGATCGGGCACTCGCAGGGCAGCGAGATGGTGGTGCGCCTGCTGCGCGATTATTTCGACAACGATCCGCTGCTGCGCCAGCGCCTGCTCATCGCCATGCCCATCGGCGGCACGCTGCAGGCGCCGCTGGGCCAGACCAGCGGCGCCACCTTCCAGCACCTGCCCTACTGCACGCGGAATGGCGAGCTGGGCTGCGTCGTCGCCTACAACTCCTACCGACAGCACAACAGCAGCTTCGCCCACATCGAGGAAGCCGCGCCGGGCAACGAGATGATCTGCGTCAATCCGGGCAGCGTGTCCGCGCCGGGCCGCAGCGTGTTCCTGCAAACCCTGGTACCGCAGAAAGGCCCGCTCGGCACCATCGAGGGCGTGACCACGCCATTCGTGCTGTACCGCGACCTCTACTCCGCCCGCTGCGCCTATGACGGCGCTTACCACTACCTGGAAATCACCCAGGCCGCCGATCCGGGCGGCCTACGCAAGCCGCCGATGGACATCACCGGCTGGGCCTGGGGCACGAAGATGGGCACCCATGTCGGGGACATCCAGTTTAGCCAGGGCGATTTGATCGGGCTGATCCGGGCGCGCCTGCCGGCGGCGGGACGGGATTGATCCGCAAGGAATAGCGTTTCGCGCCTGCGTGGCGACTGGACTATAGATCACGCTCGCGCGTGATAAGCGGGCGCCAACCTGCACAACAACGGCGCGTACTGTTGCCGTGCGTCTGCGTTCAAGGCGATAACAAGTGCCTGCGCATTTTTTGGGGAGCAGACCCGTATAGTAGCGCTACCGGATTGGTGTATCTTCAGCATCAGCGGCATCGCATCCTCCCGCGTGATGCAAAGGTGCTTGACTAGCAACTGTACAACCAGCTCCATGGGAGTGTAGTCATCGTTCACCACCGCAACCGCGATAGTCTCACCGACGTCTTCATTCGCTATCGTTGCGCACTCGCTCTCACTCTTGCCGTGGGCAATGCGGAATAGAAGGCCGCGCACGTCGAGCCCAACAGATTCAAGGGCCATGCGAACCCCGGGGTTTCCATACCGCATTTGCGCACAAAAAAGATTGGCCGGCGTCCTGGAGCTCGATCCGCCTTCAGGAACTCTCATAAAGTCGGAGTGCTGAACCACTTTCATCAGGCTTGAGACGGAGCCCCGTTGCTCGAGCGCAACCGTGGCCAGCGAAGCTTGCAGTTGATCAGACCTCATTCCGGTCACTTCAAGGTGGCGGCGCAGATCCAAAGTGGTCAGCAGGTACGAGACAAGATCAACCTCATTGCGCAGCAGTGGTGAACCGGAAATTCTGACCGGCAGGTTCAAGCGCAGACGAACAAGCTTCAGCACTACCGGAAATATTCGCCAAGCCACAGCGCCGTCATAGGGTGGCCGCGGAGATAGGTTTGATGCAATAAGAATAATATTCCAGGCGGTGCACATGAAGAACGCGGGTGCCAGCCAATTCGGAATCTTGAAAGTTACACCAATAAAAAAGGCGACAGCGAACAAGATGATCTGCGCCAGCACGCCGCCCCAGTACACAGCAATTCTACTAATTTCATCCTTGCCCGGCCGAATCCAGCAACGGCCGTGAAACAGGTGCAACTCGATAGCGACCACCTTAAAGCCTAGCGTCCAAGCCAAGGTGGCATGCCCCAGCTCATGCACCAGGATAAGTGCCAAGTACGCCATGTATCCGACGGTAGCGGCCAGCACACCATGGTGCAGGC
This sequence comes from Nevskia soli, assembly GCA_026224805.1. GTDB lineage: Bacteria > Pseudomonadota > Gammaproteobacteria > Nevskiales > Nevskiaceae > Nevskia > Nevskia soli_A. The sequence goes on from JAMFRN010000018.1 coordinate 12,581, forward strand.
TGAAAACATAGGAGATAAGCACAAAAAATGGGAACGGAGTGAGTACCGCCCAACCCACCTTGAGCTGGAACGTACCACCCACACGCAAGTTCATCTGACCTAAAGTTGGTTCTCTAACCTTTTGCATAAGAGATGGCTCCAGGACACTGTAGCCGATCCCTCGGCTACCTGGGGCAGACGATCGACAATTCAGCAAAACGTCTCATGATCTGCCGTTCATGAATGGCAGCTTCGGACACGTCGCTGTTTGGCGCAGTTTGTGCAGACTGGGATGAAGCGCAGCGAATCCCGGCTTGTCGGCCGAAACGCCGGGATTCGCTGCGCTTCATTCCAGCCTACGAAAGCTTATAAGCTGCAGCCTTGGCAGGCGAGAACTCGGAAACTCACCAACCCGGGCCTGCTTCGGCCTGACGCCTCCTGGTAGGCGCGGTCGCCCCGAGCATCACTTGCAGCCGTGCACGTTTGCGCCGACGCAGATGGAGAAGCTGCTGTGGTACACCCTGCCATCGTGCGGCAGGGGCAAGGGGCTGGCCCGGTAGATCGCCTGCACGATCGAGTTGTCGTAGTTCTGGTCGCCACTGCTGGCGCTGATGCCCGCGTACTGCACCGTTCCGGCGGTATTGATCCTGACCAGAACCGTGGCCGCCAGATTCCGGTTGCCCTCACGCGGCACCGCCCATTTGCGGTTGATGGCGAGCAGCAGCTGTACGGCCCAGTCGTTGGCCGCTTTCTGGTTTGGCACTGCCACCTGGGACGCATTCTGGATCGGCGACTCCATCGCCACTCCCGCGGCCCTCTGCACGGGAGCAGACGGCCTTGCCGGGGCCGGCGCCGCAGCAGCCTGCCTAGGCGAGCCCGCCGCGGGCCTGGCCACGCTCGACGCCGCCGGCCTGGGCGGGACTGGCGCGCGCGGCGCCGGCTTCACTGGCTCCGGCGCGCAGGCAGTCATCCATAGTCCGGCCACCACGACACACAACAAGATGCTCGATGGTTTCATTTTTGTATTTGCAGTCCTCCCCCAAGCCCAACCCCGAGCGGGGTCAACCGGGCCAAACGCAGGCGCCGGTATCCCTCGTCCCCTCGGCAGACCCGGGTTCGCACACCCATCGCCGTGCCGACTCTTTCTTGAAGCGAATGGTACCGGGCCAGCCCGGCCACAACAAGCAAGCGGAGCCAGGACCGTGTAAAGCGGTCGCGGCCTGCGGCCCATTCGATCCGCCGGCTGCGCAGGCTACCTGGAACATGCTTTGCCCGCCCTACCCCGGCTTGCCCTCGGCCAGCAGCCGCACCGCCTCGGTGATGTTGCGCCGCAAGGCGTCGGGGCGCTTGTGCGCGTCGGGATCGTGCGATGGGCCGAAGGGGGCAATGGGAGTCCAGGCAGTGGCCAGCGCCATGATGGCAGTGAGGAGGAAACCCGGGGGAAATGCCTTTCCCACCTGGCCGGCCTTCTGCATCTTGAGCAGGGACGCGACTTTCCCGTCCAGGGCGGCACGGCGCTCGGGCGAGTTGCCCGCGGCCCGTTCCAGGCCGGACCAGGCCACCAGCCGCATCAACTCGGGATGCGCCATCACGAAATCGAAGGCGCGCCCGGCGTAGCCCGGCAGATCGTCGGGCGTGAAGGCGACCTCCTCGTAGACGCGCGCGAGGTGCTTCTGCAGGACGGTGGTGAACAGCGTTTCCTTGTTCTCAAAGTAGATGTAGATCAGGTTCTTGTTGCATCCGGCCGTCGCGGCAATGCGGTCAACCCGCGCGCCGGCGATGCCGTAGGCGGAGAACTCGGCCAGCGCCGCCTCCAGAATCCGTTCCCGCGTGGCTTCAGCATTTCCCATCGAATCATCCTCTTGCGTTGCGCTTCCATCCTAGCACTTGACTAACCGGTTAGACAGATTTAGATTAAATCTAACTGGTTAGTTAATTTCTTTGATCGAACACCGACGCAGGAGGGTTTCAACATGACACAAGGCACTTGGCTGATTACCGGCGTGAACAGCGGCTTCGGCCGCCATCTGACCGAGCAGCTGCTGGCGCGCGGCGACCGCGTCGCCGGCACTGTGCGCAAGATCGAGGCAATGCACGATCTCAAAATGCAGTACGGCGAGCGACTGTGGCTGGCCGAGTTGGACCTGACCGACGCGCCGGCGATCCGCCGCGTGGTCGACCGGGCGTTCGAGGCGCTCGGCCGGATCGACGTGGTGGTGAGCAATGCCGGTTACGGCTTGATCGGCGCGGCCGAGGAAGTGACCGACGAGCAGATCGTCCACCAGATCAATACCAACCTGCTCGGTTCGATCCAGCTGGTCCGCGCCATCCTGCCCCACCTGCGCGCGCAGGGCGGCGGCCGCATCATGCAGCTGTCCTCGATGGGCGGGCAGGCCACATTCCCCGGCGGATCGCTGTACCACGCGACCAAATGGGGCATCGAGGGCTTCATCGACTCCGTGGCGCAGGAAGTCGCGGTGTTCAACATCGGCTGCACCCTGGTCGAGCCGGGCGGCGCGCGGACGGACTTCCGCTACCGCAGCTCGCGGCTGGGGCCGAAGATCGAGGCCTACAGCGCGTCTCCCGCCAGCATCGGGCGCCGCATCATCGAGGAAGGCACCAGCCTGTCCATCGGCGACCCGGCCAGGATGGCCGCGATCATGATCGACAGCGCCGCGCAGAACCCGGCGCCGAAGCGCATCGCGCTGGGCAGCGACGCCTACACCATCATGCATAAGCAGCTCGGCGAGCGGCTGGCGGCGCTGGAAGCGCAGAAGGATCTCGCCTTCTCGACCGATTTTCCCAAGCAAGCCTGAGCGGGGCAACGGCGCTCTGTCAGCATCCGTGGAGCGGGCGCAACGCAGCACACTCGTCGCTGCCGGACCCTGGGGAATCGGGCTTGAGAACTTGTCTCAATAAATCCCCTCTCCCCCACACTGTGGGGGAGAGGGGACATTGATGAGATGACTTCTAGTGCCGCTTCAGAGCCCCTCTACTGGCGCCTCGGCCGCGGCAGCGAGTCGGCCACCACCCAGGCGACGCCGGTCAGGGCAAGATTCAACGCGTTCTCGCTCCAGTTGAAATGGCTCGAAGGGTTGGCCAGGACCAAGGGCAGGTGCACCAGCGGGGTGAAGGAGGCGTACATGGCGGTGAGCAGGATCGCGGCGAGTCGGGCCTGCACGCCGGTCAGGATTGCCAGGCCTGCCGCGATGTGGCCAATCCCAGTCGCATAGGCCCAGAACTCCTGCGTCGGCGGCAGCCACTTGGGAACCAGCGGGATGGTGAGGTTCATGTAGAAAAAATGCGCTCCGCCGAACAATAGCGCACACACCCCGAACACCTGCCGGCCCAGGCGCGTCAGGCGCGCGGCCAGGGCCGCATCGATGCCGGCGTTGGCGGCGTAGACGATCAGCCCGCCTGCCGCAATGGCGAGCTGCTCGGCGACGTTGCTGTAGCTGCCGAACTCGGCGTAATGGGCGAGCATCCCGCGGCCGTCCATCAGGAGGACGACAATCAGCGCGTAGTAGGCGGTGAGCGCCGCGGCACCCCAGGCCGCGGTGCGGCGCCACTCGACGGCCGCGCCCGCGACGAGCATGAACACCGCGGCGGCATAGGCCAGGACGGTGCGCTCGGGAAAGCCCTCGGGCACCGCCTGCCCCGAGTCGAAGTCCCCCCACGCCAGGCAGACCAAGGCCAGGGCCATCACGCCCAGGCCGTAGACGCGCCAGCCGAAGGTCGTCGTGGTTTTTTCCACGGTCATGACTCCCCCTTCAATGGCCAAGACGCGGCAACCCGGCGGACGTGAAGACAAACATGGCGACAGCCGGTGCCCGCAAGCGGACACCGTCCGGCTTCATCCGGTCCGCCGCTTGCGCGGCTGCAGCACCGCCGCTTCCAGCTCTTCCAGCGCCTCGCCGGTATACACGGCGATGCGCTGCATGTGGGGCAGCGTCTCGCGGCAGGCGATGAAGCCGAAGTTGAGCGTGTCGGCGTAGCCGTGGCAGGTGATGTTGATGGCCTGGCCGTGGGTGACCAGTGAGACAGGATAGTTGGCGACCATTTTGGCGCCGCGGAAATACAGGGTCTGCTGCGGCCCCGGCACATTGGAGATGGTGATGTTGAACACCGGCCGGGTGCGTCCGCCGAGGCCGGTGACCAGCTGGGCAATGTACGGGCCCATCAGCATCATGGTGTAGCTCTCGATGGCATGCTTGGGCAGGCTTTGCAGGTGCTCCTTGGCGCGCTGGGTGGACGCCTTGATCGCTTCCAGCCGCTTCAGCGGATCGGCGACATCGGTGGCCAGGTTGGCGATGATGAAACTGATGGCATTGCCCTGCTCCTGGTCGTCCTTGGGGCGGACCGACACCGGGCAGCCGACGGTGAGGGGCTTGGCCGGCAGCATATTGCCTTCCTTGAGGAAGCGGCGCAGGGAGCCGGAGCAGATCGCCAGGACGATGTCGTTGAGGGTGCAGTCGGCGGCCTTGGCCAGGGTCTTGATGCGCTCGATCGAATAGATCTGCGTGGCGAAGCGCCGCGCGCCCTTGATGCGGCCGTTGAGCACCGATTTCGGCGCTTGGAACGGCGTTCCCAGCAGATCGGTCTTGCTGCGCGCCGCCCGTGCCAGGTCGGCGGCGGCGCGGGCCAGGTCGGGCACCGCGCTGAGCCGCGCGCGCATGGCGCCGAACAGGCCGCCGGCCGCCCGGGCGGCGCCGGCTCCGGGGTCTTTCTCGGTGCGAGGGGCCGGGGGCACCGCCCAGAACGGCGGCGCCTCCAGGTCGGCGGCGCTCTTCGGCAGCATGCGCGCCAGCATGCGCATGGCGCTGACACCGTCGATCAGCGAGTGATGGATCTTGATGTAGAGGGCGAAGCGATTGCCCTCCAGCCCCTCGATGATGTTGCACTCCCAGGGCGGGCGGGTGAAATCGAGCGGCTGGCTGTGCAGGCGCGCGATCAGCTGGCCGAACTCGCGCTCCCCGCCCGGCCATGGCAGGGCCGACAGACGCACGTGGTATTCGATGTCGAGATCGTTGTCCTCCACCCACACCGGCGTCAGCGTCTTCAGGCGCGGCGAGCGCAGGCGGCGGTTCCACGGCGGATAGAACTCGCGGTGCTCGCGGAACATGGCGAACATCTGCTGGAAGAAATCGGGCGCCGCGTCCTTGGGCAGCTCGAAGATCATCAGGCCGGCCACGTGCATCGGGGTTTCGTGGGATTCCACCTGCAGCCACGACGCATCCATCGGGTTGAGACGCCTGGTCTTCATGTTTCTCCTCGAGCCGCCGTAGTGCGCCCGGGTGCATTGCCCGGAGCGCCGGTCATGGTGCCGGCCTCTGAGGACCGGATCGATGACACGATCTTGTACTGACCTAGAAGATACCCCGGATCAGGGTTGGCTGCAGGGAGGCGCGGATGGACCAGCGCCGCTCACTTCCATCCGACTAGGTACGCAAGCGTAGGGTGGCCCGCCTCGCCTACAATTGACACTCAAACCAGCGAGCCCTTCATGATCATCAAACCCCGCGTGCGCGGCTTCATGTGTGTCACCACCCACCCGGTTGGCTGCGAAGTCAACGTCCGGCAGCAGATCGACTACGTAAAGGCGCAGGGGCCGATTGCCGGCGGGCCGAAAAAGGTGCTGGTGATCGGCGCTTCCACCGGCTACGGCCTGGCCGCCCGCATCACGGCGGCGTTCGGCTGCGGCGCCGCCACCCTGGGGGTGTTCTTCGAGCGGCCCAGCACCCCAGAGAAGCCCGGCACGGCCGGCTGGTACAACACCGCCGCCTTCCACAAGTTCGCGGCGGCGGAGGGCCTGTATGCGAAAAGCGTGAACGGCGACGGCTTTTCCGACGAGATCAAGCAGAAGGTCATCGACGTCATCAAGCAAGATCTGGGCGAGATCGACCTGGTGGTCTACAGCCTGGCCGCACCGCGCCGCACCCACCCGAAGACCGGCCAGGTCTTCAACTCCACGCTCAAGCCGATCGGCCACGCGATCACCCAGCGCGGCCTCGACACCGACAAGGAAGTGGTGAAGGAAATCTCCCTTCAGCCGGCGACGCAGGAGGAGATCGACAACACCGTGGCGGTGATGGGCGGCGAGGACTGGCAGATGTGGATCGACGCGCTGCTCGAAGCCGGCGTGCTGGCCGACGGCGCCAAGACCACCGCCTTCACCTACCTCGGCGAGAAAATCACCCACGACATCTACTGGAACGGCTCCATCGGCGCCGCCAAGAAGGACCTGGACCACACCGTGCTGGGCCTGCGCGCCAAGCTCGCCGCCCACGGCGGCGACGCCCGCGTCGCCGTGCTCAAGGCGGTGGTAACGCAGGCCAGCTCCGCCATCCCGGTGATGCCGCTGTACCTGTCGCTGCTGTTCAAGGTGATGAAGGAACAGGGCACGCACGAAGGCTGCATCGAGCAGCTCTACCTACTGTTCAGCGAAAGCCTCTACGGCAAGATGCCGCATCTGGATACGGACGGCCGCCTGCGCACCGACTACAAGGAACTCACGCCGGAAGTGCAGGCCCGCGTGGCGCAACTGTGGAATGAAGTCAGCAACGACAACATCTACCAGCTCACCGACTTCGCCGGCTACAAGCGCGAGTTCCTGCGCCTGTTCGGCTTCGAGATCGAAGGGGTGGACTACGAGGCCGATGTGAATCCGGCGGTGGAGATTCCAGGGCTGGTGTAGGACGGGTCGGCGACCCGCCGTTTACCCGGACACTTGGCGGAAGGCCGGGCATGGCCACAATGACACCACCTTAAGCGCGATCGTGCTCCCCTCTTCATTCCATTGATAGTAGGGTGGCGTATGGCCGCCGAGGTTCCAAGTGACAGCAAGCTCGGCGGCCACAGGCCGCCCTACGATTGGTCTCATTTTCCCCTTGAGGTAGCGCCATTGGGGGCATGACCGCCCTACATGAACTACCTCAGCAAACTTGCGTCGATAGACAGCCTGCCACTCTCCGTCAGAGAGCCGCAGCGCCAGATGCTGCCATACGAGACGGTTTTCGCAGCCGGATCACTGTTCCACGAGAAGTAGAGCAAACCCCCCAGGCATCCCTGCCGGGCGTAAGGCTGGAAACTGGCCATCATTTCACGCACCAGAGAGGTCCGGCCGGAGTCATCGATCGGACAGGCCATGTCGAGGTTGTTGAACCCCCATTCGGTGATCCAGCATGGCTTTCCGCCCGGGCTTCCGGCGGCACGGCACTCCGTGAAGTCGTATTTCGCCAATCTTGCCTTGCGCATGGCCGCGGCTTTCGGATCGCCCGGATTGTTGCCGAAGGGATAAACGTGGATTGCATAGCCGTCAACCAGGCTATCGAGACCATGGGCGCGCATATATTCGATTGTGGAATTGATGCTGACGATGTCGCCCTTTGGCTTGCCCGGCAACGGCCCGTCGTCCTGCTCATAGTTTCCCAGGCCGGCCGTCAGGACCGGCGTTCTCTGGTTCAGGCGGGAATGATCCCTCAGGTCCTTGAGGACGGCCAGCAGTTTCAGGTAATTGTCGAACCCTTTGCCGATCTGCTGGCCCTCCGGATCGTGGTTCAACTGGTCCAGACTGAGTTGAACGCCCTTTCCCGGAAGCGGAAATTCAGGGTTTGTCCCGGACAGGTTGATCTCATTGCCAAGTTCAAATGCAGCGAAGACCACACCTTTCTGTTCCAGGCTCGCGAGAATCGGAGCGAAGGTGCTACGGAATTGTTCCGGGTCGGCAGCGGAAAGGGGGCGTTTTCCAAATGGATCGTAGCCACCGAAATGGTAGATCAGCCACTCGATCCTGATTCCGCGAGACCACGCACGGTCCGCGAAATCGATGCCTTTCGCATCCTGTGTCACGCTCGCGCGGATTACCTTGACCCCCGCGGCTTTCATCTGATCCAGCATCGTGTTCTGGTCGTCCACGCTGAGTTTATAAGGATCTACGATGTTGACGCCGATCGCGACATCCTGCGCATAAGCTGGAACGAAGCTGATCGACACAAAAAAAGAAAATCAAGGCACAAAGAGCTGCCGAAAAGTCGCGTCGCTCAACTGCGGACATGAATTTCTCCTGATGCAGCAAGGGTAGGCAAAATCTGTCTTGAGTAACCCGCGTGCGGGCGTATCGAGGAGCTGGCGCGCACACCATCTGCGATCCGCACGGGTACGGCCTGCGGCCTTTGCATATCCTACGGTTGCCCGCATAGATTTGCGATGCCACCTCCTCTCCGGCTACTGCAATCAGACCAATGCAAGCAAAAAGCATTGGTTCATGATCGACTTAACGGCTGCGGCAGCGGCAATGCCGGCCGGCGTTCGATCGGGTACTTGCAGTGAGGATTCACAGATGAGCGACGAGGCTTTTTTCTGGGAAGGCGTGGACCGGGGGCAGCTGCTGGCCCAGAAGTGCGGGGACTGCGGCAGTCTGCGTCATCCGCCGCTGCCGATGTGTCCGGCCTGTCAGTCCCTGAACTGGACCGCGCAGGCGCTGAGCGGACACGGACGGGTCCACGGCTGGATAGTTTCGAAACATCCATCGCGGCCGGACGAGTCGCCGCGCACGGTGGTGCTGGTCGACCTGGAGGAAGGCATCCGCATGGTCTCGAACCTAGAGGGCGCAAGCCATATCGAGATCGGCGCACCGGTCGAAGTGGTGTTCCGGGAAATCGGCGGCGCCACCCTGCCACAATTCCGCCCGGCGACGGGAGCCAGCCGATGAAACCGCTCAAAAGCACGGCCATTGTCGGGATCGGCCAGACGGAATTTTCCAAGCAATCCGGGCGCAGCGAGCTGCAGCTTGCGGCCGAGGCCAGCCTGGCGGCGATCCGCGACGCGGGGCTAAAGCCCTCGGATATCGATGGAATGGTGACCTACGTTCAGGACAGCAACGATGAGTTGCAGCTGATGCGCTGCCTCGGCATCGAGCAACTGCGCTGGACCGGGCGCACGCCATTCGGCGGTGGCGGCTCCTCCGCCCCCGTGCAGCTGGCCGCCTCGGCGGTGGCCTCCGGCGCCGCCAGAAATGTGCTGATCTATCGCGCCTTCAACGAGCGCTCGGGCCAGCGCTTCGGGCAACCCGCACCGATTCATTACGGTGTTGGCGGCGGCGGCGCCCCCGCCCGCTCCCTGCACTTCTCCTACGGCCTGGATACCCCGGCCAAGATTTACGCGCTGTGGTACCAGCCGTACATGCACCGCTACGGCGTGACCAGCGAGGATCTCGGCCGCTACGTGGTGGTGTCCAGGAAGCACGCCGCCACCAATCCCAATGCCTGGTTTTACGACAAGCCGATCACGCTGGAAGATCATCAGGCCTCGCGCTGGATCGTGGAGCCGATGCTGCGGCTGCTGGATTGCTGCCAGGAGAGCGACGGCGGCGTGGCCCTGGTGGTCAGCTCGATGGAGCGGGCACGCGATCTGCGCCAGAAGCCCGTGCGCGTCGCGGCCGCGACGCAGGCGCATCGGATGGACGGGCACATCATGTTCGACTACTACCGGCCCGACCTGGTCGGATACCCGGAGGCCTACGCCTCGGCACAGGAGCTATGGACGCAAAGCGGCCTGGGCCCGCAAGACATGGACGTGGCGATGATTTACGAAAACTTCTCGCCAGTAGTCCTGATGACGCTCGAAGCGCACGGCTTCTGCAAGGAAGGCGAGGCCAAGGATTTCATCAAGAGCGGCGCCATCGAGCTGACCGGCCAGCTGCCGGTCAATCCCAACGGCGGTCTGCTCGGCGAGGGCTACATCCACGGCATGAACAATATTACGGAGGCCGTTCGCCAGCTGCGCGGAACCGCCGCCAACCAGGTTGCGGATGCCGAAAACGTGCTGGTCACCGTGGGACGGAGCGGGCTTATTCTGCAGAAAGCCTGACTGCAGGGCGGCCCGCGCGGAGCGGGCCGGCTGCCGGCTTGGGAGAGGTTGCCGCCGCGGTGGTCTAGGCCCGCGCGGCGGGCCAGGGATCAGCCCAGGCAGGGATGCGATGCAGTCCGTCGATCCAGCGCACGATGTTGGGAAAATCCTGCAGCGGCATTTCTGATTCGCGCCAGTAGCTCGCCATTGAGGCGAGCTGGAAGTCGGCGATGGTGAGCCGGCCGCAGGCGGCGTAGTCGCGTCCGGCGAGGTGGCCGTCCAGCACCTTCGCATACTTCAGCAGGTTCGGCACTTGCGACGGCAGGGATTCGCGGTCCGGCGGGCCGATACCGAAGGTGGGCTTGACCACGTGCTCGAAGTAAAAGGGGCCGACCGCGGGCGACCAGTGGTGATCGGCCCAGGAAAGCCAGCGCAGCACTTCCACCTGCTCCGCCGGATTGTGCGCCGGCCACATATCCGAGCCGGCCTTGATGCTCAGGTAGGTCATGATCGCGCAGGACTCCCACAGCACCATTTCGCCGTCCACCAGCGTCGGCGCCTTCATATTGGGATTGAGCCGGGCATACTCGGGCGCCTTCAGCCCGCCGCTCATCAGGTTCACCTCCACCAGCTCGGCCTTGATGCCCAGATGCTTCGCCAGCGCCAGCACGCGCTTCGGCGCCTGCGCCTTGATCCAGTAGATCTTCATGTCCATCCTCCGGCAGTTTTTTATCGTACCGGAGTGGAGGATACCGATGGACTAAATATGTTCAAGAACATATTCTCGGACGCATTATGCTGGGCCGCAGGAGGATCAATCTCATGCCCTACAACGCCGAACACAAGCTCCGCACCCGCGGCCGCATCGTCGAATCCGCACGCCGCCTGTTCAACCACTACGGCTTCGAGCAGGTTTCCATCGACCGCATCATGTCCCACGCCGGCCTCACCCGTGGCGGCTTCTACCATCACTTCGACAGCAAGGATCAGCTCTACGCAGCCGCCGTCACCAGCTTCGCCAGCTGCAATCCTTTCGCGGCGAAGGCCGGGGCCGGGCCGCGGATCACCGAGCCGCGCAAGCTCGCGCGCATGCTCGTCAGGATGTATCTTAGCGACGAAGTGCTGGACGACGTGGACATGCACTGCCCGCTCTACGCCCTGCCCTGTGACGTGGCCCGCGCCGGCCTGTCGCCACAGCAGGCTTACACCGATCTGATCCGCAGCATGGCCCACGTCTACCGCAACGCCATGCCGGACAGCCGCGACGCCGAGCGCCGCGCCCAGACCATCGTCGCCCTCTGCGTCGGCGGCATGGTGCTGGCCCGCACCACCAATGATCCGGAGCTGCGCAAGTCCTTGCGCGCCGCGGCCAGGCAGCAAGCGCTGGCGCTGCTGGAGGAGGAGCCGGCTTAATTCACGCATTGCGGGTCGTGACCCCTGTGGCACCACCTTGAGCGCGATCCGCGGTCGCATCTTGATTTCCACCATGGTAGGGCGGCCTGCGGCCGCCGTGGTTCCGAGTGGCGGCAACCGCGGCGGCCACAGGCTGCCCTACGATACTGATCCGCTCTACCGCGCTTGCCTACCCGTCGCCGCGGTCCGTATCGACAACTCAACATCGTCAGAGAACGGCAGGGACAGATAACCCCCATCCGGCGCGCGGACACGCGCCAGGTACTCCGGACTCCAGTCGGCATTGTCGGCAACGATCAGCGCGCCGGCGGACAGGCGCGGTTCGAGCAGGGCAAGAATGTTCGGGTACAGCACCTTGGCCCCGTCCAGCATCACTAGGTCGATACTCTCGGGCAGATCGCGCGCCAGCGTTTCCAGCGCATCGCCCTCGCGGATTTCCGCCAGATCGGCAAGGCCAGCAGCTTCGATGTTATACCGCGCCTTCACTACCTTGGACGGCTCGAACTCGCTGCTGATGAGACGCCCACCGCCGTTGTCGCGGAGGGCGGCGGCCAGGTGCAGCGTGGAGATGCCGAACGAAGTGCCGAACTCGACGATGCTGCGCGCCCGCGAAGATCGCGCCAGCAGGTACAGCAGGACGCCGGTTTCCCGCGATACCGCCAGGTGAAAATCCTTGGCGCGCGCGTAAAACTGCCGGTAGTCGGCCGAGCTGGCTACCATCGCCTGGCGCGCCTCCGGCGAAAGCTGCTCCATCTGCTGCATGAGGATGGATTGCGTTGCGTCGGCATCGGCGAAAAGCTGGTCCAGGAGCGTCGACAGCGGGGGCTTGGTCAGTGTGGTCACGTGGGGATTCCTCTGCAAAGTGGTGTGGCAAACGAAGTACCGATAGAATACGAATATTCCATCGCATTCACTATTCGCATTCTGGACAGTCCACTTGAAGAAGCGCCAAACCCCAATCATTTCCGAGAGAAAGCAGCCGCGACAGGAGCGCTCCACCCTCCTAGTCGCGGCCATCCTGGAGGCCGCGGTTCGCGTTCTGGCCCGCGACGGCGCCAGGCGCTTCACCACCGCACGGGTGGCGGACGTAGCCGGCATCAGTGTGGGATCGCTGTATCAGTATTTCCCCAACAAGGAAGCCATCCTGTTCCGCCTGCAGGCGGACGAATGGGAGCAGACCGGTGGACTCATCGGCGGCATTCTGGCCGACGCCTCCCTGGCCCCGCTCGACCGCCTGCGCGTGGCGGTGAAAGCATTCTTCCGATCCGAATGCGAAGAGCGCGACATGCGTGTGGCACTGGACGACGCCGCCCCCTACTACCGCGACGCCCCCGAAACCGCAGAGCATCGCAAGGCCGTCACGCAAATGGCGCTGCAATTCATGAAGGAAGCGCTGCCCAACGCTTCCAACAAGCAGCGCGCCTTCGCCGCCGACCTGATGATGACCGCCATGTCCGCAATAGGAAAGACAGTCTCCGAGCAGGGGCGCCCGGCGGCGGAGGTCGACGCGCTGGCGGCGGCGACGGGCGAGATGCTGTGCGCTTACCTGGAACGGGTGGGTTAGTCGCTAGCGCAACAATGAGCCATGAAGATGTCATAGACGCAGTTGTCGGCACCGTCGATCACTTGAATATTTTTCATTGGGCGATCAACACAGCGGTAGTAGGGCGACCTCCGGCCGCCGTGATTCTGCGTGGCGGCGACCTCGGCGGCCACAGGCCGCCCTACGATTGGTCTCAATTTCGCATTAAGGTGGCGCCCTTGGGATCAGACTGCACTCTTGCGGTGACTACACCGCCGTCGGATAAGTGATGTACCCCTCCGGCCCTTGCGAATACCAGGTCTTCGGATCATCCGGCGTCAGCTCAAGGTCATGCGCGAAGCGGTACGGCAGATCCGGGTTGGCGAGAAACTTGCGGCCATAGGTGATGGCGTCCGCTGCGCCTTCGGCAAGGGCGGCCTGACCGGTAGCAAGGTCGTAGTCGGAGTTAAGCACCAGCACGCCCTTGAAGGCCTTCCGGATCAGGGGCGCAACCGGCGGACGGTCGGACTTACCGAAGGTGCCGTTGGCGCCGGGCTCGCGCAGTTCGAGGAAGGCGACGCCCAGGCTGTCTAGCACGGCGGCGGCGGCGGGAAACAGGACGGACTGGTTGCTGTCGTCCACGCCCTGCGAGTCGCCATTGGGCGACAGGCGCACGGCTGTGCGCTCCGCGCCCACAGTGCTGATCAGGGCCTCGGTCACTTCACGCAGCAGGCGCACGCGGTTTTCGATGGGGCCGCCGTAGGCGTCCGTGCGGTGGTTGCTGCCGTCGCGCAGGAACTGGTCGATGAGGTAGCCGTTGGCGGCGTGCAGCTGCACGCCGTCGAAGCCGGCGGCGATGGCGTTGCGCGCCGCCGTCACGTAGTCGCCGATCAGGCGCGGGATCTCCTCGAGCGCCAGCGGCCGCGCCTCAACGTAGGGCTGCTTGCCCTCGTAGGTGTGGGCCTTGCCCGGCGCGGTGGTGGCGCTGGCGGAAACGGGCTGCACGCCGTGCAGGGAGGGGTGGACGATGCGCCCCATGTGCCAGAGCTGGGCGAAGATGCGGCCGCCGGCCTGGTGCACGGCGTCGGTTACCGTCTTCCAGTGCGCCACATGCTCCGCGCCCCACAGCCCGCCCGCGTAAGGCCAGCCGCTGCCCTCGACGGTGATGCCGGTGGCCTCGGTGAGGATCAGGCCGGCGGAGGCGCGCTGCGCATAGTAGGTGGCCATCAGCTCGGTGGGCACATGGTCGCGCGTGCCGCGGCCGCGGGTGAGCGGCGCCATCCAGATGCGGTTCGGGCAGGCCAGTGAGCCGATCTTGATGGGGTCGAATAGCGTGGGCATGGGTTTCCTTGGGAAGTGTGGAGGGTATAGGGGATGGGGGTAGTTTAATGCGGCTGGCGCGGGAAGCGGGCTGCGCAGCGGTCGGCAGCCCGGCCCTATCGAATTCTTCTTTCGAAATTCCCGCTCGAACGCGAAACGCAAGTTACACCCTGGCGGATTCAACCCCTCCTGCCAGGCCCACCCCTCGTCATGCGCGCGATCGTCACCGGCGCATGAGCACCACGTCACAAAACCAGGTAACCGCACCGCATCTGGGGGGCAGCGGTGGGACTGCCGCACCTTTAGCATGCTCCGCAGGGGCAACAGGGAATTGCTGTTTTCAGGGAGTCGTCATGAAGTCGATCCGTGCCGCACGCAGGCTGCGTCTTCTCGCTGTATGGTCTGCACTGGGCACGGCTGCTTACGCCCCGCACGCGCTGGGCGAGCCGCCAACCGGCCCCGATGCGGGCACGGAAACGGTGCTCGTCTCGCTGCCCGTTACCTCGGCCTATCCCGCCGACCTGGTGCAGTTCAGCGACGGCAATCTGTACAGCATCACCGCCGACCAGATCATCACCAGCACCACCAGCGGCACTTTCGCGGCATTGATCGACGCACCGCAGGAAAATCCGCTCGGCCTGGTGGCCGGCAACAACGGCAGCCTGTACGGCTTCACCGCGAACGAGAACAACGTGAACACGGTGTTTTACTCGTACACGCCGGTGACGAACACGCTGAGCGTGATCACCACCCTCACCAATTTCGAGATGACCCAGAGCGAGCAGGGTGACAACACCAGCCAGACCGTGCTGGGCAACGACGGCAATTTCTACGGCACCGCGGAAGTGGGCGCCAGCGGCGGCAACCAGAACGGCGCGATTTTCCGCATCAGCCCCAGCGGCGCCTTCGCCGTGCTGCACACCTTCAGCGCCTTCAGCTCCGGCGGCACCAATAGCGACGGCGCCAACCCCATCGCCGCGATGGTGCAGGGCAGCGATGGCAATTTCTACGGCACCACCCTGGCCGGCGGCGCCAACGGTACCGGCACCATCTTCCAGATGACGCCGGGCGGCACCCTGACCACACTGCACTCCTTCGCCGCCTACACCAGCACCAGTAGCCGCATCAACAGCGACGGCGCCGATCCGGAATCCGGTCTGGTGCAGGACGCAAACGGCACCTTCTACGGCACCACCTTCTTCGGCGGCGCAACCGGCGTGGGCACCATTTACAGCATCACCTCCAGCGGCACCTTCACCAAGCTGCACGACTTCGGCGGCACGCCGACGCCCGCCCTCACCCTCACCGCAAGCCCCGCCAGCATCACGGCGGGCCAGAGCGCCGCGCTGAGCTGGAGCTTCACCGGCGCCCAGGATTTCCACGACGGCGGCTATTCCGTCGACCCGCTGGTGGCGGGCACGGACGGCAATCTCTACGGCGTAGTGGGCGGCGACGCCATCAAGGGCGGCGGCCAGTACAACGGCGGCCTGGTGTTCCAGGTCACGCCCGCCGGCAACTACAGCGTGATCTATTCCTTCGGGGCCATCGCCAACGACGCGCTCTACCCCACCAGCCTGATCCAGGGCAGCGACGGCAACTTCTACGGCGACACGGTGGAAGGCGGCACCAACAATGTCGGCACGATATTCAAGCTGGTGGTTGCGCCCACCGCCGCCACGCCGCCCTGCACGGCCAGCGGCGCCTGGAGCGGTACCCAGGCCGCCAGCGGCAGCGTCAGCGAAAGCCCGGGCGTGGGATCATATACCTACACCCTGGCCTGCACCGCCATCGACGGTACTATCGTTACGCAGAGCGCCACGCTGCAAGTCACCACCGCTGCCGCCGCGCCCACCGTCACCATCGCGGTGAACCCCACCAGCATCACCCTGGGCCACAGCGCGGCCCTCACCTGGTCCTCCACCAACGCCGCCGCCTGCACCGCCAGCGGCGCCTGGAGCGGGACGCAAGCCTTCAGCAACAGCGCGGGCTTGAGCGAGACGCCTACCGCGACCGGCACGTTCACCTACACCCTCACCTGCACCGGCGCCGGCAACACCAGCGCCAACGCCTCCGCCACGCTCATCGTGAACGCCGCGCCCACCGTCACTATCGCGGTGACTCCCGCCAGCATCACCCTCGGCCAGAGCGCGGCACTCATCTGGTCCTCCAGCAATGCCACCGCTTGTACCGCCAGCGGCGCCTGGAGCGGCGCGCAGGCACTGAGCAATAGCACGGGCCTGAGCGAGGCGCCTACCGCCACCGGCGCATTCACTTACACCCTCACCTGCACCGGTGCCGGCAGCAGCAGCGCCAATGCTTCCGCCACGCTTACGGTGAACGCCGCCCCGCCGCCGCCACCGGCCCCGACGGTCAGCATCGCCATCAACCCCGGCAGCATCACCCTGGGCCAGGGCGCTGCCCTCACCTGGTCCTCCAGCAACGCCACCGCCTGTACCGCCAGCGGCGCTTGGAGCGGCACGCAAGCTCTCAGCAATAGCGCGGGCCTGAGCGAAACGCCCACCGCCATCGGTACCGCCACTTATACCCTCACCTGCACCGGCACCGGCGGCAGCGCCAACGCTTCCACTACGCTGACGGTGAACGCGGCCCCGCCGCCGCCAGCGGCGCCCACCGTGAGCATCGCCGTCAACCTCGCCAACATCACCCTCGGCCAGAGCGCTGCCCTCACTTGGTCCTCCGCCAACGCCACCACCTGCACCGCCAGCGGTGCCTGGAGCGGCACGCAGGCCCTCAGCAACAGCACCGGCCTTAGCGAGACACCCGCGGCGACCGGCACACTCACCTACACTCTTGCCTGCAGCGGCGCCGGCGGCAGTGCCAACGCATCCGCCATGCTGACCGTCAACGCCGCCACCGTCGGCGGCGGCAGCAGTAGCAGTAGCGGCGGCAGCAACAACGTCACCGGCAGCGCCGGCGCCTTCGGCCCTGAGGTGCTATCCATCCTCGGACTGCTCGCTGCCCTGCGCCGGCGCATGCGCGCAATGCAGCTGACCATGGGGCTGACGCTGCGCCGCGCCACACCGCTGCTGGGCTTGGCCGCGATTGGCCTGGTACTGCTGCCGGCCCCGGCGCGCGCCCAGCAACTCGGCTTCGACCTCCAGCACGCCTACATCGGGATGAAGGCCGGCGAAGGCATCTATGGAATGGACAGCAACACCCTCGCCGCCAAGCTCGCCGCCGATGGCGACCACGTTTCCAACGTCAGCCTCGCCAAGCACCGCGTGGCCGGCGGCCTCTACGGCGGCGTACCCGTCTGGGCCGGATTCAGCCTCGAAGCCGGCCTGGTCGACCTGGGCAAGTACGACGCCAGCCTCAACAGCAGCAGCAACACCGGCAAAGTCACCAACGACCTCGCGCACGCCCTGCGCCCCGCCGGCCAGGGCCTCACCCTGGGCGTCGGCGGCGCGCTCCCCGTATTCGGCGACTTCTACATCGAGCCGCACGTTGCCATGCTGATCTACGACTCCACCCAGCAGGCCAACTCCGCTGCCAACACCCTCAAGGCCCACAAGGCCGGCGTCGGCGGCGCCTTCGGCCTCTCCGCCTTCTACAAACTCACCGCGAATTTAAACGCCGGCGTCGGCTTCGACGCCTACGTCCAGGGCGGCGGCAACTCGGTCAACCTGCCGAGCGCGCAACTGGAGTATCGATTTGGGCCTTGAGTGGCCGGAGCGCATAAAGGATATGTAGAGCGCAGCGAGCCCATCATTTGCCCGCCCTACACTCGCTGCATCCGGCTCTCGCCAATCCAGACGACGACGGCAATATGGTCGGCGATTTCCGCCCAAACTCCAGGCGGCAGGTTGTGCCCCAGTCCTTTGATGAGCACCAGCCTGGACTGTGGAATTGCCGCCGCCGTTGCGCGGCCGCCGCTGACATCGCACATGACATCGTCAAGGCCGTGGACGACCAGTGTGGGCAGCTCAAGCTGGCGCAACAGCCCGGTACGATCACCGGAGGCGACCGACGCGATGGCCTGCCGCGCGATGCCGACGGGATCATAGCTGCGGTCGTAGGCGCGTCCTGCGTTCAGGGCAACCAGTTCCAGATCGGCCGGAAACCCCGGAGATCCCACCACCGAGACCGCCCTGAGCTGCCGGTCGATTACTTCCTGGCGGGTGACCGCGGGCGCGCCGGCAAACAGCGCCTTTAAGGTCTCGGGCCGCGCCTGGCCAACCTTCATATCGCCGGTGGTGGACATCATCGAACTTAGCGACCTGACCCGGTGCGGATGCTCGATCGCCGCCGTCTGTGCGATGGCCCCGCCCATCGATGCGCCGACCAGGTGAGCGCTATCGATGCCAAGCACGTCGAGCAGGCCGATGGCATCCGCGGCCATGTCCGAGAGCGTGTAAGACACCGAGGCCAGGTCGCCACGGATTTCGGCAAGCGTGCGCTGCTGCGCCCCGGTGAGGCGGAAGGGAAGGGCGCTTTCCACCCGCGCGGCCAGACCATCCGTAAGGATGGCGGACGCCGGAAGCACCCTTCGTTCGGTCTTGCGCTGCGCCAACGCCAGTTGGTGGGCGAGGAGTTCGTCGTACGCCAAGCGTCGCCGATGCGGCGCCTGCGGAGAAAGATCAGCCTCGCAGCGCGGGGCGTGCAGCGCGTGCAGGGAGGCGCGCCAGCTCGGCCACCGCTGTCGTTCCAGCCAGGCTCCATCCTGCCATTCCGGAAGATCCGGCGCCAGGTTCAGAGCCTCGATCGCCAGTTTGCGCACCGTACGCGAATTAAGACCGGCGGTGGCCGGATAGACCGCCTCGTGGTCGGGAACCTCGCCGATGCGCTCGGCATCGATCAGATAGTCTGGATGGGCCATCTGCAGTTCGGCGCCATACAGCTCGACCTTGCCGCTGACCGCCCGCCGCGCCCCGACCGGATGCTGC
>JAMFRN010000019.1 GCA_026224805.1 Nevskia soli
CTGGGCTATCGGAGACGAAAAGCACCCCTCCCCTCAATCCCCTCCCGCAAGGGGAGGGGAAGACCAGCGCGGCCCTTCTCTTTGGCGAAATGCTCAAAACTTCCTGCTGAAACAAGCCTCTAAAACGATCCTTGACATGTGACTAAAAGGTCACGTATTGTCTGCCTATGGACGAAGTATTCAAAGCCCTCGCGGATCCGACCCGCCGCAGCCTGCTCGACGAGCTGTTCAAGGAAGACGGCCAGACCCTGAGCATGCTCCAAGGCCGCCTGCCGATGACCCGCTTCGGTGTGATGAAGCATCTGAAGCAGCTGGAAGAGGCGGGCCTGGTGGTAAGCAAGAAGCGCGGCCGCGAGAAGTTGCATTTCCTGAATGCCGTCCCGATCCGCCTCATCCATGACCGCTGGGTGAGCAAGTACGCCGCACCCTGGGCCGCGGCCCTGAGCGGCCTGAAGCACGAACTGGAGAACAGGACGATGGAAAAGGTATACGAGATTTACATCAAGACAACGCCGGAAAAACTGTGGCACGCGATCACCGATACCGGAATGCGGCGCAAATGGAATTTCGGCGCGGAGGTGATTTCGGACTGGAAGCCGGGCTCGCGCATCGAGGGCTCTGGCGGAGATACGCTGATTTTCGAGGGTACGGTTCTGGAGATCGATCCGCCGCACCGGCTGGTGCAGAGCTTCACGGCGCTGTGGGGCGAGGATGTGAAGAGCGAGGGCACGTCGCGCGTCACCTGGGAGATCACGCAGGTGCGCGACTCGTGCCGGCTGGTGGTGACCCATGACCGCCTGCCTGAAGGCGCCAACACCCAGCTCTACGGCGGCTGGCCGATGGCCCTCTCCGGCATCAAGACCCTGCTGGAGACAGGCGAGATCCTGACCACGCCGGGGTCGCTGCGCTGGCTGGAAGGGCATCAGGATCAGATGCCCGGAGTGCGCTGATTGAATGCGGGAGCCGCCGTGAATCGCAGGATTCGGCGGCTTCCGCTTCGGCGCGCGTGCCGGGGTCGAGAACAATAATCGCGCGCTGGCCGCTGACGCTTCACCCCTTTTCCGTCACCCCGCTCTCCGGTTAGCTTGTGGCCTCTTAGGGAGACCCCATGACTACCGGCAACCTGCTGACGCAGCCGCTGCGCCTGCCTTGCGGCGCCACGCTGCCCAACCGCATCGCCAAGGCGGCGATGACCGAGGGTATCGCCGATGCGCAGCTGCGCGCCAGCGAGCGCCATGTGCGGCTGTACCGGGCCTGGGCCGAAGGCGGCGCCGGCCTGCTGGTCACCGGCAACGTGATGATCGACCGCCGCGTGCTGGAGCGGCCGGGCAATGTGGCGATCGATCCGGCGCCGCCGGATGCGGAAGCGATGGCGCGGCTGCGCAACTGGGCCAAGGCGGGCACCAGCAACGGCAACCACCTGTGGATGCAGATCAGCCATGCCGGGCGGCAGTCGCCCTGGTACGTCACCGGGCAGCCGCTGGCGCCCTCAGCGGTGCAGCTCAAGCTGATGGCCAACTACCGCCGGCCGCGCGCGCTGCGCGAGGAGGAGATCCTCGACTTCATCCAGCGCTATGCGCGGGTGGCGCGCACCGCGCGCGAGGCGGGCTTCACCGGCGTGCAGGTGCATGGCGCGCACGGCTACCTGCTCAGCGCCTTCCTCTCGCCGGTGACCAACCAGCGCAGCGATGCCTGGGGCGGCAGCCTGGAGAACCGCGCGCGCTTCCTGCTGGAGGCGGTGAAGGCGACGCGCGCGGCGGTGGGCGCGGACTTCCCGGTGGCGCTGAAGCTCAACTCGGCGGATTTCCAGAAGGGCGGCTTCAGCAGCGAGGAATGTCTGCAAGTGGTCCAGTGGCTCAACAGCAGCGGCGTCGATCTGCTGGAAATTTCCGGCGGTACCTATGAGCAGCCGCGCCTGCTCGGCTATACCGGCGACGCGGATACTGCAGTGGAGGCGGCGCAGGCCTCCGTCAGCAGCACCAGCACGCAGCGGCGCGAAGCCTACTTTCTCGAATACGCCGAGGCGATCCGCAAGGTGGCGAAAATGCCGTTGATGGTGACCGGCGGCTTCCGGAGCCGCGCCGGCATGGAGCAGGCGCTGCAACAGGGCTCGGTGGATGTGATCGGCCTGGCGCGACCGCTGTGCACCGATGCCGATGTGCCGAAGCGCCTGCTGGCCGGCGACGAAAGTCCCTTGCCCAACTACGAGCACAGCCTCAAGCTCGGCAACGGCGTATTCGCGCCGACCACCAATGTATTCCTGTTCAAGCTGGTCAATCTGCTGGGGCAGCAGGGCTGGTATTACCAGCAGATCGCGCGCCTGGGCGATGGCCTCAAGCCGGCGCTGCAGCGCGGGGTGTTCAATGCCTTCGTGCGCTATCTGTGGGATGAGTACACCACGGCGTGGCGGATGGTGAGGAAGCGCATTTAGTTTGCAGATCGTAGGGCGGGCATGCCTGCCGCTGCGCCGCAACCGGATCAAAACAGCCGGCGGCCACAGGCCGCCCGCGACACGGTATCCCGAAGGGTGGGTGCGGGAGCGGGCGGCGGCCCCTCCTGCACCCATTGCTTCGCAAACACCGTGTCGGGGCCGCCCTACGATTGCTGCGTCATACCGGCGAAAGCCGGTATGCAGGGGTTCAGAGTGCATCCTTCGCAACTCTGGATACCGGCTTTCGCCGGTATGACAGTACCCGCTTGAACGGATGCCGCCTCAGCGAAAATCGTAAGCCACGCTCAGGCTGAAGGCGTATTGCTGCTTCTCTTCCACATTGGGACTGCTGGCGGCGGGGCCGAGCAAGGTGGTGGCGGCGAACACGCCGTTGAGGAACCAGTGCTTGCGGAAGATGTAGGTCGCGTTGGCGCCGACGCCGGCCGACTTGATGCCGCCGCCGGGCGTGTACGTCGGCAGGTCGTTGCTCTTTGCTTCGTCCTGGGTCACGCCGAAATCGTTTTTCATGTAGGTGTCGTTGGCCAGCGTCACCGTGCCTCCGACGAAGATGAAGAATTTCTGGTTGCCGTAGACCGGCATATAGGCGCTGACATCGCCGATATAACCGCCCACGCCGCCGATGTTGTGGCGCACGTCGGCGCGCACGATCACCGGGAAGATGACGTATTCGGCGAACAGCTTCGGCGCGGCGGCGGCCGAGAGATTGTGTTCGCCGAGCCGGTAGTAGTCGCCCTCATCGCGCCCCAGGTCGTAGGTCAGGGCGATGCCGGCGCGGTAGTTGGTGCCGCGCAGCAGGTTGACGCCGAGGCCTTCGCCGGTGGAGAAGAAGGCGAGGTCGCGATAACGGACGTCGATGGTCGGGCCGGGCTCGATGTAGTAGTCGTTCGAGCCCTCGAAGCGCGGCAGAAGCTCGAAGCCGCCGCCGACCAGGATGTCCCAGTGCGGAGGGTTCGGATCGAAGCGCTTTCTCAGCACCTCGCCGGCGGAGTACTGCCATTCGCCCAGCGGGCTGGGCGTCTGCGCATGGGCCGGGGCGACGAAGCCGAGCGCCATGGCGCACATGCCCAAAACTACAAGGAAGCGCATTCCTACGGCTACGCGATCAGATCGCCCTGGCTGCATTCCCTGCTCCTGTGGCTATTGCGGATTACGAATAGGTTACAGAGTTACGCCAGGAAGGTGAAAATGCAAACGGACGAGATCCGCGCCAAAGGGCCGGCCAACGCTGTGGGGCCGTGCCGGCCGCCCGCTCAGTTGAGGACGCGCGGCACCGCCAGGCGAAAGGGGTCGATCATCGCGTCGAAGGTCTCACCCTGTTCGGTGACCATCTGGAAGCTGCCGTGCATGGTGCCGACCGGGGTGTTGAGCGGGCAGCCGCTGGTGTACTGGAACTGCTCGCCCGGCTTGAGGGTGGGCTGGTAGCCGACCACGCCGGGGCCACGCACTTCCTCGGTCTTGCCTTCGCCGCTGGTGATGATCCAGTGGCGCGAGCGCAGCTGCACCGTGACCTGGCTCTCGTTGCGGATGGTGACGTGGTAGGCGAACAGCCAGGACTGGTTGACCGGGTCGGACTGGTCCGGCACATGGCGCGGCTCGACCACGATGCGTACGCCGCGGGTCACCGTATTGCTCACATGAAGCCCGCCTGTAGTTGCGCCGCCTCGCTCATCATCTCACGGGTCCAGGGCGGATCGAACACCAGTTCCACCTCGGCTTCGCGCACGCCGGGGATCTGCTGCACCTTGCTCTTCACGTCGGCCACCAGCACATCGCCCATGCCGCAGCCGGGCGCCGTCAGGGTCATCACTACGCGCACCTTCCAGCCGCCTTCCTCGGCGGGCTCGAGGAGGCATTCGTAGATCAGGCCGAGCTCAACCACGTCGATGGGGATTTCCGGGTCGTAGCAGGTCTTCATCTGCTGCCACACGGCTTTTTCCACTTCCGCCTCGCTGGCATCGGAGGCGATGTCCGGCACGCCGACCGGCGTCTTGCCGATGGCGTCGGCGTCCTTGCCGTCGATGCGGAACAGGTGGCCCTGCATCTGCACGGTATAGCTGCCGCCGAGCGCCTGGGTGATGCTCGCCTCGGCGCCTTCGGGCAGTTCCACGCGTGTGCCGGCGGGGATGAGCACGCCAACCACATCGCGGCTGAGAGTGACGGTTTCGTAAGACATGCTGGGGAACTGGGGGCGGGGGAGCCGCGATTAAAGACCAATCTGGTCCGGTATTTTAGCGCCGATTGTCAAAGCCGTGGCGTGGTTGTCCCTGTAACAGTTTCCATGCAGGATGTGGCCTCACTTCCGGACACGACACCGACCATGCACGCACCGCTCAAACCCGTCGTGGCGCTGTTTCTGATGTGCATTGCCGGTGCCCAGGCCCGCCCGGTGGATGGCGGCTCCAATATGCCGCCGCCGGAGCGCCGCGCGGTGACGGTGAGCGGGCAGGGCGAGGTTAGCGCCGCGCCGGACCGCGCCCGTCTGAGCATGGCGGTGGAGGAAACCAACCTGGACCTGAAAGCGGCGCAAACCAAGGTCAACAGCATCGTGCGCACCTATCTGGGCCAATTGCGCGCCCTCGGGGTGAAGGACGAGGACATTTCCACCGCCGGGCTCAGCATCCGCTCCGAATACGACTACTCCGGCGGCAGCGGCTCCGCCCCGGGCGGGCGCAAATTCCTCGGCTACCACGTCACCCGCAATATCGAGGTGGTGGTGCGCGAGCTGGACAAGATCGGCGACTATCTGCAGCGCGCCACCGACGCCGGCATCAACAATATCTCCGACCCGCAGCTGGAATCGTCCAGGGCCGAGGAGCTGCAAAGCCAGGCCCTGGTCAAGGCGGCGCAGGATGCCCAGGCCAAGGCCAGGTTGCTGGCCGACACCCTGGGCGTGAAGCTGGGCGCGGTGCATACGGTCAGCGCCAGCTCGGTTTCGCCGCGGCCGCCGGGCCCGCAGCCGCGGATGATGATGGCCGCCGCGGCGGCGCCGAGCGGCAACGAGGAAATGGGCTTCGCCGCCGGCCAGATCCAGTTCAATTCCAGCATCACGGCGGAGTTCGACCTGCTCGCGCCCTGAGGCCCGATCCGGCGCGCCAACTGATGCAGACCGGGCCGAGAGTGCGAAGTTCACGATTTGATGGGATAATTCCGCACTTTCCTCCCTCAACGGGATAGAAAGTGCCGCAGAATCCGCCGTCAGCCCTCCCTTTGGTCGGCATCATCATGGGCTCCCGCTCCGATTGGGAGACGATGGCGCACGCCGCTCGCACGCTCGACAGCCTCGGCGTGGCCTATGAAACGCGCGTGGTCTCGGCGCACCGCACCCCCGATCTGCTGTTCGAATATGCCGGCGCCGCTGCCGGGCGCGGCATCCGCGTGATCATCGCCGGCGCCGGCGGCGCGGCGCATCTGCCGGGCATGGTGTCGGCCAAGACGCGCCTGCCGGTGCTTGGCGTGCCGGTGCAGTCCAAGGCGCTGAGCGGGATGGACTCGCTGCTGTCGATCGTGCAGATGCCGGCCGGCATTCCGGTGGGCACCCTGGCCATCGGCAACGCCGGCGCCACCAATGCGGCGCTGCTGGCCTGCTCCATCCTGGCGCTGGGCGATGCGGAACTGGCCGCGCGGCTGGATCATTTCCGCGCCATGCAGACCGCGCAAGTGCTCGAACATCCCGATCCCAGCGTCCAGAACTAAAAAGAATTCATCGTGAAGATCGGCATCCTTGGCGCCGGCCAACTCGGCCGCATGCTGGCATTGGCCGGCTATCCTCTCGGCTTCGAGTTCGCCTTCCTCGATCCGGCGGAGGAAGCCTGCGCCGCGCCGCTGGGCGGGCACCTGCGCGCCGACTACCTGGATCAGGACGCGCTGGCGAAGTTCTGCGCCGGCGTCGACCTGGCCACGTTCGAGTTCGAGAACGTGCCGCAGCAGGCGGCCGAGTTCGTCGCCGCGCGGGTGCCGCTGTTTCCCGCGCCGCGCGCGCTGACCGCCGGCCAGGACCGGCTCAGCGAGAAGCAGATGTTCGTCTCGCTCGGCATCCCGGTGCCGAAGTTTGCCGCGGTCAGCTCGCGCGTCGGGCTGGAGACGGCGGCGCAGCACACCGGCCTGCCGGCGGTGCTCAAGACCCGGCGCATGGGCTATGACGGCAAGGGCCAGTTCGTGCTGCGCAGCGCCGCCGATTTCGATGCCGCCTGGGCCGAGCTCGGCTCGCAGCAGCTGATCCTGGAAGCCTTCGTGCCGTTCGAGCGCGAGGTTTCCTGCCTGGCGGTGCGCGGCCGCGACGGCGCGGTGAAGTTCTACCCGCTGGTGCAGAACGTACACCGCAGCGGCATCCTGCGCACCGCGCGCCCGCGCGCCGGCGATCCGCTGCAGCAGCTGGGCGAGCAGTATGCGCAACGGGTGCTGGAGCATCTCGACTACGTCGGCGTGCTGGCCTTCGAGTTCTTCGTCGCCGACGGCGGCCTGCTGGCCAACGAGATCGCGCCGCGCGTGCACAACTCCGGCCACTGGAGCATCGAGGGCGCGGAGTGCTCGCAGTTCGAAAACCACCTGCGCGCCATCGCCGGCCTGCCGCTGGGCAGCACCGCCCTGCGCGGCGAGTCGCTGATGGTGAACTTCATCGGCAGCGCGCCGCCGCTGCCGGCCATGGCCGCGCTCGAAGGCGTGCATGTGCATCTCTACGGCAAGCTGCCCAAGCCGCAGCGCAAGATCGGCCACGCTACGCTGACCGCGGCGGACAGCGCCACGCTGGAAGCGCGCCTGCGCCGGCTCGAACCCCTGCTCGACCAGAACGGCTAAGCCTCCGATCAATCGTCACCCCGGCGAAAGCCGGGGTCCAGAGCCCCGAGCGCCGCGCTGGATTCCGCCTGCGACACGGGGCCGGCTTGCGCCGGAATGACGATTGAAAATCGATCAGAATTTCCCTGAAGCGCCGCCGCGGCGCCGTTTTCCCGGTCAGCCGCGCTTCAGTTTCGATCCTGTATCTTTGGTGCCGTGCCAGTCGACCGCAACGAACCAGGCGGCCGATCACCAAAGGGGGAATTGATCATGTTCGGAACAAACCAGTTACAGCGCCACGCCGCCGGCAGCCGCAAGCTGCTGCTGCGCTCGGCGTTACTCGGCCTGATGCTGCCGCTGGCGGCCTGCGTGGCGCCCGATGGCGGCTACGATCAGCCGCCGCAGGCCTACCCGCCGCCGCCACCGCAGCCGGTGTATTCGCAGGAAGCGCCGCAGCCTTATGCGCAGCCGCAGGACGCCCCGCCGCCAGACGGCAATTACCAGCAGCAGGATTCCTCCTACGACGCCAGCGCTAGCGAGCCGCCGCCGCCGCTGCCGGTCTACGAACAGCCGGAGTGCCCGGGACCGGGCTTTATCTGGACGCCGGGCTACTGGGCCTATAACGGCGGCTATTACTGGGTGCCGGGCACCTGGGTGGAACCGCCCCAGCCGGACGTCTACTGGACCCCGGGTTATTGGGGCTGGAGCAACAACGTCTACCTTTTCCACGGCGGCTACTGGGGTCCGCACGTCGGCTATTACGGCGGCGTCAATTATGGCTTCGGCTATGGCGGCAACGGCTACGAGGGCGGGCGCTGGAATAATGGCGAGTTCAGCTACAACCGCGCCGTGAACAATGTGAATGTCACCAATATTCACAACACCTACAACACCACGGTGATCAACAACGTCACCGTCAACAACATCAGCTACAACGGCGGCCCCGGCGGCACCCGCGCCCAGCCCACGCCGCAGGAACAGCAGTGGCGCAACGAGCAGCACTTCCGCCCCACGCCGCTGCAGATGCAGCACCAGAGCACGGCCAGCGGCAACCACGCCCTGTATGCGAACGAGAACCAGGGCCGGCCGCCGATCGCGGCCACGCCGCGGCCCGGCGCGTTCAACAACCCCGGCGTGCGGCCGGCGGGCGGTGCGCCGGCCTTCGGGCAGCAGGAGCAGCAGCGCCAGCTGGAACAGCAGAACCAGCAGCGTGTGCAGCAGCAACAGCAGGGCGAGCAGCAGCGGCAACAGGTCCAGCAGGAACAGCAACGGCAACAGCAGCAGATGGGACAACAACAGCAGCAACGCCAACAGCAGATGCAGCAACAGGCGCAGCAGCAACGTCAGCAGCAGCAGGCCCAGCAACAGCAGCAACGGCAACAGGCTCAGCAACAGCAGCAGCGCCAGGTGCAGCAACCGCAGCAAAGGGCGCCGCAGGCGCAGCCGTACCGCGCCCCGCAGCCACCTGCGGCGGCACAGCAGCAGCATCCGAAACCGCCGCCGCGCAACGAGCACGAGGGTCAGCGGCCGGAACAGCGCTGAGGCGCGAACAGCAAGGATGAACCCGCGCGGGGCTCACTCCGCGCGGCGTGGCGGCAAGCCAGTACCTCCCGGTACTCCCGGGAGATCTGGCGGCGCCGCTCAGGTTTTCTTCAGCACCGCGTTCACTTCCTTCCACAGATCGCGATACGCCTCCGCCGCGTAGCCGTAGGACTCGAACACTTCCACCGGCGCGCGATGCTCGCCCATCCGCTCGATGGCCGAGGCATAGGGAATCACCGTCTTGCACACGTCCTTGATGATCTTCGGCGGCTGCTCGATCAGCGTGCGATGCAACAGGCGGCGCCGGTCGGCCATCGAGTAGAACGGTTTGAGCGTGTTGCGCGGAAAGCCTTGCTCGGCGTAGTAGTCGATCACCGTCTTCAGCGCGCGCAGCGACAGGTGCGTCGGCACCGTGGGCACCAGTACCAGGTCGGCGGCGGTGAAGATGTTGTCGGCCAGGTGCGACAGGCTCGGCGGGCTGTCCAGCACCACCAGGTCGTAGCGGCGGTTGACCAGCTTGAGCCGCTGCACCAGCGCATCGCGCTCCCCGTCCTTGCGCAGCCAGGTGTCGAGGTGGCGCGTATGCACGTCCGCCGGCAGCAGGTGCAGCTTGTCGTAGGCGGTGCTCTGGATCTGGCCTTCGATATCGCCGTTGGCGCGCCACAGCGACTTGTCCGGCACTCCCTCGGTGTTGGCCTGCAGATACCAGCTGGCGGCGCCTTGGGGATCGAGATCCCACAGCAGGGTCCGCAGACCGGCTTGCGAGGCCAGATAGGCCAGGTTGACCGAGGCGGCAGTCTTGCCGACACCGCCCTTGAGGTTGTAAACCGCGAGAACCTTCATGCGCGCGCCTCCCCTTGAGAGCCTAGCTGCAGACTCTTGCACCAGTGCACGTCCGATCCGGATGGACCCGCTCGAATCGAGGGTCCAACTCAGCGATACGCTGAATTTATAACAATTTCACGGACTTGGCACAGCAGGCCGCAGGCGGGGCGCATTCCGTGATGCCGATCAGGCATCACGGGAAGGCGTTAAGTCATTTTAAATCAATGACTTATATTTCAACGTGCAATTCGATCAGATGTCGAGATTGCTGACCAGCAGGGAGTTGCGCTCGATGAAGTCGCGGCGCGGCTCCACATCCTCGCCCATCAGCGTGGTGAAGATCTGATCGGCCGCCACCACGTCTTCCACCTGCACCCGCACCAGGCGGCGTACGGTCGGGTCCAGGGTGGTTTCCCACAGCTGGCCGGGGTTCATCTCGCCCAGGCCCTTGTAGCGCTGGATGTTGAGACCGCGGCGGGTCTCGCTCATCAGCCACTCGTAGACGTTCTGGAAGCTGGTCACCGCATGGGTCCGTTCGCCGCGGCCGATGCTGGCGCCCTCGCCGAGCTGGTTGGCGGTTTGCTGGTTGAAACGCACCATCTGCTGGTAATCGACGCTGGCGAAGAAATCCTCGCCGAGGCTGTACTGGTATTCCAACCCGTGCAGCCGGCGCTCGATGCCGAGCAGCGGCGTGCCGTTTTCGCCGATGGCGCCCTTGACCTTGTAGCGCGAGGCGCTGTGACCGTCATTCAGCGCGGCGACGAATGCAGCGATCCAGGTTTCCAGCGCCGCGGCTTCGGTCGGCACCGGCGCCATCTTGCGCAGCTGCTCGAGCAGGTCGACTTCGTAGTGACGCGACAGACGCTGCACCACGCTGTTGAGGTGGGAGTAGTCGCGCACCAGGTGCGACAGCGTGGCCTTGGTCAGCGGCGGCTGACCGCTGGCCGGCACCAGCTCGGCTTCCTCGAGGGCGGCGCGCAGCTGCCACTCCTCCATCTCGCGGTCGTCCTTGATGTAGGTTTCCTGCTTGCCGGCTTTCAGCTTGTACAGCGGCGGCTGCGCGATGTAGACATGGCCGCGCTCGACCAGGCTGTACATGTGGCGGTAGAAGAAGGTCAGCAGCAGGGTGCGGATGTGCGCGCCGTCCACGTCCGCGTCGGTCATGATGATGATGCGGTGGTAGCGCAGGTTCTCCGGCTTCATGTCGTCGCGGCCGATGCCGCAACCCAGCGCCGTGATCAGATTGCCGAC
>JAMFRN010000020.1 GCA_026224805.1 Nevskia soli
CTACGACCTGAGCAGCCCGACCGCCGGCAAGCTGGTGTTGAGCATGCGCAACCACAGCAGCGGCCCCGCTATCTTCACCGTCAAATCCAATGCCTATCGCAACGACGGCCCATGGACTTACCAGGTGCCGCCCGGACAGACTGTATTGGATCATTGGAATGTGCAGCTCAATACCGACTGCTGGTACGACCTCACGGCCAGCGTCGATCTCGACAGCCTGTTTTCCCGTCGTTTCGCCGGTCATCTGGAAACCGGGTTGCCGGGTGTCACCGGTTAGGTGCCTGCCCTTTTATCGGGCCTTGAAGCTCCGGTCAGCAACCTGCGCAAGTCCGTGGTGATCGCCCTGGGCAAAATCGGCGACCGGTCGGTGCGCCTGCTGCTGGCCTCGGTGCGCAACGATCCGGACGCGCAGGTGCGCAAGCTGGCTGTGCAGCTGTTGTAGAAATTGGAAGGGAAGGGTGGCGCTGCGTCAGTATCTCCAGGCGAATCTGTAGGCTGGGATGAGCGCAGCGAATCCCAGCGGTTCCAGGCGCCGCAGCATTGCCGGGATTCGCTACGCTCATCCCAGCCTACGGGTCTCTCCACTCAGTCCTCGCTGCGCAGCAACTCCAGCCATTGCCGGCTTTCGGTCAGCAACAGCCCGGCGCGCAGCGGCCGTCTCGGCCAGATGCGGCGCACCGCTGCGGCATAGGCTTGCAGCTGCGGCCGATAGCGTTCGCCGAGCACGGCGCTGTCGGTGTGCGGCGTGGTTTTGTAATCGACTATCCACAGGACGGTGCCGTCGTCCACCAGGCGATCGATGATGCCATTGCGTTCGTCGTCGCTGAACGGGACTTCGTTCCAGCTGCGGGCGTACTGGCTGGGGTCGAAGAAGCGGCCCAGCGCCGGTGCCTCGATCAGGGCCCGCGCGTCATCGAACCACGCCGTCAATTCGGAATCCGTCACCGCGCTTTGCAGGTGCGCCTGCAAGCGCGGTTTCAATGCCTCGCGCGCAATGCCGCGGTCGTCGCCCAGGCGCTGCAGCAGATGGTGGATGGCCTTGCCGCGGCGCACGGCAGCGCTGTCGATGACGGCATCACCCGCGGCATCGGGTGACGAGGCGCTGGGCGCGGCTGCCGCGGGCACCGCGCCGCCGAGTGGCTGGCGCAGGCGCGGATCGTCCCGGTGTGCCGCCAGCGGCTGCGGTTCCCGCACGCCGCGCGGCGCTGTGCCGCTGCCATGGTGCAAGGCCCTTTCGGTGATTCCCGCCAGCGGCTGTGCCGGGCCATTGCCCAGCCTCTGCAGGGCATCCAGCGCCAGGTCATGCCAGCTGACCCGTTCGCCCTGGTTGCTCTGGCGGAAGCCGCTGAGATGCAGGAATTGCCGCGCGCGGGTGGCGGCGACGTAAAGCAGATTCAGGTCTTCGCGCTCCTCCCGCTCCTTGTGTCGCTCGATCAGCTCCTCGCTCAGCGGATCGCGCTCGCCGCTGCCGCCGGGAACGATGACATGGCCCGGCCGCTCGGCGCTGGAGGACCAGTCGATCAGCCAGCGCGGCGTGCGCACGGTCTGCACGCGGCCGCTGTTGACCAGGAACACGGCCGCCGCCTCCAGGCCCTTGGCGGCGTGGATGGTCATGACGCGCACATGGCCCTGCTCGGCGGGCGGCGGCGATTCGTCCGGCGCCTCGGCTCTGCTGCGCGCCAGCTCCTGCAGGTAGTCGAGGAAGCGCGCCAGGCTGGGGTAGCGGCCGCTGTCGGCTTCCAGTGCGAGCTGGATGAAGGCGCCGAGGTTGGCGCGCACGCGCGCGGCCGGTACGGCGGGCAGCGCGGCTTCGTAGCGGGCGGCGGCGTCGGCTTCGCGGTAGATGCGGTCGAGCAGGTCGTGCGCGGGCAACCGCGCCGACAGCGGCAGCCAGCTCCGCAACAGCGTCAACGCGCTTTCCAGTTTAGGGCGGTAAGCCGCCAGCTCGGGCAGCGTTTCAAACCAGGTATTGCCCTCGGCGCAGGCCGCGGCAATCGCCACCAGGTCTTCGTCATCCACCGAGAACAGCGGCGAGCGCAGCACCTGCGCCAGTTCCAGGTTGCGGTGCGGCGCGTTGAGGAAGCGCAGCAGCGCCACCAGGTCGCTCGCCTCGGCGGTATCGAGCAGGGTGCCGCGGCTGCTGCCGACATAAGGGATGCCGGCGCCGGTCAGGGCCCGCTCCAGCACCTGCAAATGAGTACGCGAGCGGGCCAGCACCATCACGTCGCCCCACTCGATGGCGCGATTGCCATGCTCGACGCGCACCGCCACGGCGGAGTCGATCAATTTGCGGATGCGCGCCGCGACCTGCTCGCCCTCGCGTTCGGCGCGGCTGACTTCCTCGATTTCGCGCGGCGTGAGCAGCGGATCGCGCAGCAGGGTTTCCGGCGGCAATTCCTCTTCGCGCACCTCCGGCTCGATCAGCGGTGCCACTTCGACGCGCCCCCAGTCGTAGGCACGGTGGGTGCCGTGGCGGTCGAAGCCGATGCTGGCGGCCAATTCCTCCGGCTCGAACAGCGCATTGACGAAATCGATCACCGCCGGGGCGGAGCGGCGCGAGTCGTTGAGCGGCACCGTCACTGCGTCCAGATGCGCGTGCAGCCAGTCCGCGGCGCCGCCGAGCAGTTCCGGATTGGCGCGGCGGAAGCCGTAGATGCTCTGCTTGGCGTCGCCGACGATGAACACGCTGCGCGAGCGGCCGGCGTCGCCCGCCGCCATCTCCTCCAGAAAGGGCAGCAGCAGGCGCCATTGCGTCGGGCTGGTGTCCTGGAACTCGTCGATCAGCAGGTGGTCGATCTTCTGGTCCAGCTTGTAGCGGATCCACTCGGCGTTGCCGGCGCCGCGCAGCAGCAGGTAGCTGCGCCACTCCAGGTCGGCGAAGGTCAGGGCCTGGTCGATATCCAGCTCCGCGTCGAGCGCCCGCAGCGCCGCCACGCCGAGTTGCAGCGCGGCGCTGGTGCGCTCCAGGCAGGCCTCGCGCAGGCGCCGTTCGCGGCATTGCTCCACTGCGCGCACCACTTCCCGGTGCGACTCCTCGAAGTGTTCCACCTGGGCATCGCTGAGGCGGTCGCGCTTGGCCTTGGCCAGCTGGAATTTGTACGGCTCGCCATCCTTGCGAAACAGTGCGTCGATCAGGGCCTGATAGCGGGTGTCGCCGTCACTGTTGAGTGCATCCTCCACCCGCGGCGTCTTGATGTAGCGGATGCCCTCCACCTGGTGCAGCCAGCGCAGCAGGATTTTCAGGCGGGCGTTGAAGGCATCGCCGTCCAGGCCGCCATCCGGAGCACTATCCGGTGTCGCTCCGTCGAGACCCAGCGCGGTGCGCAGGCGGGCGCCGGCATAAGCCAGCGGATCGGTCTCGCCCTCGACATAGGCCCACCAGTCGGCGCGATGCGACAGGAAGCTATAGAGCAGTTCTTCCAGCGCCTGCTCGCCGTAGCCCATGCCGATGAGCTGGCGCAGCGCCAGCACCGGCGTGCCTTCGGGGTATTGATGCAGCTCGGCCAGCAGGCGGCGCCAAGCGCGGCGGAACAGGCCGCCCTCGTTCTCCGCCAGGGCGAAGCCGGGTGCAACGCCCGCTTCCAGGGCGAAGCGCGACAGCAGATCCTGGCAGAAGGCATGCAAAGTCATCGCCCGAAGCGGGAATGGATCGAACAGCAGCGTGTGGTACAGGCTGCGCGCGCGCTGCAGGTTCTGCGGCGTGGCCGGCAGGCCCAGCCGGTCTAGTTCGGCGGCGGTGCTCACGGTGTCGGCATAAGCCAGCGCGCGCAGGCGCTCGTTGACCCGCTCGCGCATTTCCGCCGCCGCCTTGCGGGTGAAGGTCAGCGCCAGGATGCCGCCGGCCGGCTGGCCTTCGAGCAGCAGGCGCAGCACGCGCGAGACCAGCAGCCAGGTCTTGCCGCTGCCGGCGGAAGCGGTGACGGCGACGCTGTGGCGCGGATCGAGCGCCGCGCCGGGGGAAGCTTCCGCTCTGGTCTCTTTCATGGCTCGTGCCAGTCGCCGCGCCGACACAGGCCGCGGTAGTCGCACCAGGCGCAACTGCCCTCATCGCCCAGCGCCGGCATGGCCGCGCCCCGCGCCAGCGCATGCAGGCTGCGCTCCAGGCGGCCGCCCACCGCATCGCGCAGTGGCTCCAACTCGGCGTCGATGCGCAGGGTCTTCTGATCCTCGCGCAGGGGCAGGTATTCGACGGCGGCGACGCGCGGATCGAGCAGGGCATAGTGCAGCAGCTGCACCGCTTCGCCGGACTCCACCTCGGCGCGCTTTGGCGGCCGGCCGGTCTTGTAGTCCACCAGCGTCAGCGAGCCGTCGCTGAGGATTTCCACGCGATCAGCCTTGCCGGTCAGGCTGCGGCCTTCGACGAAGTCGCGCTGGTATTGAACTTCCGCCCGCACCTGCTGCGCCGTGCGTAGCTCCAGCCAGTCTAGCAGCCCCGGGATGGAAGCCTGGAATTCGGTGGCCCAGACATGGGCCAGGGCGCGGCTTTGCAGGTCCGGCGCGAAGACCGCCGCCGCGATTTCCTGCAAGCGGACTTGCGCCTGCTCGCGGTTGGCGAAGCTGACAGGTACGGGAAAAGGATCGGGCAGCGGCTCTTTCACCCGCTGGGTGAAGGCTTCCAGGATGCGGTGCACGCGCTGGCCGTAATCGCTGCGATCGGGATCTTCGTCCGGCGCCTGCTCGGCGCGTAGCCTGAGGCAGGAATGGGCGAAGAATTGGTAAGGGCAGTCGATCAGGCGCTGGTGCGCGGTGGCGCTGATCTCCAGCGGCAGCTGCCGCTCCGGCGCGGCGGGCGCCGGGCGGCTGCGCTGCTGCGCCGGTGCGCCGGCCGGCGTGGCAATTTCCGTGGCGGCGGTGCCGGCCTGCGCCGCGAGTTCGGTGTCGCGCATGCTCAGCCCCAGGCTGAGCGCATGGCTCTCGATCGCTTCGATCCAGGGCGAGAGCTGCGCCGGTTCGCCCGGCTGCTCGGCGGCGTAGGTGATGTGCAGGCGCGGCGCGGCCTGCAGCACGCGGCGCAGCCGCGCCAGGTTCAGGGCATGACGCTGCCCCAGGTTCGGCAGGCCCAGCTCGCCGCGCACCGACTGGTTGAAGAACGGCTCTCCGGCCGGCATGCCGGGAATCTGTGCCCGCGTCGCCCCGGCCAGGATCAGCGCGTCGCAGTGCAGGCCGGCACTCTGCTCCAGCGTCAGCAGGCGCACGCGCCGGTCGCGCGTCGCCTGCGGCGGCACGAAGGTGGCCCGTTCGACGGCGCGGTCGAGCAGGGCGCGGAACTCGCGCCAGTCGGCGCTCTGCGGCCGCTGCGCGAAGGCACTGTCCAGCTCGCGCAGGATTTCGATCAGGCGCCGCCCGGCCTCGTCCTGCTCGAAGCGCTGCCATAGGCCCAGTTCCTGCAGGCTGCGTTCCACGCCGGCCATCCAGTCGCGCAGCAGCCGCGGCCGGTTGGTGGAGGGCATGGCGCGCGCCGCTTGCGTCAGTTGCTCCAGCAGTGCGCACAAGGCCGGATGCGCGGCGGCGTGCGAGCGATAGCGCTCGAGGCCGGACTCCAGCCCGGCGCCGTAAACCAGGTCCCGCTCCAGGGTGCGCAGCGCCTGCGGGTCGGCGGCGAAGAAACCGGACTTGAGCAGGGCCAGCAGCGGCCGGAACTGGAAATGCCGTTCGAAACTGTCGAGCCATGCATGCAGCGCGGCGGCGGCGGCGCTGGTGGAGAGCGCCCAGCCGCCCTGGTCCTGCAACTCGATGCCTGCGCGCTCCAGCAGCGCGCGCAGGCGGCGGGCCAGGCGCCGGTCTTCGGTGACCACGGCCACGGAAGCGCAGCCGTCGAGCAGCGCCTGGCGCACCGCCAGGTCGACGCAGCGCGCCTCGTGCTCCGGTCCGTCGGCGAAGGTGATGCTGAAGCCTGGCGATTCGGCTGTGGTATGGGCAGTGCTTGCGCCCAGCACCGAGTCGAGGAAGCGGGTGCGCGCGTCGTCCGGCCCGGCCAGCGGCTCCGCTTCGCGTCCCAGCTGGGCGCAGAAGGCCAGGATCGCCGCTCCGTCGCGGCCCTCGCCCCGGCCATGCAGCCAGACTTCGAGCGCGGTGGTGGCCGGCGCGGCCGCCAGGGCAGTGCGCTCGGCTCCCGCAAGTGTGTCGTAGCCAGCCAGGTAAACCGTTTCATCCGGGCACAGATCGGCGAAGGCGGCCCGCAGGGTAGCGGCATAGGCCGCGGCCGGGCTACGCCCTGCCGTCTCCTCCAGAAACGCGCGCCACAAGGTGTGAATGATCTGCGCTTCCCGCGACAGCGCGGCCAGCGGGCGCGCACCGTAAGCGGTGAGCAGCCTGCCGGCGAACGCTTCGATGTCCTCCGGCAGCACTACCGCGTTGAGGCTCAGTTCCTCGAACAGCGCGAACAGCGCTTCGGCCAGCTGCCACAGGTTCTGCCCGGGAAACAGGTTGCGATAACGGCGCAGCGCTTCCACCAGGATCAGGCGGCATTCGGCCGGGGCAACCGGCAGGGGGCCG
The DNA here is from genome assembly GCA_026224805.1 of Nevskia soli. Classification (GTDB taxonomy): domain Bacteria; phylum Pseudomonadota; class Gammaproteobacteria; order Nevskiales; family Nevskiaceae; genus Nevskia; species Nevskia soli_A. The sequence goes on from JAMFRN010000020.1 coordinate 6,496, forward strand.
CTGCCGCGCTCGGCGGCGAACTGCTGCAGGGTGAGAAGATGTGGTCCCAGCAAGGCCGTGGCGGCCTGCGCGCCGAGCTGGCGCCGCAGGGACGACACTGCGGCGGTGCCGGGCAGCAGCACGGTGACGCGGGATAGGTCCGGCAGGTCCGCCCGATGCCGGGCGAGGATGGCTTGCGCCAGCCGCCCGGCCAGATCGGCCTGCGGCGGCAGCAACAGGGCGCGAGCGTTGTTCATCTCGCGTCCTGGTTTTTCATGAGGCTTCGCGGCAGAGGCGTCCGCCGCGGCGGATCAGCGCTCGAGCAGCTTGAACTTGTCCGGCTTGCCGTCCCATTCCTTGGAATCGGGAAGCCCTTCCTTGCGCTCGGTGATGACCGGCCATTGCCGGGCAAGCTCCTTGTTCAAGGGCAGGAAATGCGCCTGATTGGCCGGCAGGTCATCCTCGGCCACGATGGCGTTGGCCGGGCACTCGGGCTCGCACAGGGTGCAGTCGATGCATTCTTCCGGGTCGATCACCAGGAAGTTGGGGCCTTCATGGAAGCAGTCCACCGGGCAGACTTCCACGCAGTCGGTGTATTTGCACTTGATGCAGTTTTCGATAACGACAAAGGTCATGGCAGCCGGTCTATCTAAAAGGTAAAAGGCCAGGGTCAAGCCCAGGATAAAGCTCAAACTGGTGCGGCGGACGCTGATTTTAAGCTAAAGCGGACTGGCGTAGGGCATTGTCCTGTCCCGGATCATTGGTACGGCTGTGGCTCGGATCAAGTCATGTGCCCCTGGCGCGGGGTTGGCGCAGCAGCCGTGCCAGCCGCTCCGCCGCGGTGCCGATAGTTTCCAGTTCCACCGGGTCCAAATCCTCCAGCAAACGGATGAGACGCCGCACCCGTTGCCGCCGGCCGCGCTGCATCAGGCTGACGCCGGCCGGGGTAGCGCTGACGTGAACCACGCGACGGTCCTTGCCGTCCGTTTCGCGTGCCGCCAGGCCCGCCGTCGCCAGGGCGTCGACCATCCGGCTGACCGTGGGCGCCGCCACCTGCTCGATCCGCGCCAACGCACCGATGGTCTGCGGCCCCCCGAACACCAGCACCGACAGCGCCGACAATTGCGCTGGACCCAGCCCCAGGCTCAGATCCTCCTCGCGCAACTGCCGCAGCAGATGGATCGCCACGCTGTGCAGGCGGTCGGCGACGGCTTCGGTCGGGTCGGGAGCGGAATCTTGCTGGGGCATGGTCTTGACTTGGCGGCTCTCCGGGAAGATATTTAGCTTATGCTAACTAAATGGGGCATCCAATGAAAGCATCATTGGGAATTTCCAAAGTGGGGCAGATCGCGCTGCCGGCAGCCGATGTGGCGCGGGCGGAAGCCTTTTACAAGGAGGTGCTTGGCCTCAGGCACCTGTTTACCGCCGACGGCAAGCTGGCTTTCTTCGACTGCGGCGGCACGCGGCTGATGCTGGCTCCGCCGGAGAATACGCAGGAGCCGCGTCGCGGCTCCATCCTGTACTTCCTGGTGGCGGATATCGCCGCAGCCTTCGGCCAGCTCGAAGCCCAGGGCGCAAAAATCGTCCATGCGCCGCACCTCGTCGCCAAGATGCCCGACCACGACCTGTGGATGGGTTTTTTCGAGGACAGCGAGGGCAATACCCTGAGCCTGATGGCGGAAGTCAGGCCCTAGTCGGACCCTGAGTCCCGGGCACCCGATTCACTCCTGCGAAGTCTGGGCCGGTCCGATCGGGTAGGTCGGCTGCATCTTCTGGTTGACCTTGCAGGAGGTGCTGACCGCCGCCGCCGCGTGGAAACGCGACCATTGCCGTTGGTACACCGCGTCGGTGATGCCCAGCATGTCGTCCTTCGACAGCTCGGGAAACTGCATGTGGTAGTAGGTCGGATTCTGGTCGAACGAGCTGGAGATCATGACCTGGGTCAACTCCATTTCCCGGTTCTGCGCCACGCCCATGGCGAAGTCCACGGCGTTGGCACACCACTCGTCGCTGTGATCGGCGACCAGCAGGGCCGGTGGTTGCGCTTCGGCCTTGGCCTTGCAGGTTTTGCTCATCGCGGCGGCGGCGCCGAAATGCGTCCAGCGCTGCTTGTACACGGTGCCGGCGATGTGCTGCATATCGGCCTTGTTCAGGTCGGGATATTGCTGGATGAACACATCGCTGTCGTGCTCGATCGACTTGGCGGTGTATTCCCGGGTGCGTCCGTAGCCGCGGTATTGCGCCGTACGCATGGCGAAGTCCACCGCATCGGCGCACCAGTTTTCGGGGTGATCGGCGGCGCGCGCGGGTAGCGGCGCCAGCGTGCCGAGGGCTGGCAGCAAGGCCATCATCAGAACAGAAAGGCATGACAGCAGCCGGCCCGGAACTCCTGAGTGTCTCATCGCTGCTCCTCTTTACCCTGGCCTTTGCGGCCTTATTGCCCTGGAAACTACGCGATATGCCGAAAGCCGGCAAATCGCGCCCGTAGTCAGTGAGTACGGTCTTCGGGGCTCTTTGGTTGCAAGCCCTAAGGATCACTTGTGGCGACGTCGATCCCCTCGATCGCCGTCTGGCACATGGTCACGATCTCTTCCGGGGTGATGACGTAAGGCGGCATCAGGTAAACCACATTACCCAGCGGCCGCAGCAGCACGCCCTTTTCCAGCCCGTACTGGTAGACCCGCAGGCCGCGCCGCTCGGCGGCGGGGTATTCCTCGCGCTTGCGCGGGTTTTTCGCCAGCTCCACCGCCAGGATCATGCCCTGCTGGCGGATGTCAATGACATGGCGGTGGCTGGACAGCTCCGTCATCGCCGCCCACATCATCGCCGCAGAACGGCGGTTGGCGGCCAGCACGTCGGACTGCTCGAACAGTTCCAGCGTGGCCAGCGCCGTGCTGCAGGCCAGCGGGTTGCCGGTGAAGCTGTGCGAATGCAGGAAGGCCTTGTAGCTGGAATAGTCGTCGTAGAAGGCCTGGTAGATCTCGTCAGTGCTCATCACCACCGCCAGGGGCAGGGTGCCGGCGGTGAGCCCTTTGGACAGGCACATCAGGTCCGGCGTGATGCCGGCCCAGTCGCTGGCGAACATGCGCCCGGTGCGGCCGAAGCCCACCGCGATCTCGTCGGCGATGAGCAGCACGCCGTAGCGGGTGCAGGCCTCGCGCAGCAGCCGCAGATAGATCGGGTGATACATGCGCATGCCGCTGGCGCACTGCACCAGCGGCTCCACGATCACCGCCGCGACTTCGCCGGCGTGGCGTTGCAGCGCCTCTTCCATGTGGCGGAAGCGGCGCCGCGTATGGTCTTCCCAGGCCTCGCCGGGGCTGCGATCGAAGCAGTCCGGCGACAGCACCTGGATAGGCTCCATCAGCAGCGGTGTATAGGCGTCGCGGTACAGGCCGGTGCCGCTCACCGCCAGCGCGCCCAGGGTCTCGCCGTGGTAGCCGTTGCTGAGCGAGATGTAGCGGGTTTTTTGCGGCTTGCCCAGGTTGCGCCAGTAGTGGTGGGCCATCTTCAGCGCCACTTCCACCGCCGAGCTGCCGTTGTCGGCATAGAAGCAGCGCGTCAGGCCCTTGGGCGCGATGGCGCAGAGCTTCTCCGACAGCCGCACCACCGGCTCATGGGTGAAGCCGCCGAGCATGACGTGATCGAGCTGGTCGAGCTGCTCTTTCAACCGCCCCACGATGTGCGGATGGCGATGGCCGAAGATGTTGGTCCACCAGGAGCTGACCGCGTCGAGATAGCGCTTGCCCTCGAAGTCCTCCAGCCACACACCCTGCGCCGACTTGATCGGCACCAGCGGCAGCCACTGGTGATCCTTCATCTGGGTGCAGGGATGCCAGACGTGGGCGAGGGAGCGATTCTTCCAGTCTTCGTTGGTGCTCATGCCGGCTAGTTTAAGGCTATCCATGCCACATGACGCGGCGCCGGCCGGCCGGCTAAAGTGTGCCCCGACATGAATACCCGATCGCCTTGGTGCCTGTGGCTGGCAGCGTCGTACCTGATCCTGGCCGGCGTCTCCGGCTGCGCGGGAGCCCCGGTTCTGGAGCCGGCGAACACCCGCCATTTCGACTTCAGCCAGGATACTTTTGCCTATGCCAACGAACTGGCCTGGGAATACCAGGTCAATCCGGTAAGCGGCAAGATCACCACCCGGCAAAATGCGGCCAAACCCGAGTTCAGCCATCGCTGCTTTGCCGTATCGCGCATGGCCAGGCAGTTCTTCCAGTACGCGCAATTCGATCCGGCGGCAACGAAGCTGGACGACGACGCCTACCGCAAAGCCATCGCCACCGTCGTTTCACGCACTCCGGACGAAGCCCGTGGCGCCGGCAAGGTGGTCATTCCGGGATATGCGAACCTGCGCGACTTCAGCCGGGCCAGGGAAGCCCTGCTGAAGGAGGCCACCGGCGACTACCTGTACAGCCTGTTCCAGTTCAGCAACTGGCGGATGATTTTTCCTTTCAGCCGCGACCACCAGGAAGCCACGGCGCAGCAGCTGATCGGCGAATTGCAGCTGGGCTACCTGCCGATCGTGCACCTGATCCATTTCGCGCCGTTTCCCGATACCCAGATCGATCACGTCGTCTTGATCTTCGGCGAGGAAATGACGGCGCGGGAGATCCGCTTCCAGATCTACGATCCGAACTACTTCGAACGGCCGGGCGTGCTGATCTTCGAGCGTGCCAGCCGCACGTTCATCTTGCCGGCGACGAAATACTTCAACGACGGCCCCCTGGACGTCTATGAGATTTTCCACGACGAGCTCAACTGAGCGGCGTGAATGACCCCGGCGGAAATCTACAGGTCCTTGACCAGGACGATGGATTTACGCTGATAGTTGTAGATCCGCTGCTTCTGCATCGGCAGGTCTTCGATCTTCGCCTGGCCGAAGCCGTGCTCGATGAACCAGTGCGGCGTATGCGTGGTCAGCGAGAACAGCTTTTTCAGCCCCAGCTTGCGCGCCGATTCTTCGGCGCGGAACAGCAGGGCGTTGGCGCGGCCGGAGCGGCGGTAGTCCGGGTGCACCGCGACGCAGGAGAATTCGCCCATCTGGTTCTGCGGGAATGGGAACAGGGCGGAGCAGGCGATGACGGTGCCGTCGCGCACCATCACGTCGAAAAAGCTGATTTCCAGTTCGAGTTGTTCGCGTGAGCGCGGCACCAGCACGCCGGCGTCCTCCAGCGGCTTGATCAGGGCGAGGATGCCGCCGACGTCCTCGATGGTCGCCTCGCGCACCGCCTCGTAGTTCTCGTCGGAATAGAACATCAGGCCGCAGCCGTCGCGGGTGTACAGCTCGCGCAGCAGGGCGCCGTCGGCATCGGCGCCGATCAGGTGCACGCGCTTGACGCCGCCGCGGCCGGCAGCGAGGCCGGCGCTGAGCAGGGCGCGGTCCTCGCCGGAGAGTTGCAGCTTCTCGCTGGTGGCCGCGAGCAGGCGCTCGGCCTCGCTCAGCGGCAGCTGGCCGGCGTCGCCGGTCTCGTCCGCCAGCTTCCAGTGATCAGGATCGGAATTGAGCACGAACACCAGCTTGTCCGCACCCAGGCCGGTAGCGACGGCCTGCGCCACTTCGCCGGCGCGCAGGTTGAAGATTTCGCCGGTGAGCGAAAAGCCGATCGGCGAGAGCAGGGCGATGCGGCCCTGCGCCAGCACCTCCGTGATGGTGGCGATGTCGATGCGCCGCACTTCGCCGGTAAGCTGGTGGTCGACGCCGTCGCGCACCCCGACCGGCCGCGCCGTGACCCAGTTGCCGCCGGCCACCTTGAGGCGCGCCCCGCCCATCGGCGTGCTGGCCAGGCCGGTGCTGAGCTTGGCCTCGATCTCCATGCGCAGCCCGCCGACCGCTGACTTGACGCATTCCATCGTTGCCGGGTCGGTGATGCGCAGGTCGCCGTGGAACTGGGCTTTCAGCCCGCGCGCGGTGAGCTGGGCCTCGATCTGCGGCCGTACGCCATGCACCAGCACAAGCTTGACCCCGAGGCTATGCAGCAGGGCGACGTCATAGATCAGCCGCTCGAAGTCCGGCCGCAGCGCCGCCTCGCCGCCGAAGGCGATGACGAAGACGCGCCCGTTGTGCGCGTGCACATAGGGCGCCGCGCCGCGCAGGGCGGCGACGAATTCCTGTCCGCTGGCGGCTTCGGGCTTGGGGGCGAGGTCATTCATGGCAGCCGATTTTAGGGCTTATCGGGGGATAAAGCGCGGGACCGGGTGTGCCGGGGTGCTGCGGGCGCGTCGGGCAGGGCCGGCGGCAGCGGACGAACGGTATACTATCGGCATGTCTTCGATGCAGCAGTACTCCGACCTCGCCACTGTCCTGTCCAGCCTGGGCTACCGCGACGACGCGGCCGCCTTTCATGGTGCGCTGTGCGGCGCGCTGTGCCGGCAAAAGCCCGAGGAGATCGACCCCGTCGCCTTGCTGGACGACGATGAGATCAATCCCGACCAGCACGCCCGCGCCGAACTGCGGCAGATGTGCGAGCAGACCGTATCCGCCCTGGCCGATATGCAGACCGGCTTCATGCCGCTGCTGCCGGAGGACGAGGTCGGTCTCGGTGACCGGGCCCGTTCGCTGGGCGCCTGGTGCGAGGGCTTCCTGTATGGCCTGGCGGGACGCATCAAGCTCGACCTGCGGCAGTGCACCGATGAGGTGCGCGAGATCGTCAAGGACTTCACCCAGTTCACGCGTGCCTCGCTCGATGCCGGCGACGACCTCGAAGTGGAGGAGGGCGCCTACGCCGAACTGGTGGAGTACATCCGGGTGGGTGCGCAGCTGGTCTACATGGAGTTGCATCCGCGCCCGCCGGCAGCCGCTGCGCAATCGAAGACCCTCCATTGAAGAATTCGAGGTCCCGAGATGCCTGTTCCAAGCGCCACTGAACTGCAGGAATACGCCGCCCGCCGCAACCGCCTGATGCAGGCCATCGGCCCGGACGGCGTGGCCATCATCCCGTCTTCGCGCGAAGTCATCCGCAACCGCGATGTCCACTACAAGTTCCGCCAGGACTCCGATTTCTGGTACCTGACCGGGTTCAACGAGCCGGATTCGGTGGCGGTGCTAGCGCCAGGCCGCAAGGAAGGAGCGTTCCTGCTGTTCGTGCGTGAGCGCAACAAGGAGCGCGAGATCTGGGACGGCCGCCGTGCCGGCCCGGAAGGCGCGGTCTCCGATTACGGCGCCGACCAGGCCTTCACCGCCGCCGAGCTGGAAGCCATGCTGCCGCAACTGCTCACCGGCCGCGGCAAGGTGCACTACACCCTGGGCGAGCATCCGGCCTGGGATACCCGCATCACTGCCTGCGTGCGTGAAATCCGCGAAGTCTCGCGCCGCGGCCCCTCCGCCCCGACTGAATTCGTCTCGCTCGACACCACCCTGCACGAGCTGCGTTTGCTCAAGTCCGAAGCCGAGCTGAAGCTGCTGCGCCATGCCTGCGAGGTCTCGGCCCAGGCTCATGCCCGCGCCATGCGCGCCACCCGGCCGGGCGGCTGGGAGTGGCAGGTGGCGGCGGAGATTCATCATGAATTCGAGAAGCACGGCATGGAGCCGGGCTACGGCTCCATCGTCGGCGGCGGCGACAATGCCTGCATCCTGCATTACAAGGAAAACGAGATGCAGCTGCGCGGCGGCGACCTGCTGCTGATCGACGCCGGCGGCGAGTATCGCGGCTATACCGCCGACATCACCCGCACCTTTCCGGTCAACGGCAAGTACAGCGGCGCGCAGAAGGAAGTCTACGAAGTGGTACTGGCGGCGCCGCGCGCGCA
>JAMFRN010000021.1 GCA_026224805.1 Nevskia soli
GGCCACGACCTGGTCTATTTCAGCCAGTGCTTCTTCAACAGCGGGTTCCTGCTGCAGGATATGGCCGTGCCGGTGCGGGCGGTGCGCGACGCGCGGACGCTGGTGGTGATCGACGGCTATCACGGCTTCATGGCGGTTCCCACCGACCTGTCGGCCATCGCCGACCGCGCCTTCTACCTGGGCGGCGGCTACAAGTACGCCATGTCGGGCGAGGGCTGCGCCTTCCTGCACTGCCCGCCGGGCTACGCCGAACGGCCGGTCAACACCGGCTGGTTCGCCGGCTTCGGTGCGCTCAGCAGCGGCGCCGACGACATCCCCTACGGCAGCGACGGCCAGCGCTTCATGGGCGCCACCTACGATCCGGTGGGGCTATACCGGTTCAACGCGGTGATGGACTGGCTCGATGCGCACCACCTGACGCCAGCGCTGATTCATGCGCATGTGCAGGCGCTGCAGCAGCGCTTCCTCGCCGGACTGGAGCCGCTGCGCCTGGATGCGCTCGATGCGCGGCGGCTGTTGCCGCCGCAGGGGCTGCCGCGCGGCAATTTCCTATGCTTCCGTCATCCGCAGGCAGGAGATTGCCATGCCCGCCTGCAGGGGCAGAACGTCATCACCGATTACCGCGAGGACCGCTTGCGCATCGGCTTCGGCATTTACCACGATGCCGCGGATATCGACGAACTGCTCCAGCGTTGTATGAAAGCACTGGTTTAAAAGCAATGTCGTAGGTCGGCTCAAGCGAAGCGGAGCCGACAGCAGCCTCAGCCGAACGTCGGGTCCGCTACGCTCGACCCGACCTACCCGCTTATTTGAGCAGTCCGGGCCAAGGATGGCCCGGTGCTTGTCAGGACGACATGCGGCTCAGAAAGGTATCCAGGTCTTCTTCTCGCTGTAGCTCAGGTAGCCCACGTTCGCACCCGCGCGCAGGCCGACGCCGGTACGGATCGGGGCCAGCGTGATGTTGTTGGCGCGCTGGTAATTGAGACCCACGCCGGCCACCAGATAGAGGCTGCCGTCCACGCCAGGGAAGCGCTGGAACAGGTCGCGGGTCCAGTGCAGGTTGTAGACCAGGGTGAACACCTTGGAGGCGTTGCCGCCGAAATCGAAACCGACCGAAGGGCCCTGCCAGTACACCTTCATCGAGCCGCCGCCCTTGTAATAGAGCGTGCCTTCGCCATAACGCAGGCCCACAATCACCGCGCCCGAGCCTTCGGTACCGACGATGTAGGCATTGGGGCGTCCGTTTTCGGAAAAGGCCTTTTCGATGGCCTTGGCCAGGCCTTCCGAAGTGCCGCCGAAGAAGTTCTTCGCGGCATCCAGGGTTTCATCCTGAGTATAGGTTTGCGGCCCGATCTCGCCGTTCTGCGACGCCGCCTGACCCGCCGGAGCCTGCGGTACGGGCTGATTGGCCGGCGCATTCTGCTGGGCCGGGCCGCCCGGTTGCTCGCCGATCTGCGACGGCGGGGGATTGCCGCCGTCCTGCGCATCGGCCTGGGGCAGCACGGCCAACACTGCGGCGAACGCCACGGCCAAGCCGGCGGAGGCCACCAGGGCCTTCCGGTATTTCTGCTTCATCGATTTTATCTCCGGGGTCGCCAAAAAGGCGCTTATAAGACCCTACAAAGCGCCCCGGGTTCAACTGGCCCGCGCCAGCCGCCGCGGCACGCGCGGCGGCGGAAACCTAAATCTGAACCGTCTGCTGCGACTGCAGCGGCAAATTCAGGCGGCGGTAGATGAAGGCCAGCAGCCACAGCGGACCGATCAACAGGAACTCCAGATCCTTGAAGAAGGAGGGCTTGGCACCTTCGATCTGATGGCCGACGAACTGGCCGATCCAAGCCAGCACGAATACCGCCACCATCGCCGGCACATGCAGCCGGCCGAGGCGGTGGAAGGAAAAATCGGCGCCCCAGTAGATCAGCGCCAGCGCCGCGGCGGCGCCCAGCGCCAGCCGCCACGACAAGGCCAGGTAATAGGCCAGCTCCAGCAGCGCGGCGATGGAAGCGGCATTGACCAGGTCCGTGCCGGCCGGCACGGCGCGCAACAGGCCGAGCAGCGAAAACACGATCGGCGGGATGCAGATCCAGTGCAGGGTCTTGTTGAGCGGGTTGAGGTGGCTCAGCGAGTATTCATCCAGCCATTGCGCGATCGGCTTCATGCCATCGACTCCAAAATGAATCCAAAATATTCGGCAGTCCGCGGGGGTACGGGTTGCGCCGCGCAGTATGCTGGGGAATGATTGGGGGGGCGATAGTAAATCCGCCCCCGTGCAGGCTCAGCAACAGGGCATTTTTTTGCCGGAGCCGCTGGAGACAGGCGCCTTTCACCTGCGGCAATCACGGTGAGGTGCATGATTTGGCGCATGATCTATGGGTTAAAAGTGCTGAAACGGCAGCCGCTGCTCCGAAACGATCCCCGGCTCGCGCCAGAGGAATTGAGCAGCGAACCATTGCCGCTTCAGTCAGTGTGAGGAGAGCATGCAGGAATTGAAACCGTCCAGTCCCGCCGATACGGTGGATCACTACATCGGCCGCCTCTATCGTTCGGCGTTGAGTGTGCCGCCGGAAGGCTTCCGCGCCTGGGCACTGAGCGAGCTGCGTGAGGTGGTGGCGTTCGACGGCGCGCTGTGGGGCAGCGGCTCGCTGCCGCGCTGGCAATTTCATAATGTGGCAATGGTGGGCCTGCCAGAGGAATTTCCGCATACGCTGGAGCAGACCCACGACATCAACCCGATCCTGCCGCGCATCCTCGCCAACCTCGGCGCGCCGGTGGACATGCGCAGCGTCATGCCCGACGCGCGCTTCTTCCGCTCCGACATCTACGAACAGTGCTTCAAGCGCTACGACATCACCCGCATCCTCAGCACCGCGCACCTCGATCCGCGCAGCGGCCTGTATTCCCTGCTGACGCTGTACCGCAAGGATCGCAAGCATGTATTTTCCGAGCAGGACCGGCAGCGCCAGCAGCGCGCCACCTTTCACCTGTTCAACGCCGCCTCGCACGCCTTCTTCCTGCACCTGATGCGCACCCCCACCGACCGTCCGGCGGAAAGCGCGGCGGCGGCGATCGACCGCGAAGGGATGTTTCACGAGGCGCAGCCACGCTTCCTGGAAATGCTGGAAAAATACTTTCCGGGACGCACACCCTACACCCTGCCGTTTCCGCTGCCGGCAAAGGGCGAAACCAATGTTGTCAACGGCCTGTGCATCCGCTGCGAACCGCTGGCGGACTTCAACTATGTCTTCATCTGGCCGGCGGGCGCCCTGGATCGCCTGACCCAGCGCGAACGCGAGATCGTCTACGCCGTGGCCCACGGCCTCAGCTTCAAGCAGGCGGCGCGGCGCATCGGCATCGCCCCCTCCACCGTCGCCAACCATCTCTACCGCATCTACCGCAAGCTGGGTGTGTGCAGCCGCAGTGAGCTGGCCGGATTGGTCTACCCGACGGCGCCGTAGCGCGGCCGGGATTCGGCGATGGAGAATCTGGAGAACAGCTTGTAGCGATTCCCGATTGCCGGGTTGAGCAGCCGCTATGCTAGGCTTTTGACCCATTCAGCACGGCCCCAGAAGCCCGCGAACCCCCATGCGCAATCTCACTCCGGATGAACTCAAGCCCCTGCTCGACCAGGGCCAGGTACGGCTGCTCGACGTGCGCCAGGCGGAGGAGCTGGAAATCGCGCACATCGCGGGCGCGCTGCACATCCCCCTCAACGAGCTGCCCGGCCGGCTGGGTGAACTGGACCCGGCGCAGCCCATCGTCGCCCTGTGCCATCACGGCGTGCGCAGCGAAATGGCCGGTCGTCTGCTCGAACGCAACGGTTTTACCCATGTCGCGCATCTAAGTGGGGGGATCGATGCCTGGTCGGAGGCCATCGACCCCACCATTCCGCGTTATTAAGGGGCTTACATGCGTCGTTTTATGTTGGGGGCTTTGTCGTTTTCCATACCGGCCATGGCCGGAGCCAACGGCCTGCTGGACGCCTATCACCTGGCCCAGCAGCAGGACCAGACCTTCCAGGCCGCCGAGCACCAGCGCGACGCCAGCATCGAAGCCAAGCCGCAGGCCTGGTCGGTGCTGCTGCCCCAGGTGACCGGCAAGGGCGGCTTCGAGCGCGACCGTCTGCACGTGCTGCAGGACGGCGGCGAATCGCTTAGCGCCGCCAGCCCCATCCCCAACGCGGCGATCGCGTGGTACGGCACGAAGAGCTACTCGCTGAGCCTGTCCCAGACCATTTTCGACTGGTCGGCATTCCAGACCGTGGCCCAGTCCGACAAGCAGGTGGCGGAAGCCCAGGCCACCTACCGCTCGGCCGAGCAGGGCCTGATCACGCGCACCGCCGCCGCCTATTTCGCGGTGCTCAGTGCCCAGGACACCTTGCGCGCCGATCTCGACGCGCAGACCTCGTTCAAGCAGCAGCTGGAGCAGGCGCAGAAGAAATTCGACGTCGGCCTGGCCGCCATCACCGACGTGCGCAATGCCCAGGCCTCGTACGACACCAGCACCGCCCTGGTCATCGCCGACCGCACCGCGATGGACAATGCCAAGCGCGCGCTGAGCCTGATCATCGGCCAGCCGGTGGAGGCCATCGCCGATCTGCAGCCGGATATCCCGCTGGTGGCCCCAAATCCCGCCATCCCGGGCGAATGGAGCAAGGCCTCGAGCCAGGACAACCCGGACCTGATGAGCGCCTTCTATGCCGCCGAAGTGGCGCGCAAGCAGGTGTCCATCTACCGCGGCAAGTACCTGCCCACGCTCGGCGCCACCGGCGCGCTGGCGCGCTCGGATGCGCATTCCATTTTCGGCAGCGACAGCCTCGACGACAACGTCGCCCTGACCCTGACCTGGAACATCTACCAGGGCGGCCTGGTCAGTTCGCAGGTGCGGCAGTCGGTGGCCAGCTATCAGCAGACCCTGGCGCAGTACGAGCTGGAACGCCGCACCGTGGCGCAGAACACGCTCAACGACTACGAGGGCGTGACCAGCGGCATCGCCGGCGTCAAGGCCAACAAGCAGGCGGTGATTTCCAACCAGACCAGCCTGGACGCAACCCTGGTGGGCCTCAAGGTCGGCACCCGCACCGAAATCGACGTGCTCAACGCGCGGCAATTGCTGGCCGCGGCGCAGAAGAGCTACTACCAGTCGCGTTACGCCTATCTCAACAGCTTCCTCGCGCTGAAGCAGGATGCCGGACGCCTGGGCGAGAATGATCTGGCCGAAATCGACCAGATAGTGGCCGCCACGGCGACACCGGGGCCGCCGCTGTCGTCCGAGGAAAGCACCATCCCCGACTCTTTGCCGGCGCCGCCGGCAACGGCGATGCCGGTAAAGCCCTGATCACGGCGGCGCCTGCCGAGCCACAGGCCGGCAGGCGCCGCGGATTACCCGCGAAGAAGAGGGTTCAGACCTTCGCCAAGTTCTGATGCAGCCGTCCCAGCCAGCGATACAGCAGGCCCACGGTCAGTGCAAAGGCGGCCAGGCCGATCCACTGCGCGGCATCGGCGAAACTATCGCCCACCAGTGCCAGCGGCGTGTCCTTGCCGGACGCCACCACCACGCCGGCGAGGACCACACCGAGCAGGCTTTCGCCGACGATCAGGCCCGAAGCCAGCAGCACGCCCAATTGCTTGGCGCCCTCCGCATCGGGTTTACGGTCGGCGCGCCGGTCGTAAATCCAGCCGACGACGGCGCCGACCACGATCATCAGGGTGACCACCAGCGGCAGATACATGCCCAGGCCCACAGCCAGCGGCGGGATGCGCAATTGCCTGGTTCGCGCCAGCAGTTCGTCGATGACGATGATGCCGACGCCGATGGCAACGCCGTATTCGATCAGGTTCCAGTCGAGCTGACCCTCGATCACACCTTTGGCCAACGCCGAGATCAGGGCTGCCTGCGGCGCCGCCAGGGCATTGACCGGATTGGCGCCCGGGACACCGGAAAAGCCGTAGGCGTGATTCAGCAAGTCCAGCACCGGCGGGATCACCGCGGCGCCGGCGACCACACCGATCACCAGGGCCACCTGCTGCTTCCACGGCGTGGCGTCGACCAGCTGCCCGGTCTTGAGATCCTGCAGGTTGTTGTTGGCGATGGTCGCCACCGAGAACACCACCGAGGTGATGAACAGGGCGAAGGCCACCAGGGCCGCGCCGCCGTTGCCGCCGAGCAGGGGCTTGATCCCGAACACCAGCAGCAGCGCCGCGCCGATCACCACCAGGATGCCGACGCCGGACAGCGGGCTGTTGGAAGAGCCGATCAGGCCGGCCATGTAGCCGCACACCGCCGACACCAGGAAGCTCATCAGCACCACGTAGATGAGCCCGCCCAGCACCAGCGACAAGGCGTGCTCGCCGAGGCCGCTCTCGTTGGCGAAACGGGCCAGCAGCCAGGTGATGGGCGCCAGGCAGACCAGCGAGATCAGGCCGACCAGGCCGATCGGAATATCCTGCTCGGTGCGCGGCAGGGTGGCGCCCTGGCCGGCCTTGCGCACGCGCGAAGCCGCCATGGCCGAAGCCAGGCCGCTGGCCACCGGCTTGACCAGCTTAAGCAGGGTCCAGATGGCGGAGATGCCGATGGTGCCGGCGCCGATGAAGCGTGCCTGGTGCTTCCAGGCGGCCAGGGCGACGTCCGCCGCCGCGCCGGGGTCCGGATGCACCGCGGTCAGCCAGGGCATCAACCCGGCCCAGGTGATCAAGGCCCCGACCAGCATGGCGATGCCGCAGGACAGGCCGACCAGATGGCCGACGCCGAACAGGGCCAGGGACAGGCCGAAATCGTAGCCGCTGATCGAGTTGCCGCCGCGGATGCGGAAATAGTCGACGAAGTCGCTGGCAAACACCTGGGTGGCGGTGATCAGGTAGAACACTGCGGACACCACTGAACCGACCACTACCGCCAACAGGCCGGCCTTGCCGCCCTCGGCGCTGGCCGCGCCTGCCTCACCCGAACCGGCGCCGACCTTGAGCACTTCGGCGCAGGCCACGCCCTCCGGATAAGGCAGGTCGGAATTGGTCACCAGGGCGCGGCGCAGGGGGATCGAATACATCACGCCGAGAATGCCGCCCAGGGCGCAGATCCAGAACGATTCCCAGTAGGGAAAGCCGGTCCACCAGCCGACCATGATCAGGCCGGGCAGGACGAAGATGATCGAGGACAGGGTGCCGGCCGCCGAGGCGACGGTCTGCACGATGTTGTTTTCCTGGATGGTCACGCCCTTGAAACCGCGTAACACCGCCATGGAGATCACGGCGGCGGGAATCGAGGACGCGAAGGTCAGGCCGGCCTTGAGGCCGAAGAAGACATTGGCGGCGGTGAATACCACGGTAATGATGGCGCCCAGGACGAGGCCGCGAAAGCTCAGTTCTGTGCGCGGCTCCGCGCCGGGCTGGTTGGTTGCAGACACCAAATTTTCTCCGAATGTTTGTTTTGTCGCGGGTTGGATCCGGGGCTGCAATGCAAATCCCGGTCCTGCCCGCCGTATGGGCCGAGTATAGCGAGGCCTACCGGGAAAGCCGTACCATGCGGGCACTTGCGACGGCCCTGTGCCGCTTCGCACAACTATTGAGGACCCAACGGATGAGACTTTCCCGGCTTGCCGCCGCCCCAACCCTTTTTTTGGCCTTAATTCTGCCCATGACCACCTTCGCCGCCACCGAAACAACGGCCAGCCGCCTCTTCACCGCGCACGACCTGGTGATGCTGGACCGCGTCTCCGACCCGCAGGCCTCGCCGGACGGCAGGACCGTGGCGTTCTCGCTGCGCGAGACCGATCTGGAAGCCAACAAAGGCCTGCGCAGCATCTGGCGCCTGTCCCTGCGCGACAAGGACGCGCAGCCGGAGCGGCTCACCGCCAAAGGCAGCAACGCCGACACGCCGCGCTGGTCGCCGGACGGCAAGACCCTGTATTTCCTATCCTCGCGTTCCGGCAGCACGCAGATCTGGCGCCTCGACACCGGCCTGGGCGAGGCGCGCCAGGTCACCAGTCTGCCGCTGGACGTGAACAATTTCATCATCGCGCCGGACGGCAAGCGCCTGGCGCTGTCGCTGGACGTGTTTCCCGACTGCGCCGACCTGGCCTGCAGCAAGAAGCGCTTGGACGACAAGGCCGCCGGCAAGGCCAGCGGCATGGTCTATGAAAAACTGTTCATTCGCCACTGGGATACTTGGGCGGACGGGCGCCGCTCGCAGCTGTTCATCGCCGACCTGGACGATGCCGGCACGGTCAGCGCCGCGCCGCGCTGGATCACCAGGGGCATCGACGGCGACATTCCCTCCAAGCCCTTCGGCGACGAATCCGAGTACTGCTTCGCGCCGGACGGCAAGACGGTCTACTTCAGCGTGCGCATCGCCGGTAGCAGCGAGCCTTGGTCGACCAATTTCGACATCTACGCGGTGCCCGCGAACGGCGCTGGCGCACCGCGCAACCTGACCGCGGACAATCCGGCCTGGGATTCCTACCCGGTGGTGTCGAAGGACGGCAGCAAGCTGTATTACCTGGCGATGAAGCGCCCGACATTCGAGGCGGATCGCTTCGGCATCATGGAGCTGGACCTGGCCAGCGGAGCCAAGCGCGAGATCGACCCGGACTGGGACCGCTCCGCCGGCTCCATGCAGCTCTCCGCCGACGGCCGCAGCCTCTATGTCCTGGCCGACGACAACGGCGAGCATCCGCTGTTCAGCGTCGACATCCGCAGCGGCAAGGTGAAGAAGCTGGCCGGCGAAGGCAACGTCAGCGCCTACACCCTCGCCGGCGACAGCATCGTCTTCGCCCGCGACTCGCTGAAATCGCCCGCCGACCTGTTCCGTCTGGATCGCGGTGACAAGGCCGCGCGCCTCACCGCGTTCAACACCGAACGGTTGAAGAACGTCGCCTTCGGCGACCCCGAGGTCTTCCAGTTCAAGGGCTGGAACAACGACACGGTGCAGGGCTACGTGGTCAAGCCGGCCAACTACCAGCCCGGCAAAAAGTACCCGGTGGCCTTCCTGATCCACGGTGGCCCGCAAGGCTCCTGGCTCAACGACTTCCACTACCGCTGGAATCCGCAGACCTATGCCGGTGCCGGCTTCGCCGTCGTCGCCATCGACTTCCACGGCTCCACCGGTTACGGCCAGGCCTTCACCGACGCCATCTCCGGCCACTGGGGCGACCGGCCGCTGGAAGACCTGCAGAAAGGCTGGGCCGCGGCGCTGGCGAAGTATTCCTTCCTCGACGGCGACCGCGCCTGCGCCCTCGGCGCCAGCTACGGCGGCTACATGATCAACTGGATCGCCGGCAACTGGAGCGCCCCCTGGAAGTGCCTGGTCGCCCACGACGGCGTGTTCGACAACCGCGCCATGGCCTACTCCACCGAGGAGCTGTGGTTCGACGAGTGGGAGAACCAGGGCACGCAGTGGCAGAAGCCGGAGAACTACGAGCGCTTCAACCCGATCAACCACGTGGCCGACTGGAAAGTGCCGATGCTGGTGGTGCACAGCGCCGACGACTTCCGCATCCCGCTGGAACAGGGCATCAGCGCCTTCACCGTGCTGCAGCGCCGCGGCATCCCCAGCCAGCTCCTGATCTTCCCGGACGAAAATCACTGGGTGATGAAGCCGCAGAACAGTCTGCAGTGGCATGAAACGGTCGAAGCCTGGATCAAGAAATGGACGGCGGCCAATTGAACTGACGGCTCATCTTCGTAAAAAAAAGCCTCTCCCCGTTTTCCGGGGAGAGGCTTTTTTCATTTGGGGACGCTACGCAAATCCAGCCCTCTACAGGTGATATGCGCTGGCAAAGCTCCAGATGATTCCGGTGGCATCCAGATTCTGCGTGGTCTTGCCGACCGACTGGGTGAGGCCGTTGGGCCAAGCGTGACCGCCGTTGTCGACCGTGTACAGGCGCAGGTCGTTGCCGGCGGTGCAGCCGGTGTAGTCGGTGAGCTGCACCGTGGTGCCGTCATTCACCAGCGTCGGCAGCGTGGTCGCCACGGTACCGCCGCAATGCTGCTGGCCGACCCAGAAAGCCATGCTGGCAGCGGCGGAATCCACACCCACCATGCCGCCGTCGTAGGGCACGATGTTGTCGGCGGTGCCGAGGATGTAGAGCTTGGGGCGCTGCACTGCCGGCTTGCAATAGGTGGGGGAGCTGCTGATCACAGCGCCGGCATCGATGCCAAACGCGGCGATCTGGTTCGACAACTCGCAGGCCAGCCGCTCGCTCATGAAAGCACCGTCGGAATAACCGGCGGCGTAGACGCGGGTGGCATCGACGCCCTGGGCGACCATGGTGGTGATCAGCGCGGAGATGAAATTGGTGTCAGTGGGCGGAGTCAGGGCCGGGTCATCGTCCCACTGGCCGTTGATCGCCTGCGGCAGCACCACCCAGAATCCCTGGGTGGCGACAAATTTGGTGACCTCGGTGAGATTGGCCATCTGCACCGGCGTGGTATCCAGTGGATGCAGCAGGACCAGCAAAGCCGGCGGCGTGGCCGGGGCCGCTATGGGGCGCATGACGATGTAGCTGCGCGTGGTGCCGCCGACGCTCAGCGTCGCGCTGTAGGCGGTGGTGCCGGCGGCAACGGCGATATAGGCACCGCTTACCTCGGGTAGGGTGTAGGTAAGAGTGCCGCTGGTGGTGAGCATGCCGTTGACCGGATTGACGGTCCCGGTCACCACCGCGCTCTTGCTTGCCGCGCCCGCCTGCGCCGCCACGGCCAGGCCGAGCAGCATTGCCGACACCAATTGGTATGTTTTCACCACACTCCCTCCGCATAGTCACAAGTGATAACCACTTGACACAGGCTAACGAAACCGCACCGTGCAAATCCGAAACACAGGATGAACGGTGATTCAGGCGCGACAAAGCATCTGCTGCAGCGCAGCATGAACGCGGCAGTACGACACGCCTTATCATCGGGAAATACCGCAGCGTGGAACACGCATGGACCCGAACCAGGTGAGCGAATTTCGCGACGACTATCGCCGCCGGCACATCGGCCGGCGCTATAGCGGTATCGCGCATTTTTGCTTCACCAGCCTGGCCTGCCTGGGCGCCGTGATGTTCTGCGCCAGCCGCCTGCACGGGGTGCAGTGGTGGGAATGGCTGACGGTGCCGGTGACGTTCCTGTTCGCCAACCTGGTCGAACATGCCGGCCATCGCGGGCCGATGCACCATCCACGCAAGGGCCTGGGCCTGATCTTCGAGCGCCACACCCGCCAGCATCATCGTTTCTTCACACCGCAGAGGATGGAGTTCGAAGGCGTGCGCGACTTCAAGGCGGTGCTGTTTCCGCCGGTGCTGCTGCTGTTCTTCTTCGGCTGCTTCGCCCTGCCGGTGGGCGTCCCGCTGGCGCTGCTGACCACCGCCAACATCGGTTGGCTGTTCGCCGCCACCTCGATCGGCTATTTCCTCAACTACGAGTGGCTGCATTTCTCCTACCACACGCCCGAGGATTCATGGATCGCGCGGCTGCCGGGGGTGGCGCGGCTGCGGCGCCATCACACCCTGCATCACGACCATGAGCTGATGTCGCACTACAACTTCAATATCACCTACCCGATCGCCGACCGCCTGCTGGGAACCTTGTATCGGCCGCAGGCCCGTGACGAAGAACCCGCATCCAACCCCGGCAGAGCGCAATAAGCCTGTCCCGAGTAGGCCGCGAAGCGGACGTATCGAGGGGCGAAGCGCATTGCGCATTGCCCCCACTGTGCACCCGCAGTGGGGGCATGGTTAACCGACATGCCGACGACCCTCAAATTCAGCCAGGGCCTCACCATATATTGCGTCGTCGAAAACCGTGAGGCCCTTGAGCGCATCTGCGAGCCGTGAGGTCATTGGCACCGGATCAACCCGTGAAAATCGCGTATCGAACTCCGGAAATTTTTCGGTCACATGAACTGACCTGACCCTTGAAGGAATCGGCAGATCGAGCGACTTGAATATGAGATCCACGGACTCGTCGAAGCGTTCAGTGATGCCGATGCCATCCAGTGCACGCACCCGTTGCTTGGCGAATTCCAGCGCCTCTGTCCCGATACTGTTTTCGGCCGGAGGCCACCCAGCCTTCGCCTGGGCGAAAGAAAGGCCGAATGCCAGAAAGTAATAATTCGAGATTTCAGGCGCCGAGCGCACCTGCGGATGCTCGAAGAACTCTTCGGCAGACAGGCTATTGGCCAGGCGAACATAGATGGAACCTGCGAATTCATCGCGCGGAGGGTGTGATTTATGGAACCTGTAAAATGAAATAAGCCTCGCCTGCGGACGGCGGAATATGGCTACGACATTGACCCGCTTTCTAGGGATGAAATCGACCGAGGCGCGGTCGAAATGACCGGAAAACAGATCAAACCGGCCGAGCTCCGCGACGGGCAAAAGATGGAGGTTGTTGTCGCGGACAGGACAAATTCGGTCAACCGGGAAATGCCGTTCGAGCAAGGCATGGAATGTCATCCCACCGGTTTTTTGAAGATGGATAAAGGCGACAGCCCGTCGCGCCCGCGACAGGTAAGGATGATCGCCGAGCTCCTGGAACAGGACTTTGTACTTTCCCTGAAACTCGCTTGATTTCAGCAAGCTCAACCGAAGGTCATCGAAGCTGCGGTGCGACAGATGATGCGAGAGCGCGCTTTCGTTTTCCGGTTCACGGCCCAGGATGAATCGATAGCCATTGCGGACATCTTCCCTGGACAGAGATGCGGATTCAGCTGACCGCGGCGAAGCATTGCCGGGCTTAGTCGCGGACGAAAACTTGGACTTCAGGAAGTCGACAGGATGGATGGACTTCCATGGTTTCATAGCCTTGTCAGGTGTTTATATCTGGATCAACTGACACGCTACGACAGGATTTCATGAATTCTGATTTTTGCAACTCAACTTAACCTTAAGCAACCTAACTTAACGGATGGCGGTCCAGCCTCCCCTCTACACCGCACCAACATGGTCATCAGTCCATGCCGGCGCCCCATATCGAGCGCCTCCTGCACTGCTCCAGGTCGCGGCGGAATTTTCTCCAGGGTCTCATTGAATAGGCGCGGCCGGTTCAGCCGACCCGCCCCCTTCCGCCTGCGGCAGGGGGTCGCGAAGCGCCGTTAAAGGGGACGCACTTCCAGGCGCAACCTCTCTCTTAAGAGCTTGTCCGTGAATTAATCGCGCCTGCGATGCTGGTCCTTGGACAAGGCTGCCGCCCAGCCTGCTGCCCAGCGGCTGACTGGATCGAACAGCTGCAGCAGCTCAATGCCGCGTTCGCTGAGCCGGTAACCCTCCTCACCCGCTTCGACGATCAGCGCCTCGCGCAGCTCGGCCAGGCGCGTATTGAGCACCGAAGGCGATATGCCGCAGCGCGCCTGCAGGGCGCGGAACACCTGTGGTCCGTCGCGCAGCTCCCAGATCACGCGCAGCGCCCAGCGCCGCCCAAGCAAATCGAGCAGGGCCATGATCGGGCGGCCGCTGCTGGAGCCGCGCACCTGGACTCCGGGGAGCGGCGATCGGGAGGGTTTCGATTTGTTCATGGTTGCGCTACTAATTCCGAAGCATTATGCTTCGATTATCGTAGCACAGGAACCCGCCATGACGACGCCGCGCATCCCGCTGGTCGAACCGCCCTATCCCGAAGCCATGCAGCAGGACTTCGACCGCGTCATGCGCGGCCTGCCGCCGCTCAATATCTTCCGCACCGTGGCGCACAATCCGCGCGTGCTGTCGCGCATGGTGGCGGGCGGACTGCTCGACAAGGGTAGCATCAGCCTGCGCCAGCGCGAGCTGGTAATCTTGCGCACCTGCGCGCTGTGCCGCGCCGAATACGAATGGGGCGTGCATGTCGCCGCCTATGGTGCCAAGGCGCAGTTCACGCCTGAGCAGATCGCGGCCACAGTGCACGGCGATGCCGTCACGCCACTGTGGAGCCGCGAGGAGCAACTGTTGATCGCGCTGTGCGATTCGCTGCAGCGGCGACAGGACATCGATGATGCGCTGTGGTCGGAACTCGGCGGCGTCTACAGCGAGGCGCAGCTGATCGAACTGCTGATGCTCGCCGGTTTCTACCAGATGGTGTCCTGTGTGGTGAACGCCACACGCATCGAGCACCAGACCGGTACGCCTCTTTTCCCGGCCAAGGCCTAGGGATCGCGTCGAGCCATTTGCATCCGTGTAGGCCTGCTGCAACGCTCCGCCCCGGCTGCCATGCCGAACGGGCAGTTGCCGCTGGCCGCCACCTGCGCCGGCGGCCGCAGCACATCGGCCATGCTTTTTGCCGCGGTGATCGCAGCATAGAGCAGCAGGGCAACGGTGGCGCCGACGATCACGGCATCGTGCAGCTTCTTCATGATGCGGTCCCCTGCTCGCGGCGCGCGCGCCACCGGCATTGACTCATGCAAGCGCCACTAACGGCTTCGCCCCACCATCCCCTGACCTGTTTCATAGCGCATCTCCTGCATCGCCAGCATCACTCCGGCGGAGCGAGACATTTCGGCGTCGACGGATGCCGCCGCCCGAGCGATGTCATGGCGACTCTAGGAGGAGATGAGGTTCAGGACTGCGCCTTGCGTCACGCGGCCGCGCTGCCACGCGGCGGGAATGTGACGGACTTCAACAAACACCGACCCACCAATGCAGCTAGGACCGCGCGCGCTCGATAATGCCGGTGGTGGAGTAGCCGGCATAGAAGTCCAGGATCACCACCTGGCCGCCATTGGCGGTGACTTCCTCGTAGCCGGCGACCTGCTGCGGCTTGTAGTCGCCGCCCTTGACCAGCAGGTCCGGCAACACGCTCCCGACCAGGCGCTGCGGCGTGTCTTCGGCGAACGGCACCACCCAGTCGACACATTTCAGCGCAGCCAGCATGCGCATGCGGTCGGCGACCTTGTTCAGCGGCCGCGTCGGGCCCTTCAGGCGCTTGACCGAAGCGTCGTCGTTGACGGCGACGATCAGCACATCGCCGAGCTTGCGCGCCGCTTCCAGGTAGCGCACATGCCCGACATGCAACAGATCGAAGCAGCCGTTGGTCATCACCACCACCTGCCCTTGCGCACGCGCCGCGGCGACGCGCTCCAGCAACTCGTCCTCGGCCAGCACGGCGCCGTCGTCTTCGTGGGTACGGCTGATGGCGCGCGCCAGCTCGGCGGTGCTGACGGTGGCGGTGCCGAGCTTGCCGACAACGATGCCGGCGGCGAGGTTAGCGACGCGCGCGGCGTGGGCGAAGTCGTGCCCGGCAGCCAGCGCCGCGCCGAAGGTGGCGATGACGGTATCGCCAGCGCCGGTGACGTCGAACACTTCGCGCGCCTCGGTCGGCAGGTGCAGCGGCTCGTGCCCCGGCACCAGCAGGGTCATGCCCTGCTCGCTGCGCGTCACCAGCAGGGCTTCCAGGCCCAGCTCATCGCGCAGCTTGCTGCCCTTGGCGACGATGCTGGCCTCATCCGGGCAGGGTCCGACCACGGCTTCCAGTTCGGACAGGTTCGGTGTGATCAGGGTGGCGCCGCGGTAAGGCCGCCAGTCGCTGCCCTTGGGATCAACCAGCACCGCGCGGCCGGCGGCACGCGCCGCCGCGACCAGTTCGGCGGCGTCGACCAGGGTGCCCTTGCCGTAGTCGGACAGGATCACCACCTGGGCATCGCTCAGGCCGATCCTGTAGCGCAGCAGATAGGCGGCGCGGTCGAAGGCGCCGAGCTGCGACAGCGATTCCTCGAAATCGAGCCGGATCAGCTGCTGGTTGCGCGACAGCACGCGCAGCTTGGTGATGGTGGGGCGGCCGGTGGATTCGACGAAATCCGGCTGCACCTTTTTCAGTTCCAGCGCCTCGCGCAGCTTCTGCGCCGTATCGTCGCGGCCGACCACGCCGAGCAGATGCGCATATCCACCCAGCGCGGCGATGTTGAGCGCCACGTTGGCGGCGCCGCCGGGGCGCGTCTCATCCTTCTGGATGCGCACCACCGGCACCGGCGCTTCCGGCGAGATGCGCGTGGTCGGTCCCTGCCAGTAGCGATCGAGCATGACGTCGCCCGCCACCAGCAGGCGCGCACGGTCAAACTCGGGGATCGCGGTCTGCACTGCGCGCTGCTCCGGTTTAAGCGCTGACGGCTTTCTTCTGTGTCGCCACCGGCTCGTTGACCAGGCTCAGCCACTCCGGATACTCGGCGCGCTCACCCTTGACCTGGGCCGCATAGGCCTTCTGCAGCTTCTCGGTGATCGGGCCGCGCTTGCCGGCGCCGATGCAGCGATTGTCGGCCTCGCGGATCGGCATCACTTCGGCGGCAGTGCCGGTGAAGAAGGCTTCGTCGGCGATGTACAGCTCATCGCGGGTCAGGCGCCGCTCGTGGACCTTGATGCCGGCATCCTCGGCCAGCTGCATCACGGTGCGGCGGGTGATGCCGTCCAGGGCGGAGGTGACGTCCGGCGTATGCAGCGCGCCGTCCTGCACCAGGAAGATGTTCTCGGCCGAGCCTTCGGCGATGAAGCCGTGCGGATCGAGCATCACCGCCTCGTCGTAGCCGTCGCGCAGCGCTTCGTTCAGCGCCAGCATCGAGTTGAGATAGTTGGCGTTGGCCTTGGCCCGGCACAGGGCGGCATTCACATGATGCCGCGAGTAGGAGCTGGTCTTGACGCGGATGCCGCGCTCGACGTTGTCGGCGCCCAGGTAGGCGCCCCAGGTCCAGGCGGCGATGATCAGGTGCACCTTGAGGTTGTCGGCGCGCAGGCCCATGCCTTCGGAGCCGTAGAACACCATCGGCCGGATGTAGGCTTCCTTGAGCTTGTTGGCGCGCAGCACTTCTAGGGTAGCGGCGTTGACCTGCTCCGGGGTGAAGGGGATCTTCATGCCCAGGATCTTGGCCGAGTTGAACAGGCGCTTGGTGTGCTCTTCCAGGCGAAAGACGGCGGTGCCCTTGGGCGTGGCATAGGCGCGGACGCCTTCGAAAACGCCGGCGCCGTAATGCAGGGTGTAGGTCAGGACGTGGGTGGTAGCGTCCCTCCAGGGCATCAGTTCACCGTCGTACCAGATGAAGCCGTCGCGGTCGGCCATCGTCGTCATCGCATGTGTCCTCAAAAGCGGAAAATAAAGGCCGCGCAGGGGCGGCCGCTCGTATTATAAGGGAAGCGGGCGTCGCGGACCGGGTTCAAAGGCCCTGCAGGCTCCCTCCAAAGATATCCGGAAAGCCGTACTCCAGGGCATCTTTTCTTATCTTAATCAGATACTTCCCGTGTCGGATCGAATCTTGGCGGCATCGCCGACGGGCTTCGGGGATCTGCGGCCGAATCGGCGCATGCCGAAGCCACCGATTTCCTGAAGCACTCCTTTGGCGACTGAGCGCCGAACCGTAGGTCGGATCAAGGGAAGCGGATCCGACGGGCCAGCTTCAGCGCAGTGTCGGGTCCGCTTCGCTTGACCCGACCTACTTTAGTGTCGCCAGCACCTGATCCGGAGTGATCTGCCGCAGGCAGTTGAGATGCCCCAGCGGACAGGTGCGCTCGAAGCAGGGGCTGCAGTACAGCCCGAGGTAAAGCACCTGCGCCTGTGCCGACAGCGGCGGCGTCATCTTCGGCGAGGAGCTGCCATAAATGGCCACCAGGCGCGTGTCCACCGCGGCGGCGACGTGCATCAGGCCGGAGTCGTGGCGCACCCCCGCCCCGGGCGCGGCGCGCCCGGCGACCACCACAGCCACCAGGGGGCGGACGCGGAGAAACTGGGTGTAGGCCCCCCCCCCCCCCA
>JAMFRN010000138.1 GCA_026224805.1 Nevskia soli
GGTAGCGACGGCGCTGTAGGTCAGCGAGGCATTGCCGTTGGCGTCGGTATGCACCAGCTTGAGCTGCGGATTGGCGCCGTTGACCTGGAAGAACACCGGCACACCGGACAGGGCTGAAGCGTTCTTCAGGGTGGCGGTGAAGGTCTGTGTGCTGCCCTGGGCCGGGTTGGGCGAAACGCTGACCGGCGTCAGACTCAGGCTCGGGCCTGGGTTGGTCGGCGTCAGGGTACATATGCCGCTGCTCGGCGCCAGCTTGTAGACCACGTGGTGGTCGCCGATGTAGTAGCAGCCGTCCGGGCCGACGATGCCGGCGCCGATGTCGCCGGTGGCCAGTACGGTGTCGACGGTGGGCGTGGCGGTGCTGATGTCGATGGTTTCGAGCGTGCCGCCGCTGTTTCCGGCGACGTGCAGCAGCAGGGACTTGGCGCTGCCGTCGGCGTTGGTGGCGCCGATGGCGATGGAGCCGTTGTCCGGGGTGATGCCTGAAATCACACTGAGCGTGGCCGGCGACGGCTGGTTGGTGCCGCCGAGCTGCACCACCTCCTGGGCGTTGCCGTTGCCGCCGGACACCGCGTAGAGAGTGCCGTTGGGCGCAAAGGCCATCTGCTGCTGGCCGCCGGCGACCGGCAGGGTGGCGTAGACCGACAGCGTCGGGCTGCTGCCAGCGGGGCCGCTGATGCGCCACACCGAGGGGTTGTCGGAGCCGCTGCCGTTGCACTGATCGTCGAAGAACAGGTCGCCGCTGAGCGGGTCGACCGCCAGGCTGTTGGGGCAGGTCAGGCCGCTGGCCAACTCGCGCACGACGGTGCCGGTGGCCGGGTCGATCTGGATCACGTCGCCGGTGGTGAAGCCGCCGCCGGTGGCGAAGCGCGAGGCGTAGAGGCTGCCGTCCTTGCCGTACACCGGCGTGCCGATGCTGGGATCGAGGTTGCTCAGCACGTTGCCGTTGGTGACGGCGCCGCCGCTGGCGCCGATGTCGTAAACGTCGCCGCTGCGGAAGTCCGGGATCAGCACGTCGCCGGCGGCGTCGAAGTACGGATTATCCGCTCCCGGGCAGCCGCTGATGTTGATGTTGGAATAGAAGAAATCCGAACCGGGGAAGCCGGTGGCGAAAGTGGACACGGTATAGCCGGCGGCACCGCTGGGCGGATTGTCGGTGCAGTCGGAGCTGCCGGCGTTGCTGAAGGTGACGGTGGTACCGGAGCCGGGGATGGCGAGATTGCCGTCGGTGACATCGACCGCGTTGTAGCTCACCGCCTCGTTCTCGTCGTCGGTGGCGGTGAACTGGATCTGGCCGTTGCTGTCGGTGACGCTCGGCGTGGGCCCGGTGATCACCGAGTGGCCGCCGCCCTGGGTGATGTTGACCTGCTTGCCCGGCGTCGGCCGGCCCAACGTGTCCTGCAAGCTCACCTGCAGCGTGGTGCTGCTGCTGCCGTCGGCCTGCACCGTGGTGGGGAAGACGTTGAGCGTGGCGCTGGTAGCAGGCGGCACGGCGAAGTTCAGGCTCGCCGTGGTGGCGAGGGTGACGTTGTCGGAGGTGTCGGTGGCGGTGAAGCTGAGTGTCTCCGGCGTCTGGTCGATGACGCTAAACAGCGCCGTGCCGCCAGCGTCCGTCAATACCGCGGATT
This sequence comes from Nevskia soli, assembly GCA_026224805.1. Classification (GTDB taxonomy): domain Bacteria; phylum Pseudomonadota; class Gammaproteobacteria; order Nevskiales; family Nevskiaceae; genus Nevskia; species Nevskia soli_A. Next base: position 1,629 of record JAMFRN010000138.1, read on the forward strand.
GCGGCGCGATGCTGGCGCTGCCGCCGCTGGCGGTGAGGGTGACGGCCTTGCCGCTGACCAGGTGGCCGTTGGCATCGCGCAGCGTCACCAGCACGCCGCTGGGCGACTTGCCGTCGGCCGCGCCGCTGATCGTCAGCGCCGTGCCGCTGCCCGAGGCGAAGACGTTGCTGGAAGCCAGCGCCGCGACGGTGGAAGCGGCCGCATCCGGAGCGCCCAGCGCCTGCCCGGCGAGCAGGCGGTCGAGCGCGTCGAGGTTGGGCGAGCCCAGACCGACGTGGGCGAAGTCGCTGCCCATCGAGGCTGCGTCGTGGAAGGCGGCGCTGTTGGCCAGGGGATAGGCCGCCGGATTGAGTGCGCCGACGTTCTTGCCCAGTTCGGCGTTGAGCAGGGCGGTAAAGGCCGCCCATTCCGGCGCCGCCAGGCTGGTGCCGCCGAACAGCAGGTTGGTCGGGCAGCCACCGTTGTCGGCCTGGCAGATCAGCACGCCGCCGTTGGCCGGGTCGGCCGCCGCCACCACGTCCGGAATCGAGCGCATCGCCGCGCTGTTGATGCCGTCCTGGTAGCTCGGCCGGCTGAAGTAGCGGCTCACGCCGTAGCCGCCCTGGCCGGTGGGCGGGATGTTAGCGACGCCGTTCCACCAGGTCTCGCTGCCGTAGGTGAAGCCGGAGTTGTACTTGAACGAGGTACCGCCCACCGCCGTGGCGCTGGGCGAGTCGGCCGGCACCGAGATGGTGCCGCTGGCGCCGTCGAGGCAGTTGGCACCCTGGTCGCCGGCGCCGTTGAAGACGCTGATGCCGGAAGCCGCAGCAGTCTGCAGTACGCTGTCGATGCCCTGCACGTCGGCCAGGCTCACCTGGTCCTCGCAGGAAGCCCAGCTGTTGCTGATGACGCTGACGCCGCCGTTGATCATGGCGTTGAACACCGTCGAGTAGCTGGTGGCGCGGCCGTCGAACGGGGCGTCGTAGACCACCACCTTGGCGTTGGGCGCCAGGGTCATCACGCTCTGGATGTCGAGCAGCACCTCGCTCTCTCCCGCTCCTGGCGTGCTCACGCCGCCATTGACCGGCACCTCGCTGACGTTGGTGGGGTCGCTCGTAGTGATGCCGAGCGCGCTGGAGAAGCTGGCGTAATCGCTGAGGTCGCTGGGGTTGTAAGTGTCGAACTCGAGCAGGCCCACGGTCTGCGGGTTGGCCGCCACAGTCTTGACCGCCGCGCCGGTCACGGCATGGCCGCTGGGGGCGCCGCCGCCGCCGCTGCCGCCCGAGCCGTTGGCCAGGTTGACCACGTCTTTGGCGTACATGCACAGCAGGTTTTGCAGCCCGTTGGTGACCAGCAGCGAGGCACCACCCACCGCGGCCTCGATGAGAGCGACGCCCAACAGCCCGGTCAGCGCCAGGATGATCAGGCCGATGGCGAAGAGGAAGATATCGAATAGAGTAGTGGCGGTGTTGGCCGGCCCGCAGAAGATGTCGAGCGGGCTCTCGCCGGTCACCCGCTGCGGCTTGGCGTAGTCGGACAGGCCGGAGAGGGACAGCACCTGCGAGGCGACGGCGGCGGGCAGCGCGGGGTCACTGTCGTTGGCGTAGAAGTTGGTGTCGCCCAGGCGGTAATCGCCAATCTTCAGGGCAAAGACGCGTTCGGCCTGGCCCCGCGTGCCGCGCATGGTAAGGGTCATGCGGTTGTTCGAGCCGTCCACCTGCTGGAAGCCCTGCGCCTGCAGGTAATTTCGTACCTTCCGGTATGAATCCGGCGCAGGCCCGTAGCGTCGGGCGATCTGCGCCTGCGTCAGGAAGTGGTGGAAATGCCTGGAGTGCGGATTGTAGACCTGGTGCAAGTACCGCTCGAAGCCGGCCTGGTCGCGGCGCTTGAGCACCACGTTCAGCGTGATCGGCTGGGCCTGCGCCGAGGCCGCGGGTGACAGCGGGCTGGTGCCGGCCGGCTGCGCCGCTACGGCCTGGTCCAGGGCCAGGGTCAGGACATGGCCCGGCAGGCGCACGTAACCCTTGCCGGGATCGGCACCGATGGGTTTGGCCGGTGCAACAGGGGCCTGCGGCGCTTGCGGAGCCTGCGCCTCAGCGACGGCCGGCGCGGCGGAGGCGGCCGGCGCATCGGCCTGGCGCCACTGCCGCGCCATGCGGTCGCTGCTTTCCATCAGGGCGATCTGCAGGCTCGGCGTGAGCAGGATCCTGGTCTCCGCGGCTTGGCGCAGAGCCAGCGGCAGGGCCTCGTCCGCCCAGGCCGACTGCTCGAAGGGCAGCGTCAGGCCCAGCGCCGCCAATGCCGCCGCAGCGAAGCGCTGCGAAAAACCCGCCCAGAACCCACGCGCCGTCCCGTTCCTTGCGCCCATACGTCCCCCATTGCCACGTCACGTGTCGATGGCGCCGCTGCGCGGCGCCCGGTCCTTGGCCGCACCGCCGGGCAAGCCCGGACGGTCGGTTCATTCCCTAGTGAGTGGAAACGCGGAAACATCACGCGGCAACAGCAACCGTTCATCGGGAGGGCCGCGGGCGGGACTCAGAGTGAGCGGGAACTGCTTGATGTAGCCCGGGCTGCGCAATCGTGTCCGCCGATCCCGCTTGCACGCTCGGCTACTCTGCATGCCGGCTTGTGCCGCCATGACGCCATCAGCAATTTCGGCGGTGAATTCGACGGCGCACTATCCGCCGGTACTGGCCTCCACCGTCCACGACTCGGCCACGACACCGCCGGGAGCATGCACCTCGATGCGCCGCAAGCCGGGCGCCAGCGCCGCGATGGGCACCACAGCCTCGACGTAAGCATGCGTACCGGCGCGCTGCCAATGCAGGCCGGGCGCGGCTTGCAGCAACCGGCCGTCGCCATCGAGCAGCTGCAGCTCGTAGACGTCCGCCGCGCCGGGTTTTTCCACCTCGGCTTGCAGGCGCACCTGTGCCGTCCCGACCGGGACGGACAGCGGTTGTGCCCCCTCGCCGCGGCTCAGCTGCACCAACAGGCTGACGGTGTAGACCGCGCCCCCGCGCGCAGCGGCGACCGGCGCTTCCCCCGGCACGGGAACATCGGACTGGTGCGGCCACAACAGCACCGCCAGCAGCAGCGCGGCAGCGAGGCCGCCGAGGGCGGCGGCGGGCAGCCAGCGGCGTCTGTCGCTGCGCACGGCAGTGCCGGACCAGCGCGCTCGCAGCGGTGCCGGCAAGCCGGTCCCCGGCTTCGGCAACGCGGCCAGGCCGCGCGCCACGGCCAGACGCTGCCGGTCTGCCGCGGTGCGCAGCAGGCGCTGTTCCACCGCGCGGCGCTGGTCCGCGGCGAGCCGGCCGCGGGCATAGTCGTCAAGCAGATCGTATTCGACCTGGCGCACGCGTTCGGCCACGCCCGCCTCGATCACCAAGCGCTGTTCCAGCGCCGCCGCCTGCTGTGGCGGCAGCCGCTGCAGCAACAGGTCGCGCAGCAGCGCATCGGGCGGATCTTCGCCGGCCCCGTCGTCATCCCCCACCTGCCCGAATTCCTTGGCTGTCATGATCCCAGTGTCGGTTTGGCGCGTTCCATCACGCAGCAGGCCGGCTGCGGGCCGGCTCAACCCGCCCCAGCTTGCCGGCGACGCACAGCTCCAACGCCTCGCGGATGCGCAGGGCACGGTTGCGCAAGGCGTTGAGCGACAGCCCCAGTGCCTGCGCCAGGCGGCCGCGCGCGCGGCGCCCCTCGCCGCCGTCGCCGGTGTAATAGGCCAGGATCAGCTCGCTGCTGCGCGCGTCCAGGCGGCGCAGACAGTTCTGCAGGGCGGCCATCACAGCGGCCTCGTCAACGGCTGCGTCGGTGGCGTCAATACCGGGCAGATCCTGCGGTTGCAGTGTGGGATCGGCCGCGGCTTCGCGCCGGCGCTGCTCGCGCGCCTGCGCCTCCAGGCAGACCAGGCGCGCCACGCCGAAGGCGTAATGCGCCACATCGCGCACCTCGGTGCCTTCGAGCAACTTGTGCGCCATGCGCTCGAATACGGTATCGGCCAGGTTCTCGGCCTCGGCCGGCAGGTGCAGGCGGAAGTAGACGATGAGGCGGCGGCGCAGGTCCTCGTACACGGCGGCGGCCGGTCGGCCGTTGGCGCCGAGCCGCTGCAGCAGCAAGGCAAACGCGGACGGCGGCTCCGCCTGCGGCGCCGCGGCCTCAGCTGCCGGTGCGCCTTCGCGCGCCGCCGATATGACAATCCTTGTGGACATCCCCGCCCTGCCGCGCCAGTCCCGCCGCGTACCGTGGCTGCAAGAATCGACTATCGCCAGTCGCCCTGCAAGACGTAGCCGGCCCAATCGTGCGGCGCGGTCCACTGCGGATCCTGCGCCATCTGCCGCTGCGCCTGACGCAGCGCCGCCGCCGGCGCCTGTTTCTGCTGCAGCAGGGCGGTATAGAAGCGCTCCATGAAGGCTGCTGCGGCGCGGTCGTCCACCGGCCACAGGCTGCCCAGCACGCGCCGCGTGCCAGCATAGAAGAAGGCGCGCGACAGGCTGAACACGCCTTCCTCTCCCTCCAGCCGGCCACCGGCCGACTCGCAGGCACTCAGTACCGCCAGGTCCGCCGGCAGGTGCAGGTTGTAGAGGTCGTTCATGCTGAGCAAGCCGTCCTGCGGCCGGCCTGCGGCGTCGTACTGCGACAGGGCGATGCCGGAAAGTTCCGGATGCTGCCGATCGATCAACGCGTGGGCGGCGAAATGCACCACCGCGTAGTCCTGCCAGTGCGCCTGCAAGGCGGCCTGGCGGCTGGCAGCGAAGTCCAGCGCCAACCAGGCCGGCTGCGGCGCCGCCAGGGTGGCGATGCGCTCGGCCTCGCGGCGCGAATCAGGCAGCCGCCGCAGCTCGCCGGAACGCGGTGGCGCCCCGGCCGGCCTCGGGTCCTGCCCCGACGACACGGCGCGCAGCCGCTCGTCGTCTGCACTGTAAACGGGGTCGGCCAGTACTGCCACGCCGCGCCTTGTGCCGTCGTCCACGTCGCCGTCATCGCGGGCACCGTGGCGCAGCCAGCGCACCGTTTGCAGCGAGGGCAGGTAGGTGTAGTCGTGGGCTGTGTCGAGCAGGCCGAACGGCACCTGAGCCAGGTCGCCGTCCGCCACCACCACCACCGGGCCGTCCGCCAGCGGCTGCGGCAACGGCGCCAGCACCGCGGCGGCCAGAGCCTGCGCCGAGCGCTCGATGGTCTGCTGCCGCGCGGCCTCCAGGCCGGCGCGCGCCTCCATGGGCACTGCCGCCACCGCCTCGCCCTGCTGCACCAGCGGCTGCAGCAAGGCCTGCGCCGCCGCCTCGATCTCACCGCGCGGCGGCAGGGTGAAGACGCGCACCTGCCCCTGCCGCAACAGCCACAAGTAGCTGTGCGGCTGGTCTAGCCAGTACTCCAGTAGGGTGGTCCGCCCGTCGAGCAGACGCTGTTGCATCTCGGGTAGACCCAGCCGCGGCGGGTTGGTCAGCTCGGCGTAGCGCGGGTTGGCGGCGCGGATACGCCCGTGCAGTTCGTCGAGCTGGGCGCTGGCGCGGTCGATCTCGCCCTGCAGGTGCTGGCGCGCCTCCTCCTCGCCGCGCCCCGGCAGGCGGCGGCGCTGGTAGGCGAGCAGGCTGAGGCGGTCCTCCTGCGCACGTTCAGCGACCAGCAGCTCGCCCTCTATGTGCGGGTCGACTGCCAGGCGCCGCTGCAGCAACAGGTCCTGCAGGCTGCGCGCGCGGGCACGCTCGCTCGCCTCCAGCGCCTGTCCGGCGTAGCCGCGGCCAGGTGCGCGCCGCTCCAGCTGCAGCAGGATGTCGATGTACAGCCCGTAGTAGGCGCGCCGCGAATTGAGGTAGCTGGTGCGGTAGGCCGGGTTGTCGATGTTGGTGCGCTGGGTTTCCACCAGCGCCAGGGAGCGCGCCATGTCCTGTCGCGCCTGCCCGGGGTCGCCGGCCGCCAGCGCGGCGCGTGCCAGGCTGGCCAGGGCGGCGGGCTGGATGTCGGTGAACTGTGCGGTACGCGCCTGGCGGTAGACCTGCGCATAGTCGGCACGGGCCTGCGGCCAGTGGCCCTGGGCGCTCTCCAGGTCGCCGGCCGCCAGGCCCACCTGCATCTGCACCACCAGGTCGCGGTGCCGCAGCGCCAAGTCCGCGGCCTGCCGCAGCAGGTCCCGCGCCTGATCCCACTGGCCGCGGCGCAAGGCGCAGCGCCCCAGGCCGCGCAGGCCATCCGCCTCGATGCTTTGGTAGCCGCCGCGCCGTGCCAGCTGCAGCGCCTTGGCGTACAGCTCGCCGGCGGCGTCCAGCCGCTCCGCGTCGAGGGCGATGTCGGCTTGGTTGCGCAGCGCCTCGGCCAGCGCGGCCTGGTCGTCGTTGGCCGTCGCCACCGCCGCCGCGTTCTCGTAGGCCTGTTGTGCCTGGGGCAGCTCGCCGAGCACGCGGTAGAGTCGGCCCAGGTCGTTCTGCGCCATGTTTTCCACCAGCGGGTACGGCCCCGCCCTGAGCTCCTCCAGGGTCTGCTCGTAGCTGTCCAGCGCGGCGTTCAGTTCGCCGCGCGCGAACAGTACGGTGGCCACGCGCTCGCGAGCAAACTCCACACCGGGACCGTCGTCCTCGGACTGCGCCGCCTGCAGCGCCGAGCGCGCGTCGTCCAGGGCGCGGCCGAGCTGGCCAGTCTGCACGTCGTCGTCGCTGAGATTGCCCAGCACCACCTCCTGAAAGCGGCGGTCGCCGGTCTGCCGGTACAGCGCCAGGGCGCGGCGCTGCATCGTCGCGGCGGCGGCGAAATCGCCCTGGTAGTTGAGCGCCGCGCCGAGGGTACGCATCAGTTCGGCGCGGTCCGCCGTACCAGCCGGCTCACCGTCAACGGCGCAGTGCAGCTGCAGCGCGGCGGATGTCGTGCGCGCCACGGCGCGGTAGTCACCATGGGCGAAGTACAGCCGCGCCAGGCCGCTCAGTACCTGGCGCCGGCCGCAGCCTTCACCCAGGGCGCGCCAGGCCGCCGCCGCGGCGTCGTAGGCCGCCGCAGCCTTGGCCACCGCGGCCTGCCCGCCGTGGCCGCCGCTCTCTGAGCTGCCGCTGGCCAGGCGCAGATCGTCGGCTAAGGCCAGCGCGCGCTGCGCCTCGCCGCGGGCACGATCCGCCGCCAGCACCGCATGCGCCGGGCCCAGGGACAATTCGTACTCAGCGGTATAACCGCTGGATTTGGCGGCGATGCGGAACTGCCACACCGAGTCCCGCTCCGCCAGCAAGCTCATGCTGCGCAACGCTGCGCGGCCGGCAGACAGCCGCAGCGGCGGCAGCCCGGCGTCGCCGCTCCACTTCAGTTCCGGCGCGCGATCCCCCAGCTGGCGCAGTCGCAGCTCCGCCACCTGGCCGGCGGCGAGGCTGACGCGGTACTCGCGCCCGGCGGCGGAGTCGGCGCCGTCGCGTAATACCGTCCCGGGCAACAGTTGCACAGCCGCAGGCGCCGGCGCAGACGGCTGCCCCCAGGCCTGCCAGGCGCAGGCCAGCAAGGCGAATATCCCGGGCCTGGCCCAGGCGCAGTGCCGCGGATGCTTCTGTGCCCGATCGAACATGGAACCGCCGCAACGGAGGGGAACCAAGGGAAGCCTGCGCACTGTCTGGCAGGTGCGCCGCATGGTAATCGAACGCCGCGAGCTGCTCCAGGCTGTGCCACCGCTCCGAACCAGCCGCAGCAGGAGCAGGAACTGGTGGACAATTTCGCGCGTCAGCTGCGCGTCATGTTCCTGGGCGCCCGGCAGTGGAAGGAGAAGCTCTGAGGTGCAGTGGTAGGGCGGCCTGTGGCCGCCGCTGCCGCGCCGTTTGAATAGAGTGCATCGGCGGCCACAGGCCGCCCTACTTTTTCTCAGCGCAGGCCAATGAGAGTCAGCCGCGCGCCGGCAAACTCAGGCTGACCCGCAGGCCGCCGCCTTCGCGGTTGGCCAGCGCGATGCGGCCGCCGTGGGCTTCGACGATCTCCCGCGCCAGGGCCAGGCCCAGGCCGGTGCCGCTGCGCTTGGTCGAGTAGAACGGCAGCAAGGCGTTGGCCAGCACCTGCTCGCTCATGCCGCTGCCGCGATCGCGCACTTCGATGCGCAGCTCCGCGCCCGCCTGCAGGATTTCCATCTCGACGGTTTCCGCGGCACCGCCCGATTCGTGCGCGTTCTTCAGAAGGTTGATCAGCACCTGTTCGATCTGGGTGCGATCGAACCAGCCCTCGGCCTGCGGCATCGTGCCGGCCAGGCGGAAGCCGCGCTGGCGCTCCAGCGCCTCGAGGAAAGGCGGCCACGATATGCGCTCCGGCGCCGGGGTCGGCAGCTTGGCGAAGCTGGCGTAGCCGTCGATGAAGAAATGCAGGTGCTTGGCGCGCTCGCTGATGGTGGCGAACACCGCCGGCAGGCGCTCCACGTCGCCGCGCCGCGCCAGCTCGGCGCCGGAATGCGCCATCGAGGAGATCGGCGCTAGCGAGTTGTTCAGTTCATGGCTGATGACCCGGATCACCTTCTTCCAGGTCGCTACTTCCTGGCGCGACAGTTCGCGCGTCATGCGCCGTACCAGGTACAGCCGGTGCGGCCGCCCTTGCAGGCGGAAGCCGCGCTGCGACAGGTGGAAGGTTTCTTCGACCCCTTCCAGCTCCAGCGAAAACAGGGCGTCCTCGCCGCCTTGCAGGGCCTCGCTCAACTGCGGCGGGCATGCGCTCAGCACCGCGGCGAAATCCAGCCCGATCAGGCTGCGCCCCTCGTTGAACAGATGCCGCGAGGCCAGGTTGGCGTAGGCCACGCGCTGTTGCATGTCGACCAGCACCAGCGCTACCGGCGTGTTCTGCACCACGGTGTCCAAAAGCAGTTCGCGCTGCACCAGATGCTGCCGCTGCTCGCGCAGCACCTGGCCGAGCTGGTTGTGGGCGCGCGCCAGATCGCCGAATTCGTCGCGCCGGTCGGCTTGCAGCGAGATGCTGAAATCGCTGTCGCGATAGCTCGCCACGGCGCCTTCCAGCGCGCGCAGCAGGCGCGTCACCGGGTCGCTCAGTCTTTGCCCCAGCCACAGAGCGAACACCAGGATCAGCGCCGCGGCCAGCGGTATCGCCACGTAAGGGATGCTGATGAGCTGGCCCAGCAGCGCGCCCAGCACCGCGCCCGCGGCGGCAGTGGCGGCGAGCAGCAGGCTCAGCTTGCCTTCAAGCGAAAACGGACGCATCGGTTCCGGTCATGGTGGGGCGCAGCGATGATTGTGGCCCAGCAATCGGATAACGGCGAACAGATGCTAGGCGTCCGGTGTAGCAAGCCCGAATTTTTCCATGCGCCGGTATAGCGCCTGGCGGCTCAGGCCCAGGGCTTGCGCGGCGCGGCTGACCACGCCGGAGGCGGCCTTGAGAGCGGCCTCGATCTGTTCGCGGTCCGGCTCGTTGCTGGCGCCGGGGGCGATGCGCCGCGCTGGCAGGTTGAGATCGGTGCGCTCGATTACGCCGTCGCGGCACAGCAGGCGCGCCCGCTCCAGCACATTTTTCAGTTCGCGCACATTGCCCGGCCACGCATAGCCGAGCAGCGCCTCGCGCGCTTCCTCGGACAGCTTCGCGGCGCCCCCGAGGAAGTGCTCGGCCAGCGGCAGGATATCGTCCGGCCGCTCCGCCAGCGGCGGCAGCGCGATCTCGATGACGTTGAGCCGGTAGTACAGATCCTCGCGGAAGCTGCCGGCGACGATCATCTCCGCCAGCTTTGCATTGGTGGCGCTGAGCAGGCGCACCTTCACCTTGCGCGTGCGCGACGAGCCGAGGCGCTCGAATTCCCCGGTTTCCAGCACCCGCAGCAACTTCACCTGGCTGGCCAGCGGCAGGTTGCCGATCTCATCGAGGAACAGGGTGCCGCCGTGGGCCAGCTCGAAGCGGCCTTCACGCATGCGCGTCGCGCCGGTATAGGCACCGGCTTCAGCACCGAACAGTTCGGCCTCCACCAGATCGTGCGGCAGGGCGCCGCAGTTGACCGCGACAAAAGCGCCGTCCTTCACCGCCGAATTGGCGTGGACGATGCCGGCGATCAGCTCCTTGCCGGCGCCGTTGGGCCCGGTGATCAGCACCGGCGCATCGGCGCGAGCCACCTGGCAGGCCAGCTCCACCACCCGCTCCATCGCGGTGGAGCCGTAGACCAGCCCGCGCAGCTCGTAGCGGCCGGCGAGCTGCTCGCGGCGCTTGCGCCGCTCCTGCCGGTAACGCGCCGCGTCGCGCGCGCTCTCCGCCAGTTCCAGCAGGTTCTCCACCGTTGCCAGCAGGCGCTGATCGTCCCAGGGCTTGGCCAGGTAGTCAGCGGCGCCGGCCTTGACCAGCTCCACCGCTGTCGCCAGATGGGTCCAGGCGGTGAGCAGGATCACCGGCAGGTCGGCATGGGCGGCGCGCAGGGCGCGGAACAGCTCCGCGCCTTCCGCGCCCGAGGTGGTGTCGGCGCTGAAGTTCATGTCCTGCACCACCAGGTCGATGCGCTCGCGCGCCAGCAGCGCCAGGCCGTCCTGCGGTGTGTGCGCCACGTGGGTGCGGATCTCGCGCAGCGAGAACAGCAGCGAGAGCGCTTCTCCCACCACGGGGTTGTCGTCGATGACCAGGACTGTGCGCATGTCGTTCAGTAGTAGTTGGAAAAGCCGATGCCGGCGGCGCGCACCTGGCGCACCGCCGGCATCATAGTCCGCGCCAAGGCCGGCCGCGCGGCCTTACGCCGCCCGTGTAGCCAGCGCCGGCGGAATCGAAGCGGCGCGCAAGGCCGGCCACAGCACCGCCAGCTGCCCGAGCAGCATCACCGCCACCGCGCCGACAAGCACGTAGGCCGGGCCGATGCGCAGCATTTCGAAGCTGGTCACCATCCATAGGTTCAGGCCCACCGCCAGCGCTACGCCCACCGCTGCACCGGCCGCGGCGATGATCACGTTCTCGGTCTGGAAATAAAACAGGATGGCGCGCCGCGTCGCCCCCAGGGCCCGGCGCACGCCGATCTGCCGGCGCCGCTGCGTGACCCAGAAGCTGGTCAGGCCGACGATGCCGAAGGCGGTGACCGCGAGCAGGGAAGTGCAAACCACGCCGAGGATGATGGCCAGGCCGCGGTAGTTGCGATAAGCCTCGGCGCGCACTTCCGCATACGTCATCACCTTGACCATTACGCGGGCGCGGTTGATCTCCAGCAGCTTCTTCTGTACCTGTTTCATCACCGCATCGAGCTGGCCGGGCTGCGCGCGCACCACGTAGTGATAACCCGAGACCATGTAGTGATAGGGTTCCAGCATGGAGTTTTCCGGAAACTTCTCGCCGAAGCTGTTGGATACCCAGGGCGTCTGGAGCTTTTCGACGATGCCGGTGATAGTGGTTGGCCCGTCCTCGACGTAGATGGTCTTGCCCAGCGCCGAGCCATCCGGGAACATCTTGTCGGCCAGTGCCTTGGTGACGATGACGACCGGCGGGTGGCCAAGGCTGTTTTCCGCGCGGCTGCCGATCTCGTCGGGGCTGAAGTTGCGGCCGGCGAGCAGCTTCACCCCCAGCGTGTTCAGCGCATGCTCGTCGGCGAAGTAAAGGGTGGTATGCGTGTTCGGGTGTACTTGATGATCCGCCAGCATGACCCCGTCGCTCCAGCCGCCGCCACGCAGGGGATAGCTGTTGGACGGATAGGCATCGACCACTCCGGGCAGGCTGCGTATCCCGGCCAGGTCGGTGGCAATACGGGCGTTCAGGTCATCGGGAGTGCCGACCCACTGGTTGGTCAGGACGAAGACATTGTCCTCGTCGACGCCGCTGGCGCGCGCCATCAGGGTCAGGCGCTGTTCGATGATGAACAGGCTGTTGCACAGGATCGCCAGGGTCAGCGCCATCTGCAGGGCGATGAGGAACGCGCCCACCTTGTTGCGGCGCATGGCGGAAAGAATCGGACGGATATGCATGGGGGTTTCCTAGGGCCTGTGATTAATTGGCCTTGAGCTGCCAGGCCGGCTGCACCTGGGTGGCGCGCCAGGTCGGATAGATGCCGGCGAGTACCGCCGCCACCACCGCCAGGAGCACGGCCAGGACGACATCCACAAGATCGAGATGGGTCAGACTGCTCATATCCTTGGCCAGCACGGCCCGCACGCCGATCAGACCCAGGCCGGTCAGCGCTAGGCCCAGCAGGCCCCCGGCGAGGCCGATCACGCCGGTTTCCACCATGCACTGCATGAACACCGCGCGCCTGTTCGCTCCCAGGGCGCGCCGCACGCCGGTCTCGGCGGAGCGGCCCATGAACTTGGCCAGCATCAGGCCGACGGCGTTGACCAGGCAGACGAACAGGAAGCTGAACGAAACCATCAGCAGGATGCGCGACTCGTCCGGAACCACGTGCTGCAGCACCATCCATTCGCGGGCGCTGGACAAACGAGTCAGCGGCGCCCAGTGGAAGCGGCCGTTGTGCTGCTGCTCGCTGGCATAGCTGTCGAGCATGCTGCGGTAGCGCTGCACCTGCGCCGCGTCCGGCAGCTCCGCCCAGAACTGCAGCCACACGCATTCGGAATGCAGATGTCCCTCCCAGCCGGGCTCGTACGCGGCGGAGCAGTTGTTGTTGCCCCAGATGTCCATGTGCCGATCGATAGCGACGGTCAAGGGCACGAATACCTGTTCCGCATCTCCGAAACTGTCATCAATCACGTCGTAGGTGCGGGGATGCGGCGACCAGTCGTCGAGCACGCCGACAATGCGATAGTCGTGGTTATTGAGATTGACGGTCTTGCCGATGCTGCTGGCGCCGCCGAACAGCTTGTCGTTGAGTTGTTTGCCGATGACCACGACATCGCTGTGGCTCTCGTCGCCTTGCGCACCCCAGGGGCTGCCGTACTTGAAGGGCACTTCGAACATCTCGAAGAAGTCGGAATAGGTGGCGCGCGCTTCAGCCTGGAACGGTTGCTGTTGCGGATCGGATGGCGTGATCACAAAACCGGTGGCGTACATCGCGGCCTGCCGCGGCGCGGCATGCGCGCGCATCAACGCCTCCACATCGGTGTAGCTGAGCATGGGCTGCGGCGGCTCGTTGCTCTTCTCACGAAAGTCAGGCCCCCAGTTGTCGATCTGCGGCACGAACAGCTGCGACGACTTCTGCGGGATCGGGTCGCCGGACATGGCGCGGAACAGGGTGAGCATGGTCATCGAGGCGCCGATGCCCAGACCGATGGCGGCGATCATCAGCGCGGTCAGCACCGGGTTGCGGCGCAGGCTGCGCAGCGCCAGCCAGACGTAATAGCGGAACATGTTCTCTGCTCCTAAGCTGCGGTCTGCGCGTGCGCGGGGTGCACGCCATGGAAGCGCGGCTCCTCGCTCAGGTCCACCACCTGGCCGTCGATGATGTGCACATTGCGCTGTGCCCTCACCGCCAGCTCCGGATCGTGCGTCACCATGACGATGGTGGCGCCGTCGCGATGAATGCCTTCGAGCAGCTCCATCACGCCGCGCGCCATCTGCGTGTCGAGGTTGCCGGTGGGTTCGTCCGCCAGCAGCAGGCGCGGGCTGCCGGCCAGCGCCCTTGCGATGGCCACACGCTGCTGCTGGCCGCCGGAAAGCTCGGCCGGATAATGCCGCGCCCGCGCCGACAGGCCGACCCGCTCCAGCGCTTCGCCGATGCGCTTCTTGCGCTCGCTGCCGGCCATGCGCCGGTAGCGCAGCGGCACGTCGATGTTGTCGAATACGTTCAGATCGGGAATCAGGTTGAAGGCCTGGAAAATGAAGCCGATCTTCTCGTTGCGGATGCGCGAGCGCGCATCGTCGCCGAGCTGGCTGACGTCTTCGCCATCGAGCAGGTACTGGCCGCTGCTGGGTGTTTCCAGCAGCCCGGTGACGTTGAGGAAGGTGGTCTTGCCCGAGCCGGAAGGGCCGGTGACCGCGACGAATTCCCCTTCGCGCACGTTCAGCGACAGGTCGCGCAGCGCATAGGTCTCCACCACCTCGGTGCGGTAGACCTTGGCCAGATGGCTCATCTTCAGCATGTGATCAATCCCTTGTGCAGGTGTTCGGGAGCGACGGGTTGCGTCACCATGATCGGGTGCGCTGCCCGGCTGTCCACCGGGTTTTCGCCGCGCGCGGCCACCCGCCACTGCGGCGACTCCATGGTCTGCTGCGGCGGCGCGGCGAGCTGCGCCAGATACAGCGCCGGCGCCGGCTGGCCGGCGATCAGCGCGTAGACAAATATCGCGTGTGCCGCCGCGGCCGTGGCCATACCGCCCGCCTTCACCATCATTCCATTCTTGCTCATGACTGTCTCCTTATGTTGCAAGTACTGTGTCCGCTGATTCATCGGGTCTACAGGCGCCGCGCTTCAGCGGCTGATCATCACGCTCGGCGCGCTGTTGAAAATATCGGTGCCGGAAGCGACGATGCGCTCCCCCGGCTGCAGGCCCTCCAGGATCTCCACCGTGGACAGGCTGCTGGCGCCAGCGCGAATGGCGCGCCGTTGCGCCAGCCCATCGTTGACGACATAGGCGAAGTGGCCGCCTTCCGTATCCAGCCAGGAGCCGCGCGCCACCATCAGCACGTCCTTGCGCTGGTCCAGCACCACCCGCACCAACAGCCGCTGGTTCTGGCGCAGGCCTTCCGGCGTGCCGCCGGCGAAGCGCACCCGCGCCGCCACCTCGCCGGTCACCACCTCCGGCGACACCGCGCTGACCGTGCCGTCCCACTCGTGCTCCGCGCCGCTGATCTGCGCCGGCATGCCCACCGCCAGGTCGCGCGCCAGGCTTTCCGGCACTTTCATTTCCAGCTCCAGGGCGCTGAGGTCGATCACCGTCAGCAGCGGCGCATCGCGCGCCACGCTGGCGCGCTCGGCGATCAGCAGTTGGCCGATCTGGCCGGTGACCGGTGAGCGCAGGCTCAGGCCATCCACCTGGCGCTGCAGGTCCGCCACCAGCAGTTGCTCGTGATCGCGCGCCAGCAGCTTGCTCTGCACGTCGAAGCGCAGCTGCTCCGGCTCCAGCTGCAGCTCCTTGCGCATGTGCTCCAGGTCGAAGTTGGCCTTTTCCAGCGCATCCTTGGCGCGCAGCAGCGACAGCTCCGAATAGGCGCCTTCCTGGTAAGCCTTGTCGCTGCGCTGCACTTCGCGCGCGGCGGTCTGCTGGTCGACCTGGGCGCGGTCGAAGTTTTCCTGCACCGTCATCTGTTGGCGGCGCGCGTCCAGCTGGGCCCGCTGGTAATCGACCTCGAAGCTGCCCAGCGCGGCCTTTTCCTGGGCCAGTTTGCTCGACAGGTCCGGGCTGTCGATGCTCGCCACCACCTGATCCCGCTGCACCTGGTCGCCGGCGTGCACCTTGAGGGTCACGGTGCCGGCGGAAGCGGCATACAGCGTCGGGCTGACGGCGGCGATGACCTTGCCTTCGGCGGCGATGTCGCGGGTGAAGTCGCCGCGCTCGACCATGGCGAAGCTCAGCCGCGCGGCGCTGACCGAGGCCTGCGCCGAGAACAGCCGGGCGATCCTGGGAGCCCCCAGTGCGATCAGCCCCAGCGCCACCAGCGCCGCCGCAATCCAGGCGGCCCGGCGGCGCCGGCGCGGGATCTGGGCGCTTGCCAGCGGAATATCCTGGGCTGAGGTGTCACGAAACATTGCAGGGCCTCCGGGCCGTGTGGTGCAGCGACTGGTACAGGTAAGCGCAAGCCCCGTGCCGAGTAGAAAAACAATTCAACCTATTGAAAATGAACATATTTATTTCGCAGCGTCCGCCGTGGCAGTGTCCGCGGACAGACCACCGGACACTGCGGACGCTGTAGTCGGCGCGGCGCTACCGGACACCAGGAAGCCGTCGATGGCCGCCAGATCGGCCTCGCCGAGGCGCCCGGCGAGCTGCTTCAGCGTCAGCGAATTGGTCAGGTAGTCGTAACGCGACTGGTAATAGCTGCGCAGCGCGTCGTAGTAATTGGTCTGTGCCTGCAACAGCGAAAACTCGGTGCGGGTGCCGACTTCCAGCGCGGCGCGGCTGGCGTCCACGGCGGCCCGGTTGGAGTCCGCCGCCTGGCGATTGCTGCGGATCTTCTCGATGCCGGACACCACGCCGCGGTACGCGGCATGGGTCTGTCGCTCGACGCTGCGGCGCTGGCCCTCGTACTGCGCGTGCAGTTGCCCGAAGGTATTTTTCGCCTGGCGCACCAGTGAGGCGACGGTGCCCCCCTGGAACAGCGGCCAGTCCACCACCACGTCGACATGATCGTCGCGCTCGTTGCTGCCGATCTCTCTGGAATAGTCGTACTTGCTGACCGAGCCCTGCAGCGACAGGGTCGGCAGCGCCCGCGCGCGGTTGGCGCTGATGTCGCGCTGCGCCGCCTGCGCCTGCAGGTCCGCCGCGCTCAGCGCGTAGTTGTCCTGCAGCGCGGTCTGCACCCAGTCTTCCGGACTGGCCGGGTCCGGCTGCGCCAGCGGTATTTCGTCCTTCAGCGGCGCGATCGCCGGCATCTCGCGCGCGGTCAGTTCCGTCAGCGCGCGGCGGGCGTCGTCCAGTGCCGATTCGGCGTCGATGACGCTGGCGGCGGTGACGTCGTAGAAGGACTGCGCCTCCTTCACATCGGTCTGCGGAGACAGGCCGTTGTCGACGCGCTTCTGCGCCTGCCGCAGCATCTCGCCGTAAGCCTCGCGCTCGAGCTGGTTGGTGCGCAGCGTGTCCACCGCGGACAGCACGTTAAAATAGGCCGTGGCGACACGCAGGATCAGGCTCTGCCGGGCATCGCGGTAGTTCGCTTCGGCCTGCGCCACCTGCAGATTGGCCTCGGCCAGCTTGTGGAACGACTGGAAGCTCCACAGCTGCTGGTTCAGGGTCAGGGCGTAGACCGCGCTGTTGCCGAACGCCACGCCCGAGGCCGACACCGAGGGGGCAGTGGATCCCGGCGGCGTAATCGCGCTGTTGTCGCTGCCGTCGCTGTTGATCTTGTCGCGCGCCAGGTTGGCATTGGCGTCGAGCTGCGGCAGGAAAGCGGCCAGCGCCTGCGGACGCGCCTCGATCGCCGCGCCGCGCTGGTACAGGGCCGCTTCCAGGGTGGTGTCCTGGGTCTGCGCCTGGCGGTAGGCGTCGAGCAGATCGTTGGCCCGCACCGCGGCCGGTGCCGCCAGGGCCGCGCAGGCCAGTCCACCCCAGGCTACCGCTTTTACCCGCTTCCGCATGTGCTGCTCCGCTGTCTGTCGTGACAGGGACGGAGCAACCGCGATGCCAACTGATTACTTATTGATTTACAAGGAGTTATCAGAAAAAATCAGGGCGCTGGAGTGTCCGCGGACAGCCTGCCGGACAAGGTGGACAGCGGCTTCAGTGGCTGAAGCCGGCCACCAGGTCCTGAAATTCGCGCACGCTGCCGGCGGCCAGCACGCGCTGCGCCTGGCGGCGCAGGTCCGCCACGTTCGATTCCATGATGATGCGCTTCACTTCCAGCACGCTGGCCGGGTGCATCGAGAACTCGGTCAGGCCCAGGCCCAGTAGCAGGCGCGTGTGGCGCGGGTCGCCGGCCATCTCGCCGCACATCGCCACCGGCACGCCGGACTGCTCGCCGGCCTCGATGGTCATGCGGATCAGGCGCAGCACCGCCGGGTGCAGCGGGTCGTAGAGGTAGTTCACTTCCTCGTCGACGCGGTCGATGGCCAGGGTGTACTGGATCAGGTCGTTGGTGCCGATGGAGAAGAAGCGCGCATGCCGCGCCAGCAGCGGCGCCGCCAATGCTGCCGCCGGCACCTCGATCATCGCGCCCACCGGGACGTTGTCGGCCACCGCCTGGCCTTCGGCGCGCAGCTGCTCGGTGGCGGCGGCGATGATCTGCTGCGCTTGGCGGAATTCCTGCACGCTGGAAATCATCGGCAGCATGATCTGTATGGCGCCGTGGGCCGAGGCGCGCAGCAGGGCCCGCACCTGGGTGCGGAACAGCTCCGGCTCCTTCAGGCACAGGCGGATGGCGCGCAGGCCCAGCGCCGGGTTGTTCGGCGTCGGGCCCTGGCGGCTGCCGGAGTCGACCTGCTTGTCGGCGCCGAGATCGAGGGTGCGGATGGTGATGGGGCCTTTCACCGCCGCGACCACGCGCGAATAGGCTTCGTACTGCTCCTCCTCGCCCGGCAGGTCGCGCCGGTTCATGTAGAGGAACTCGGTGCGGTACAGGCCCACGCCCTCGGCGCCGAGCTCGGCGGCGTGGGCGGCGTCCTCGCTCATCTCGATGTTGGCCAGCAGCTTGATCTTGACCCCGTCGCGCGAGATCGCCGGCTTGTCGCGCAGCTGCGACAGGGCGGCGCGGTCGGCCAGCTGGCGCGTGCGCTTGGCCTGGAAGAAATCCAGTGCCTGCGTGTCGGGATCGGCCAGGGCGTGGCCCAGGTCGCCGTCGACGATCACCACCTCGCCCTCGCGCAGCAGGCGCCGCGCCGCGTGCAGGCCGACGATGGTGGGAATGCCGAAGCTGCGCGCCAGGATCGCGGTGTGCGACAACGGGCCGCCGTACTCGGTGATGAAGGCCGCCACGCCCTGTTGCGACAGCAGGATGATGTCGGCCGGGGTGACGTCATCGGCGACGATCACCGGCGGCTCGGCCTGCTCGGTGCGTTGCGCCGCGACGCCTTTCTCCTGCTTCAGCAGGATGCGCAGGATGCGCGCGGAGACGTGCTGCACGTCGTCCTTGCGCGAGCGCAGATAGGGGTCTTCCATCTGCTCGAACACCGCGGTCAACGCATCGCGCTGCTTCTTCAGCGCCGCTTCGGCGTTGCACTGCGCGCTGCGGATCAGCGCCACCACCGCTTCCGTCAGCGAGCGGTCGTCGAGCATCAGCAGATGGGTGTCGATGAAGGCGGCGATCTCGCCCGGCGTGCCTCCAGGGATTTGCGCGCGGATCTGCCGCAGCTGCTCCTTGGCGCGGCGCTGCGCGCCGAAAAAGCGCGTCACTTCATGCTCGATCTCGGCGGGCGGCAGCTGGTACTCGGGAATCTCCAAGTCGCCGCCATGCAGGCGCTGCACCCGGCCGATGCCGATGCCTCGCGAGACTCCGATGCCGCTGAGCCACAGGCTCATGACGCACGCGCTCCGCGATACGGCGGAAGTGGCCAGTGGTTAGTGGTTAGTGACCAGTAAAAGCAGGACGCGCGGGCGACCGCTGACGCCAGCGCTGCGCCACTAATCACTAAGCACTGATCACTAACCACTGCCGTTCTCACGCTTCCTCGTCGAACCGGTTCGCCACCAGCGCCGCCAGCGCTTCCAGCGTCTCCGCGGCGTCCGGCCCCTGCGCCACCAGCGTGATATGGCTGCCTTGGGCGGCGGCCAGCATCATCACGCCCATGATGCTCTTGCCACTGACCTCGCGGCCATCCTTGCGCACCAGCACGTCGCTCTGGTGCTTCGCCGCCAACGTCACCAGCTTGGCGGCGGCGCGCGCATGTAGGCCGAGGCGGTTGACGATGGTGACGGTTTTTTCGATCGGCTGGTGATCGCTGTTGTTGTCCATCCGCGGGCTTATTCCTTGATGCGTTGGGCCGGTGTGGGGCAGACCACCACGCCGCGTTGTCCGCCTTCGACCGCGGCGCGGGTCATCGCCGCCAGGTCGAGTTGCGGGTAATTGAAGATCTTCACCAGCATCGGCAGGTTGATGCCGGCCACCACCGCGGTATGCGGCGCTTCGGCCAGGCGGTTGGCGATATTGCTGGGGGTGCTGCCGAAGGCGTCGGTGAGCAGCAGCACGCCGGCGCCCTGGTCGAGGCGCTCGATCATGCGCCGTCCCTGCAGCAGCAGCACGTCGGTGGCCTGCACCCGGCGCACTTCCAGCACATCGGTCGGCAGGGGCAGGGCGCCGATCATGTCGCTCATGGTCTCCAGCAGGAAATGGCCGAGCTTGCCGTGCGTCACCAGCAGCACGCCGACCACGGCGCGCCCTGGCACGGCGGCGCTGCTCACAGGCCCAGTTCCCGGTGCTTGGCGATGACCTGGCCGAAGCGGCCCTGGAACGAGGCGGCCAGCTGCTCGACCATGTAAACCGAGCGGTGCTGGCCGCCGGTGCAGCCGATCGCCACGGTGACGTAGCTGCGGTCCTGCTGCTGGAACGCCGGCAGCCAGTGCGCCAGGAAACTGCGGATGTCGTCGAGCAGCGCCCCGGTTTCGGCGTGGCTCTCCAGGTATTTCGCCACCGCCTCGTCGCGGCCGGTGAGCGCGCGCAGCTCCGGCACCCAGTGCGGATTGGGCAGGTTGCGCACGTCGAAGACGAAATCGGCGCCGTCCGGCAGGCTGTTCTTGTAGCCGAAGGACAGGAACAGCACCGCCAGCCGGCCGCTGCCCGCCTCGGGCTGGCGCGCGTGAATGGCGTTGCGCAGGTCGTGCAGGTTCATCGCCGAGGTGTTGAGCAGATCGTCGGCCAGGGCGGCGATCGGCTCCAGCAGCTTGCGCTCGAGGCGGATCGCCTCGACCAGCGACACTTCCGGCCCGGACAGCGGATGCTTGCGGCGCGTCTCGTTGTAGCGGCGCAGGATCACCTGGTCGTCGGCGGTGAGGAACAGCACGTGCACATGCACGCCCTGGGCCCGCAGCGCCTTCAGCACCTCGGGAAAGGACTTGATCTCCTTCGGGTTGGCGCGGGCATCGACGCCGATGGCGAACTCGCTGTAGCGCGGCTCCGGATGGCTTACCGCGTGCGCGATCAGCGGCTGCACCAGGTCCAGGGGGATATTGTCGATGCAGTAATAGCCCAGGTCCTCGTAAAGCTTGAGGGCCACGGTCTTGCCGGTGCCGGACAGTCCGCTGACGATGACGAGGCGCATGCAGCCCTTGAAGGTGACTATTGCTGTTCGGGATGATCCAGCCGCTGCCGCTGCCGCTCCACCAGGTCGTCGTCGGCGCGATAGCCCGACAGGCGCAGCCGGTGATCGCGGCAAGCCGCCTCGACCAGTACCGCCAGATTATGCCCGACCCGGCGCGGCAAAGAGATTTCCGGCACGGTTACGCCCAGCACGGTGTAGCTGCCGCGGTAGCCGTGCAGGCGCTCCTCGGCGCTGGCCTCGGCGCGCACGCCCAGGTCAATCACCAGGTCCAGCGGCGCTCCGGCGACGACGCAGGCCGCGCCGTACAGCGCCCGCACGTTGAGAATGCCCAGGCCGCGCACCTCGATGAAGCCTTCCAGCAGCGGCGGGCAATTGCCCTGTACGCGCGGCTCCCCGGCGGCGCGGCGCCATTCGACGATATCGTCGGCGATCAGCTTGTGGCCGCGCGTCAGCAGTTCCAGGCCCAGTTCGCTCTTGCCGGCGCCGCTGGCGCCGCGCAGGAACACGCCCAGGCCCTCGACTTCGAGGAAAACGCCGTGGGCGGAGGAGGGGCTGTAGGGTTCGCCCGGGATTGACATGCGGGTGCAGGCCTTTTGCTTCCGAAAGGGGACCTGCGAGGGGGCTGGAAACTATTTCGCCAGCAAGGCGTACAGCGCCGCTTCGTCCTTGGCTTCGCGCACCTGGGTGCAGAAAGCGTCGTCGGAAAATTTCTCGGCGATGGCTGCCAGATGCTGAAGATGTTCGCCGGTGGCGTTCTGCGGCACCAGCAGGCCGAACATCAGGTCCACCGGCTGGCCGTCATGGGTTTCGTAATCCACCGGGTGCTTCAGGCGCACGAAGGCGCCGACACTGGCGCTGATGCCGGCCATGCGGCCGTGCGGGATGGCCACGCCGTGGCCGAGTCCGGTGCTGCCCAGCTTTTCGCGGCTGGCCAGGCTGTTGAGGATGTCGGTGTGGCTGACGCTGGGGGTGCCCTGCGCCAGCAGTTTCGCGATTTCCTCCAGAGCGCGCTTCTTGCTGGTGACGGCGACGCCGCTGGCAACGCGGCCGCCGCTCAGGATTTCCGCGAGTTTCATGATTTTCGGTACTCTTTTGTCTTTAAAAACATGAGCCCGGCGGAAGCCGGGCCATGTTTGTTCCTAGTACCGATACGTTACGACTTTGTCGGCGCCCGCGCCAGAGTGTGGCGCGGGCGCTGCAGGCGCTAGACCTCCTGGTGCTTGATGGTTTCGCGGTCGTGATGGTTGCGCTGCTTGTCCTTGAACTTGCGCGTCTGCTGGTCCAGCTTGTCGATCAGTCCGTCGATGGCGGCGTACATGTCGCCATTGACCGCGGCGGCGTGCAGGTTGGCGCCGCGCGTATGCAGCGTCGCCTCCGCCTTGTGCACCAGTTTGTCGACCGAGAGGATCACCGAAGCGTCGATGAGGTGATCGAAATGTCGCTCGACCCGCTTCAGCTTGTCCGTCACGTAATCGCGCAGTGGCGGGGTCAGATCGAGATGGTGGCCGCAGATGTTCAGGTTCATTCATCGACTCCTTGCAAGTATCCGGTCAGGGTGACCGGCCGGCCAAAACGACCGGACACGTCAAATGATGCGAAATCCGGGCCGCTGATCGTGCCGCCGGTCGGTCAGTTGACCGGACGGCGCTCGTGCGAAGGCGGGATGCGCAAGGCCTCGCGGTACTTGGCGACCGTGCGGCGCGCCACCTGGATGCCCTCTTTCAGCAGCATTTCGGCGAGCGTCGAGTCGGACAAGGGCTTGGCAGCGTCCTCCTGCGTGATGAGACGTTTGATCATGGCCTGGATGGCGGTTGCGGAGCAGGTACCTCCTTCAGTGGTTTGGACATGGCTGGAGAAGAAAAATTTCAATTCATAGAGGCCGCGAGGCGTCAGCATGTATTTGTTGGCGGTGGCGCGGGACACGGTGGACTCGTGCACGCCGAGCCGCTCGGCCACATCGCGCAGCACCAGCGGGCGCATCGCTTCCTCGCCGTACTCGAGGAAGGCGCGCTGTTCCTCGATGATGCATTGCGCCACCTTGAGCAGGGTTTCGTTGCGCGCTTCCAGGCTGTTGATGAAATAGCGCGCTTCCTGTAAGTGCTGCTTCATGGTCAACTGGTCGCGCGAGGTGTCGGCGCGCTTGATCATGCCCTGGTAGTAGGAGTTGATGCGCAGGCGCGGCGTGTGTTCCGGGTTCAGCGCCACGCGCCAGCTGCCCTGGTGCTTGGCTACGAACACATCGGGCGCCACATATTCGTTCTCGTGCGACTGGTAGGGCCGTCCCGGATGCGGCTGCAGCGACTGGATCAGCGCCAGGGCGGCGCGGATCGCCTCGGCGTCGAGGCCGGTGGCGCGGGCCAGCGGCGCTTCCTCGCGCCGCGCCAGCAGCGCCATCGGCGCTTCCAGCACGCGCAGCGCCTCGGCCAGGCCGGGAGTCTTCGGCGGGTATTGCTGCAATTGCAGGCGCAGGCACTCCGTCAGGTCGCGCGCGCCCACGCCGGGCGGGTCGAAATCCTGCACCTGGCGCAGCACCTGTTCGATGCGCTGCGGCGGCACGCCGAGTGCTTCGGCCAGCCGCTTGCTCAGGCTGTCCCAGTCTTCCAGGTAGCCGTCGTCGTTGATGGCGTCGACCAGATGCAGCGCGATCTCCGCTTCCAGCGCGTCGAATGGCGCGATGCTGGCTTGCCACACCAGGTGCTCGCGCAGGCTGGTGCTGCCGTGCAGGTTGGCCTGTAGGTAATCGTGCAGGCCGTCGTCGTCGGCGCCGCTGCTGGAAGAGGACGGCGCAGGACTGTCGTAGATATCGCCCCAGTCGGCGTCGACCGGCATTTCCTCGGGGATTTCCTTGTTGCCGGCCAGGTCCAGCGAGCTTTCCGCCGCGCCTTCGATCTCGTCGCCACCCTCGGCGGCGACTTCGGCCGCCACTTCCTCCGCGGTTTCCGACTCGTCGGCGGTGGATTCCAGCATCACATTGGATTCCAGCGCCTGGCGGATCTCCTGCTGCAGGTCGAGGCTGGACAACTGCAATAGCCGGATCGCCTGCTGCAGGGCAGGCGTCATGGTCAAGCTCAGACCAGTGCGTAGCGACAGCGACTGTTTCACAACGCTCTCAGCGTGTTATCCATGTTTGGCATTGTACTTGCACAAAATCGATGTGGCTGGAGTATGATCTTAAAAATTTCCACCCAGGGCGCAGGGGCGGCTCAACGGGCGGAAAGCGGGCCATCGGCGGTTTCGTGGCCTTGGGGAGGCTGTCCCCTGAGATTCCCTCCAAAATGCCCCGACACTCCGGCGAGTCCGCCGCCGGGCAGCCTGCACTACATCTTGAACTGCTCGCCCAGGTAGACCCGACGCACCGTCTCGTTCTCCAGCACATGGGCCGGCGCGCCGTCGGCGATGACCAGTCCCTCGTTGAGGATGTAGGCGCGGTCGCAGATGCCCAGCGTCTCGCGCACATTGTGGTCGGTGATGAGCACGCCGATGCCGCGCGCGGCCAGATGGCGCACGATGTGCTGGATGTCGAGCACGGCGATCGGATCGACGCCGGCGAAAGGCTCGTCGAGCAGGATGAAGCGCGGATTGGCGGCCAGGGCGCGGGCGATCTCGGTGCGGCGGCGCTCACCGCCCGACAGCGACATGCCCAGCCCTTCCTGCACATGGCCGATGTGCAGCTCGGTCAGCAGCCGCTGCAGCTCGGCCTTGCGCCCTTCGCTGTTCAGGTCCTCGCGGATTTCCAAGATCGCCATGATGTTGTCCGCCACCGACAGCTTGCGGAACACTGAGGCTTCCTGCGGCAGATAGCCGATGCCCATGCGCGCCCGCGCGTGCATCGGCAGGCGCGTGATGTCGGCGCCGTCCAGCTCGATGCTGCCGCCGTCCGGTTTGACCAGGCCCACCATCATGTAGAACGAAGTGGTCTTGCCGGCGCCGTTGGGCCCGAGCAGGCCAACGATCTCGCCGGCGCTGACGTTGAGCGAGACGTCGCTGACCACGGTGCGCCGGCGGTAGCGCTTGACCAGGCCGCGCGCCGCCAGCAGGGATTGTTTCGCCGTGACCGGCGTTGTGGCGGTGACCACCGCTTGCAGCCGCGGCTCGCGCTGCGCCGTGCTCATGGCTTGCCTCCCCCGCTCTGCGTCGTTGCCGGTGGCGCGGCGGGCGGCGCAGCGCTGGCGGCGGGCTGCTTGTCGTTCGCCGCGGGCGCTGTGGCAGCCGGCGCCGGCGCACCCGGGGTGTTGACCTGCGGCAGGACGATTTTGACGCGGCCCCCGGGGCTGTCGCCGCCGGATGCCTCGTAGCGTTGATCCAGCACGTAGTAGCGGATGGTTTCCGCCGTGGTGGTATCGTCGCCGCGCGTCATCAGCGCTTCGCCGACCAGATCCACCACGCCCGCGCGCGAGTCGTAGGTCATGGTCTTGGCATGGGCGGTCATCGCCGGGTTGTCCGGCCCGGTGCCGGCATGCGACATGTGTGCCGGCGCGCCGGTGACCTTGGCGGTGTACTGGCCGTCGGCGGCGCGCTTCAGCTCCAGCCGGTCGCCGTCCATTTTCAGGGTATCGGAATCGAGCGTGACATTGCCGACATACACCGCCGAGTTGCCTTGCACCAGCTCGGCGTGATTGGCGCCGATGGTGACCGGCCCGTTCGGCCTGAGATCGGCGGCCGAGGGCAGGCGACCCAGCTGTTCCTTGGTGTTGTGTTCCGAGCCAGCAGGGGCAGTACCTGCCGTCTTGGCCGGCGCGGCTGTGGTCTGGCTTGCCGCCACCTGTTGTGCCGGCGCTGTAGCGGCCGGAGTCTGCGCCCATGCCAGGGCCGGCAGCAGCAGGGCCAGGATTATGACCGCGACTGCGTTCCCTTCAATGCGGAGCTTCATAGGTCATCTTCACGTTATGCAGCAGCTGCAGCGTCTGTGCGGCCCAGTCGGAATGCATGCCTACCGCGTTGCCGGTGCGCTGCGGGCTCTGCAGGTCCACCGGGGCATCGGTGTCGATCTCGCGCCGGTCGGGATCGACCCACAGGTGATCGGTATGCACCACCACGTCCTCGCCGTTGTCCGGCCACTGGCCCTTGGCCAGCACCGGGCCTTCCAGCATGAAGCGGCGCTGATGGGCCGGCAAGGTTGCCGCCGGGGCGGTCAGGTGCCAGGTCCGGTCGTCGTCGGCAACCAGGTCCACCCGCAGGTTCTGGGCGCGGCCGGACTGGTCGTCGAAGTAGTCGATAGTGTCGGCCTGGCCGGTCAGGCTGATGTTGCCGTCGCTGTCGAAGCGGGTCAGCTCGGCGTCGCCGAGCGTGTAGCGCGGCAGCTCCACCGGCCCCTGCGGCGATTCCACGATGGTGTTGTCCATGCGCTGGAAGGTATAGAACAGGCCGGCCAGGGCCGGCACCAGCAGCAGCGGGATCAGCTTGCGCCAATTCACGAGTGTGCGCCCTCCGCTGTCTCGTCCTTGCCCTGCGCTCGCAGGATCATGTCCGCCGCCTCGCGCACCGCGCCGTTGCCGCCGTTCAGGCGGCTGACCCAGTGCGCGGCGGCCAGGGCTTTCGGATGGGCGTCGGCCACGGTCAGGGCCAGGCCGGCGCGGCGCATCAGCGGCAGGTCCGGCACGTCGTCGCCCATCACCGCCATCTGCCGGTCTTCGAGGCCGAGCAGCTGCTGCAGCGTTTCGAAGGCCGGGATCTTGCGCTCGACATTGAGCCAGATATGGCGCACGCCGAGATATTCGAAGCGCTGCTGCATGGCCGCCGAGGGGCGGCCGGAAATCACCGCCACCTCGATCCCGGCCTGCAGCAGCAGCTTGATGCCGAGGCCGTCGCGCACGTTCACCGCTTTCCACTCGCTGCCGTCGGGACCGAGGTAGAGCTTGCAGTCGGTGACGACGCCATCGACATCGAGCACCACGCAGCGGATGTCGCGCGCGCGTTCGCTCAGGGTGGGTTGGCTCATACCACTCCGGCGCGCAGCAGGTCGTGCATGTGGATCACGCCGAGCACATGGTGCTGCTCATCCTGCACCGTCAGCACCGTGATCTTGTGCTGGTCCATCAGGTTGACCGCCTCGACCGCCAGCTGATCGGCGCCGATGCTCTTGCCGCCGCGGGTCATCACTTCGGCAATCTTGACGCGGCGCACGTCGAGGCCGTTGTCGATGACGCGGCGCAGGTCGCCGTCGGTGAAGATGCCCAGGGCCTGGCCCTGCGCATTGACGATGGCGGTCATGCCCAGGCCCTTGCGCGTCATTTCCAGCAGGGCTTCGGAGAGTGAGGCGTCCGGCCCGACCTGCGGCACGCGCGCGCCGGTGTGCATCAGGTCGGAAATCTTCAGCAGCAGGCGCCGGCCCAGTGCGCCGCCCGGATGGGAGCGTGCGAAATCCTCCTGGGTGAAGCCGCGCGCTTCCAGCAGCGCCACCGCCAGGGCGTCGCCCATGGCCAGGGTGGCGGTGGTGCTGGCGGTCGGCGCCAGGTTATGCGGGCAGGCTTCCTGGCCGACCGAAACATCCAGGTGCACTTCCGCGCTGCGCGCCAGGGTCGAGCCGGGCTTGCCGGTCATGGCGATCAGCGGCGCGCCCATGCGCTTGATCAGCGGCAGGATGGTGAGGATCTCGGCGGTTTCGCCGGAGTTGCTGATGGCGATCACCACGTCCTGGCGCGTGATCATGCCGAGGTCGCCATGGCTGGCCTCGCCCGGATGCACGAAGAACGCGGGTGTGCCGGTGCTGGCCAGGGTGGCGGCGATCTTGTTGCCGATATGGCCGCTCTTGCCCATGCCGGTGACCACGACGCGGCCGTTGCAGCGCAGCATCACCATGCAGGCCTGCGCGAAAGCGTCGTCCACCCGCGGCAGCAGTTCCGC
The DNA here is from genome assembly GCA_026224805.1 of Nevskia soli. Taxonomy (GTDB): domain Bacteria; phylum Pseudomonadota; class Gammaproteobacteria; order Nevskiales; family Nevskiaceae; genus Nevskia; species Nevskia soli_A. Next base: position 29,149 of record JAMFRN010000138.1, read on the forward strand.
CACGGCATCGCGCTCGATCTCGAGCACGCGTCGGCCGGCGGCCTGCAATGCGGCGGAATCCACGTGTTGTGTGTGATCGTTCAAATGCTTATGGCGGAATCGGGCAGCGGGGGGATGCAATGTTACCGGATGCGGGTAAAGGTGTGGATCAAGAGGCGATTAAGCAAGGGCTCAAGCATTTTTGATGCTGGCATAAGCCGCCAGGGCCCGTAGCCGCGAGCCGGCCAGATCGACTGTTGGCTGGTCGTAAGGAGAAGGCGTGGCGATTCGCGCCAGCCATGGCGCGTGCACGGCATCGTCCGCCACCTTCGCCAGCTCCGGTAGCCAGCGCCTGAGATAGATGCCGCGCGGATCGAACTTGCCGCTTTGCAGCACCGGATTGAAAACGCGGAAGTAAGGCGCGGCATCGGCGCCACAGCCGGCGGTCCACTGCCAACCCAGGGTGTTGTTGGCCAGGTCGGCGTCGACCAGGGTGTCCCAGAACCAGCGCGCGCCTTCCTGCCAGGGGATCAGCAGGTTCTTGGTGAGAAAGCTGGCGACGATCATGCGCACGCGGTTGTGCATCCAGCCGCTGTGCCAGAGCTGGCGCATGCCGGCATCGACCAGCGGCACGCCGGTGCGGCCGCGCTGCCAGGCGCGCAGGTCGGCGGCGTAGTCGCGCGGCTTGCGCCAGGGGAAGGCGTCGAACTTGCGGTTCAGCGGCTGTTGTGGCGTGTGCGGGTAATGAAACAGCAGATGATGCGAGAACTCGCGCCAGCCCAGTTCACGGATGTAATGATCGGTATTGGCGATGAGGCCCGCGGCGGCATCCTCGGCGGCCAGCCGGCGCAGGCGCGCGACGATCTGCAGCGGCGAGATTTCGCCGAAGTGCAGGTGCGGCGACAGGCGCGAAGTGGCGTCCAATGCCGGAAGGTCGCGCTCCTGCCGGTAACGCGGCGCCCCCTCGTCGCAATAACGGTGCAGCAACGACCAGGCGCCCGCTTCGCCGGGCCGCCAGGTTTCGCGCAAGCCGCCGTCCCAGGGTAGGTCCGGACGCAGCCCCAGGGCATCGAGGGCAACGCCGGGCGGCGTCGACTGCGCCGGCTCGATCCGGCGCGGCGCCGGCAAGGGAGCGCGCTGCGCCAGGCGCTGGCTGGCCGCGCGCCAGTACGGGGTGAATACGCGGTAGGGGTCGCCACGGCCGGTCTTCAGCTCCCAGGGCTCGATCAGTAGTGCGGCGTTGAAGCTGTCCGCCGTCAAGCCGTCCTCACGCAGCGACTGCTTGATCCGCTGGTCGCGCCCGATCAGGGCCGGCTCGTACAGGCGGTTCCAGTACACCGCCACGGCGCCCGCCGCCCGGGCCAGCTGGCGCAGCTGGTCCAGGCTCGCCCCCTGCCGGATCAGCAGCGGCGCGCCGGCCTTGGCCAGGTCCGCCGCCAGCGCGGCCAGCGCATGATGCAGCCACCAGCGTGCGGCGGCGCCGGGCGCCCAGGGAGTCTCCTCGTCCGGGGCGTGGATGTACACCGGCAGCACCCACCGGTGGTGCTCGAGGGCGTGGCGCAGCGCGGGATTGTCGGCGAGCCGCAGGTCGCGTCGGAACCAGACGAGGGCGGTGGTCATGGGGCAGGGTGGCTGAAATTGCCGCTTTTGTCAGTGGCTTGAACGATTACGGCGGATTGCGGCCGGCCGGATGCGGAGCGAGGCGTATAATCCGCGCCCAATGAATACCTCCCCAACGGACGCCCTGAGCATCGATGGCGTCCGCAAAGCTTATGGCAAGGTGCAGGCGCTGGACGGCGTCGGTTTCAACATCCGTCGCGGCGAGTTTTTCGGCCTGCTCGGTCCCAACGGCGCCGGCAAGTCGACCCTGATCAACATCATCGCCGGCCTGGTCCGCGCCGACCAGGGCCGTATCGGCGTGCTCGGCCATGACACCGTGCGCGACTGGCGCAGCGCGCGCCGCCTGATCGGCGTGGTGCCGCAGGAGCTGGTGTTCGATCCCTTCTTCAAGGTGGTCGACATGCTGCGCATCCAGGCCGGTTACTACGGCTGCGGCCGCGAAAGCTGGCCGTGGATCGACGAGATGCTGGTCAAGCTGGATCTGGACAGCAAGCGCAACGCCTCGATGCGCACCCTCTCCGGCGGCATGAAGCGGCGCGTGCTGATCGCCCAGGCCCTGGTGCACCGGCCGCCGGTGGTGATCCTCGACGAGCCCACCGCCGGCGTCGACGTCGAGCTGCGCCGCACCCTGTGGGGCTTCATGAGCGAACTGCACGCCAAGGGCACGACGGTGGTGCTGACCACCCACTACCTGGAAGAAGCGCAGGATCTGTGCGAGCGCATCGCCATCATCGACAAGGGCAAGGTCCGCGTCATCGAAACCACCGCGCAGCTACTCAACCGCCATCCGTTTCGTTTCCTGCGCATCAAGCTGGCCAACGAGGGCTTGCTGCCGGAATCGCTGCGCCCGCTGGTCTCCGGCGAGAAGAACGGCTCGATCGAATTGCGCCTGGATCGCGAGAAGCATCCGATCAGCGGCGTTTTCACCGCGCTGCGCGCCGCCGGCCTGGACCTGGAGGACGTGCATACGCGCGAGCCGGACCTGGAGGACATCTTCATCGAATTGACCCACGACCACTCCCGCCCGGCCGTCAACGGGGGTGTCCGGTGAACCAGGCCAAGCTGCCCACCGATCTGGCGCCCGAGGCCGATCTGGCACGCTTCTCCGATCGCGTCGGGTTCTTCACCCTGACCGCCAAGGAGATCAAGCGCTTCTGGAACGTGCTGGGGCAGACCGTCACCGCGCCGGTGGTTACCGCCCTGCTGTACCTGCTGGTGTTCGCCCAGGCGATGAAGGGCCGTGCGCCGGTCTATCCCGGTGTCGACTACACCGAGTTCCTGGTGCCGGGCCTGGTGATGATGACGGTGATCCAGAACGCCTTCGCCAACAGCTCCTCCTCGCTGACCCAGTCGAAGATCATGGGCAACCTGGTGTTCCTGCTGATGGCGCCGCTGGGCGCCTGGGAATGGTTCGCCGCCTACGTCACCGCCGCCCTGGTGCGCGCAGTCCTGGTCGCTTCGGCGATGCTGGCGGTGGCGCTGCTGTTCGTGCCCTTGCCGCTGCACGCGCCGCTGGCGCTGCTGGCGATGTTCCTGCTGTCCGGCGCCAGCCTGGCGGTGCTGGGCCTGATCGCCGGCATCGTCGCCAGCAAGTTCGACCATCTGGCCGCCTTCACCAACTTCATCATCACGCCGCTGTCCTTCCTGTCGGGCGTGTTCTACTCGGTGCATGCGCTGCCGCCGTTCTGGTATGCGGCCTCGCACTTCAATCCTTTCTTCTACATGATCGACGGCTTCCGCTACGGCTTCTTCGGCCAGGCCGACGTGCCGATCGCGCTGAGCCTGGCGTGGGCCGCGGGCTTCCTGGTGCTGTTGTCCACGATCTGCCTGTGGATGCTGATGACCGGCTACAAGCTGCGTCGCTGAGAAACTTTCAACATGATGACCAAAGACCAAATCAAGCAACTGATTCAGGCCGGCATGCCGGACGCCATCGTCACCGTCACTGGCGATGACGGCCAGCATTTCGAGGCCGAGGTGATCTGGCTCGGCTTCAGCGGCAAGTCGCCGGTGGCGCAGCACCGCATGGTCTACGACACCCTGGGCGGCCGCATGGGCACCGAAATCCACGCGCTGAAGCTGCGCACCCACGCGCCGAAGGCGCCCTGCGCCTAGCATCTCCCGGGACCTGCCGCGCGAGAAATCGCGGCATTTGCACAAGAAAGACACCAACTGCCGCCAGGCGGCGGTTAGTCTTTGTCCAGATTTTTCAAGTAACGAGTAGCTCCAAGTGGATAAATTCCTGATTCAAGGCAACGGCCCGCTGCAGGGCGAAGTGCGGGCCTCGGGCGCGAAGAACGCGGCCCTGCCCATCCTCTGCGCCGCGCTGCTGACCGACGACACCCTGGCCATCCACAACCTGCCGCACTTGTGGGACGTGGCCACCACCAACCGCCTGCTGACGCAGATGGGCGTGGCGGTGACCGTGGCCGGGCAGGGTGAGGTGGAGATCAACGCCCGCTCCATCACCACCTGTGTCGCGCCCTACGAACTGGTCAAGACCATGCGCGCCTCGATCTTGGTGCTGGGCCCGCTGCTGGCCAAGCGCGGCGAGGCCCAGGTCTCGCTGCCCGGCGGCTGCGCCATCGGCGCGCGGCCGGTGGATCTGCACCTGCGCGGGCTGGAAGCGATGGGCGCCGAGATCGAGGTCGAAGGCGGCTTCATCAAGGCCCGCGCCGGCCGGCTCCAGGGCGCGCGCATCGTGTTCGACGTGGTGACCGTGACCGGTACCGAAAACCTGCTGATGGCGGCGACGCTGGCCGAGGGCCAGACCGTGCTGGAGAACGCCGCCTGCGAACCCGAAGTGGTCGACCTGGCCAAATGCCTCATCGCCATGGGCGCGAAGATCGAAGGCGCCGGCACCTCCACCATCCGCGTGCAGGGCGTGGCAAACCTGCATGGCGCCACGCACAGCGTGATTCCCGACCGCATCGAGACCGGCACCTTCCTCATCGCCGGCGCCATCACCCGCGGCCGCGTGCGGGTGACGCAGACCGATCCGGGCATGCTGGAGGCGGTGCTGGACAAGCTGCGCCAGGCCGGCGCCAAGGTCAGCATTGGCGCGGACTGGATCGAGCTGGACATGCTCGGGCGCCGGCCCAGGGCAGTAGACATCCACACCACGCCGCATCCGGGTTTTCCCACCGATATGCAGGCGCAGTTCATGGCCCTGGATAGCGTGGCCGAGGGCGTCGGCACCATCCGCGAGACCATTTTCGAGAACCGCTTCATGCATGCGCAGGAGCTGATGCGCCTGGGGGCCGAGATCAACATCGAGGGCAATACCGCGGTGGTCACCGGCGTTGAGCGCCTTAGCGGCGCGCCAGTGATGGCCACCGACCTGCGGGCTTCGGCGGCGCTGGTGCTGGCGGCGCTGTCGGCCGATGGCGAGACCCTGGTGGACCGGGTCTATCACATTGATCGCGGCTACGAGCACATCGAGGAAAAGCTGCGCAAGCTGGGCGGCAAGATCCGGCGCGTGACGCAGTAAATCCTCATTTCCCCCTTCGATTTGCGCGATGTCGGGGACGGCGCTAGAGTGTGTATGAAGCAAGAAAAGGATACACATCATGCGGACCAATATCGTCATTGACGACAAGTTGATGAAGGAAACCCTCCGGCTTACCGGCTTGAAGACCAAGCGCGAGGCGGTGGAACTCGGTCTGCGCACCGTCGTGCGCCTGCGCAAGCAGGACGAGATCCGGCGCTTTCGGGGCAAGCTCGGCTGGCAGGGCGATCTTGAGGCGATGAGAACGGACAAATGATCCTGGTCGATTCCAGCGTATGGATCGACTACTTCCGCGGCACGCATACCCCGGAGACCGACCGGCTGGATGCCCTGCTTGGCGCGGAGCCTGTGGCGACCGGGGACCTGATCCTGGCCGAAGTGCTGCAGGGATTCGCTGACGATCGGGATTTCAATCAGGCTAAAAAGCTGCTGACCGCATTGCCCATCGTCGAACTGGTCGGAACGGAAATCGCCATCCAGGCGGCCCGCAATTTCAGGGCGTTGAGAGCGCAGGGCATCACGGTACGAAAGACCATCGATACCTTGATCGCCACCCGCTGCATCGAGAATGGGCTGACGCTGCTATACAGCGACAGGGATTTCGATCCATTCGTGGAGCATCTTGGACTTCGCGCGGCGATATCACGAACCTGACGAGATGAAAACCGGGTGCCCGCGCCCGGTTTTCCGGCCGAAATCCGAGCGGTCCATGGCTCAGACGGGTAAAATCCGCCCGCCATGACCGCCCTGACCCTGGCCCTTTCCAAGGGCCGCATCCTCGAAGACAGCTCCCCCCTGCTCACCGCCGTGGGCATCGCCCCCGCGGGTGACGCTTCGCGCCTGCTGCGGCTGCCGACGCAGGACGCGAACGTGGAGTTGCTGGTGATCAGGCCCACCGACGTGCCAACCTATGTCGAGTACGGCGCGGCCGATCTGGGCATCGTCGGCAAGGACATCCTGCTGGAGCATGGCGGCGAGGCGCTGTACGAGCCGCTGGACCTGGGCATCGCGCGCTGCCGCCTGTCGGTAGCGACGCAGAAGGATTCGCCGCTGGTGAAGGGCGGGCTGGACGCGGCCGGTTCGCGCCGCCTGCGGGTGGCGACCAAATATCCGGAAATGACGCGGCGCTACTTCTCCGACCGCGGCCAACAGGTGGAGATCATCAAGCTGTACGGCTCGATGGAGCTGGCGCCGCTGGTGGGGCTGTCCGACGTGATCGTCGATCTGGTCGCCACCGGCAACACCCTGCGCGCCAATGGCCTGGTGGAGATCGTCACCATCTGCGAATCGAGCGCGCGGCTGGTGGTGAACAAGGCGGCGATGAAGATGAAGCATGCGGCGATCCGCGCCCTGCTGGATCGCTTCGCCCGGGCCGTCGGCAATGTCTGAAGCGCTGCCCATCACCCGGCTCGACAGCGGCGACGCCGATTTCGAGGCGCGGCTGACGCAGCTGCTGGACCGCGCCCCCGAGGCGGACCCCGAGGTCACGGCGCGCGTTGCCGAGATCATCGCGGCGGTGCGCGCGCGCGGCGATGCGGCGCTGCTGGAATATACCAATCGCTTCGACCGCCGCGGCGTAACCGCCGCGGCGGAGCTGGAAATCGGTCCGGCCCAGCGCGAGGCCGCCTGGCATTCCCTGCCGGCGGACCTGCGCGAGGCGCTGGATACCGCGGCCGCGCGCATCCGCGCCTATGCCGGGCGGCAGGCGCTGGAAAGCTGGGAATTCAGCGACGCCTTCGGCAACGCGCTGGGCCAGCGCGTCACGGCGATGGACCGTGTCGGCATCTACGTGCCGGGCGGCAAGGCGGCCTATCCCTCCAGCGTGCTGATGAACGCGATCCCGGCCAAGGTGGCCGGCGTCGGCGAGATCGTGATGGTGGTGCCCGCGCCGGGCGGCGAGCTGAGCCCGGTGGTGCTGGGCGCGGCGCATCTGGCCGGGGTGGACCGCCTGTTCACCATCGGCGGCGCGCAGGCGGTGGCGGCGCTGGCCTACGGCACCGCGACGGTGCCGGCGGTGGACAAGATCGTCGGTCCCGGCAATGCCTACGTCGCGGCGGCGAAGCGCCTGGTGTTCGGCCGCGTCGGCATCGATTCCATCGCCGGGCCGTCCGAGATCGTGGTGGTCTGCGACGGCCAGACCGATCCGCGCTGGATCGCCATGGACCTGTTCTCGCAGGCCGAGCATGACGAGCTGGCGCAGTCCATCCTGATTTCGCCGGACCGCGCCTTCCTCGAACGCGTTGCCGCGGCGATGGCCGGGCGCATCGCGGAGTTGCCGCGCGCAGAAATCGTGCGCGCCTCGTTGGCCGGCCGCGGCGCCCTCATCGCGGTGCGGGATCTGGACGAGGCCGTCGCCCTGTCCAACCGCATCGCTCCGGAGCATCTGGAGCTGTCGGTGGCCGAGCCGCGCCTGTGGCTGGCCAAGGTGCGCCATGCCGGCGCCGTGTTCCTCGGCCGCCATACGCCGGAGGCTTTCGGCGACTACTGCGCCGGGCCCAACCATGTGCTGCCCACCAGCCGCGCGGCGCGTTTCTCCAACCCGCTCGGCGTCTACGAATTCCAGAAGCGCAGCAGCCTGATCGAGTGCTCGCCCGAAGGCGCGCGCGAGCTTGCCGCCATCGCCGGGCGCCTGGCCGATGCCGAAGGTCTGCAGGCCCACGCTGCCAGCGCGCGCGACCGGAGTTGATGCCGAGGTCAGGAACGTGACCGTGCCCTGAGGGCCCATGCTATCTTCAACCGACACGTCTTAGGGAGGAGATGGCGATGGCTTTCTTGGGGCCGTTCGGCGAGTTGACCACGGCACAGCGGCACACGTTCTTCGCATCCCTGGCAGGCTGGTCGCTGGATGCCTTCGATTTCTTCATTTTCGTGCTGTGCCTGTCGGCGATCAGCGACGACTTTCACGTCCAGATCCACGATGTCGCGGTCGGCATCTCACTGACCCTGGCGATGCGCCCGCTCGGCGCGCTGTTCTTCGGCTGGCTGGCGGAGAAATACGGCCGCCGCCCGATCCTGATGCTCAACGTGGTGAGCTACTCGGTGTTCGAGCTGGCTTCCGCCTTCGCCCCCAATCTGGCCACCCTGCTGGTACTGCGCGCCTTGTTCGGCTTCGCCATGGGCGGCGAGTGGGGTGTCGGCGCGGCACTGGCGCTGGAAACCCTGCCGGCAAAAGGGCGCGGCTTCTTCTCCGGTCTGCTGCAGGAGGGCTATGTCATCGGCTTCCTGGCGGCTTCGATCGTCTCCCGCTTCGCCTTCGAATACGTCGGTTGGCGCGGCATGTTCATCATCGGCGCCATGCCGGCGCTGATGGTGTTCTACATCCGCCGCAACGTGCCGGAATCGCCGGCCTGGCTGGCCGGCCAGCAGGCCAAGCGCGCCTCCATCGGCGAGCTATGGACCTCGGTGCGGGCCCATCTGCCCCTGCTGTTCTACATGATCCTGCTGATGGCCTGCTTCAACGCCTTCTCGCACGGCTCGCAGGACCTGTACAAGCCCTTCCTGCTCAAGCAGCGCGGTTACTCGTCCGAGATCGCCGATACGCTGGTCATCGTGATGAATGTCGGCGCCCTGCTCGGCGGCATTTTCTTCGGCGCGTTTTCGGAAAGGCTCGGCCGCAAGCGCACCATCGCCGTGGCGGCGCTGCTGGCCCTGCCGATGATTCCCCTGTGGGCGTTTTCCGCCACGCCGGTGATGCTGGCCTTGGGCGGCTTCCTGATGCAGTTCATGGTGCAGGGCGCCTGGGGCATCGTGCCGGCGCATATCAACGAGCTGGCGCCCACCGCGGTGCGCGCCATCCTGCCCGGATTCGCCTACCAGCTCGGCAATTTCATCATGTCGCTGCTGTCGCCGATACAGGCCAGTTATGCCGAAGCGAACGGCGGCAATTTCTCCACCATGCTGGCCTGGACCATCGGCATCGTCGCGGTGGTCCTGACTGTGGTGACGCTGCTGGGACCGGAAGCGAAGAACGTCGATATGGGGGCGAAGCAGGCCTGATTTTTCTTGTCATCCTGAGTCCCTCGGCTACGCCCGGGATAAACGCAGCGAAGGATCTGGCCGCGCACTCGCGGGCCTTCGCTGCACTCAGACTGAAGATGCCCCGGCAACAGCATCAATCACCGCCCGCAGTGCCCGATAGCCTTCCACCAGCCGTGGCCCGGGCCGCCCCAGCCAGGCCTCGGTAATGGGCACGATGCGGTCGTGCCGTAGTGCCGGCACTGCGGCCCAGCCCGGCCGGCGGCGCACCACGTCGGCGCGGTAGTTCTCTTCCTTCACGCCGCACCAGGACATCACCACCGCGTCGGGCGCGGCCTCGATGATCTGCGCGTCGCTCAGCGGCGCGCTCTTGGCATCCAGCGCGCCCCAGGGATTGTTGCCGCCAGCCAGTTCGATCAGGTCGGTGGCCCAGGACTGCCGTGCCGGCGCGATCACCGGCTTGGGCCACCATTCGATCAGCACTTTCGGCGGCCGCGGCAGGGTGATTCTCGGCATCGCCGCGCGCATCTGCGCCACCAGCCGCTCGCCGCGTTCCGTCACATCGAGGGCCTGCGCGATACGGCGAATGTCGCCGTAGATATCCTCCAGGCTCAGCGGATCGCAGGTGAGGGTGCGCAGGCCCGCGCGCTCCAGCTCGGCGACGATGCGCTCGTGTCCCGGCACGGTCAGCGAGGTCAGTACCAGGTCCGGCCGCAGCGCGATCACGCCGGCCACATCGAGATCGAGGTCGCGGCCCAGCTTGGGCAGTCCGGCGACGATCCGCGGCGGGTAGTCCGAGTCGGTGTCGATGCCGATCAGCAGTTCCGCGCAATCCAGGGCGCAGACGATTTCGGTGTTCGAGCAGGTGTGGGAAAACAGCCGCATGCGGGGGCCTTGGGATTAAGGGCGTACAATACGCCGGGGAGCCAACCAGACAACCGCCGCCGCCAGCGTTTCGACGCGAAGCGGGAGAGGAAAGTCCGGGCTCCGCAGGGCAGTGTGCCAGTTAACGGCTGGGCGGCGCGAGCCGACGGAAAGTGCCACAGAGAACGAACCGCCTAAGTCCCGCAAGGGGCCGGTAAGGGTGAAAAGGTGCGGTAAGAGCGCACCGCGTCCCTGGTAACAGGGGCGGCACGGAAAACCCCACACGGAGCAAGGCCAAATAGGGAAGGACGGGCTGCTGCAGCAATGCGCGGCCCAACGCGTGGCCCACGCGCCTTCCGGGTAGGCTGCTGGAGACGTCGGGTGACCGCCGTCCTAGAGGAATGGTTGTCTCGGCGCCGCAAGGCCGCTAGACAGAACCCGGCTTATAGGTTGGCTCCCCACTTTTCACCACCGCGGGCGGCGCGCCAGCGCCGCCCCGCTGTTTTTGCTCCCGTCTCACGGGAGCGCCCGGCCTCTCCAGCTGCCGGGTCAGGACGGCCAAAATGCCTCGCCGGTAATCCAAACGTGACGAAAGTTGGAATTTCGCTGCGGCGGACCCAGCCAAAGTCTCAGCGTGCACTTTAAGTTGTCACCCTAAGTGACTGTTTTTGCAGAACTGTACTATTCTAGTGCAAGTGCGCGTAAGCCCTTGTCCAGACAGGAAATAATTCTTGCCGGGTGGTTTTTAGTGGATTATAGTGGGGTGTGAGGGAGTCCAGTGGGTGATCTTGGGCTCCCATTGGCCATTTTGGGACACACCAGCGCGCAATGTTTGCCGGATCGAACAAGCTGACGATAGACGACAAGGGGCGCCTGGCGATCCCCGCGCGTCTGCGCACCCAGCTGGCCGATGAATACGGCAAGCAGATCGCCATCACGCTTGGGCCGGAGTGCATCGAGGTGTATCCGGCGCCGGTGTTCCGGCGCATCGCCGAAGCCATCCCGAAAATTCAGGATCGCGCCAAGCGCATGCTGATGCAACGCCTGTTCGTCGGCTATGCGGTGGAGGCGGAGCCGGATGCGCAGGGCCGCGTCGTGGTGCCGACGATCCTGCGCGAACTGAAGCAGCTGGGCAGCGAGGTGGTGCTGGTCGGGCAGATCGATCATTTCGAACTGTGGTCCGAAGCGCAGTGGACGGCGTCGACCAGCGAGGCGCAGGCGAGTTACGCCGACGCCTACGCGGCGCTGAACCTGTAATGGGGCCGCGCCGTGCAAAGCGTTTTGCCCGTTGCGCTACAAGCACGGGGCACTAGCCGGATGCTCAGCCACCGGCCAGTGATGCTCGCGGAAGCCCTGGCCGGACTCGCCGTCCACGCCGGGGGAACCTACGTGGACGGGACCTATGGCCGCGGCGGCCACAGCGGCGCCATTCTCGAGGCACTCGGCGGCAGCGGCATGCTGCACGCGCTGGACCGCGATCCCGCCGCCACCGCCGAAGCCTGGAAGCAGCACGCCGCGGCCCCGAACTTCCGCATCCACGCGCGCAACTTCGCCGAGATCGGCGCGCTGGCGGCCGAACTGGGCATCGCCGGCCGCATCGATGGCCTGCTGCTCGACCTGGGCGTGTCCAGCCCGCAATTCGACGACGCCACGCGCGGCTTCAGCTTCGCCAACGACGGCCCCCTGGACATGCGCATGGATCCACTGTCCGGCGAGTCCGCCGCGCAGTGGCTGGCCCGCGCCAAGGACGAGGAGATCGCCGATGTGCTGTGGCGTTTCGGCGACGAGCGCAACAGCCGCCGCATCGCGCGGCGCATCGTCGACACGCGCGGCGAGACGCCGCTGACCAGCACTGCCCAGCTCGCCGCCCTGATCGCCACGGTGCCGGGTCCGCGCAGCCATAAGATCCACCCGGCCACGCGCAGCTTCCAGGCCATCCGCATTCATATCAATGGCGAACTGGCGGCACTCGAAGCGGCCCTGGCGGCGTCCCCCGCGCTGCTGGCGCCGGGCGGCCGCATCGCCGTGATCAGCTTCCATTCGCTGGAAGACCGCATGGTCAAGCGCTTCTTCCGGGAGGGGGGAGGCGAGAGGCGAGAGGCGGTGGACAGGCATGCTGTTGCGCCTCTCGCCTCTCGCCCCTCGCTTCTCAAGCGCGTCGCCCGCTTTTTCCCCAGCGATGAAGAGATCGCGCTCAACCCCCGTGCGCGCAGCGCGGTGCTGCGGGTGGCGGAGCGCCTGTCATGAGCGCGGCGCCCAACGGCAAGGGCGGCAGCGGCGGCGGCACCATGACGCCGCTGCTGCTGGCGGTGCTGGTGATGGTGTCCGCTGTGGCGGTAGTGCAGGCGAAGCAGCACAACCGCAACCTGACTTCGCGCCTCGACACCATGCGCCAGGAGAGCGAGCGCCTGCAGCTGGAATGGGCGCAGCTGCAGCTGGAGCAGGCCACCCTGGCGCAGCACGGCCGGGTCGACGAGCTGGCGCGCAGCCAGTTCGGCATGGTCGATCCGCTCGACTACCAGATCGTCGGCGGCCCCGCCGCCCCGGCAGCTCCTGCGGCTCCCGCCGCGGAGAAGCCGCGGTGAGCGCCGCCTTCAAGCTGCGTCCGGACAAGCCCGGCAACTGGCGCCGCCAGGCGGCGCTGGGCCTGATGGCCGTGTTCGCCGTGGCGGTGCTGGGACGCGCCTTCTACCTGCAGGTGGTGGAAAACGATTTCCTCACCCGCCAGGGCAACATCCGCCAGGTGCGCACGGTGGTGCTGCAGGCCAATCGCGGCGCGGTGCGCGACCGCAACGGCGAGCCGCTGGCGCTGTCGGCGCCGGTCGATTCGATCTGGGTGGTGCCGTCCGACCTGCTCGACGCGCCGCCCTACGTGGTGGCGATGTCCAAGCTGCTCGGCGTGTCCTCGAGCGAGCTGGAAAGCTTCCTGCGCGAGCGCTCCGACCGCCAGTTCGTCTATCTCAAGCGCCAGATCGACCCGGACGAGGCCAAGCGCTTCATGGCGCTGGGCGCGCCGGGCGTGTTCTCGCAGCGCGAATACCGCCGCTTCTATCCGGCCGGCGAAGTGGCGGCGCACGTGGTCGGCTTCTGCGACATCGACGGCAAGGGCCAAGAAGGCATCGAGGCCTCGCAGGACGCGGTGATGCGCGGCACGCCCGGCTCGCGCCGCGTGATCCGCGACCGCGCCGGCCACGTCATCGAGGACACCGACGACTACACCCAGGCGCAGCCGGGGCAGGACGTCAACCTGACCATGGACCTGCGCCTGCAATACCTGGCCTACCGCGAGCTGAAAAGCGCGGTGGAACAGAACAAGGCCAGCGGCGGCCTGATCGTGGTGGCGGACGCGCACAGCGGCGACATTCTGGCCCTGGCCAGCCAGCCCGGTTACAACCCCAACCGCGCCGATGACCGCGATTCCGCCGGCTTGCGCAACCGCGCCGTGGTCGACAGCTTCGAGCCCGGCTCGACCATCAAGCCGCTGCTGATCTCGCAGGCGCTGGAGACGCACGCGGTGCCGGCCGATATCCACATCGACACCGGCCCCGGCTTCTTCAAGGTCGGCGCGTTGACCGTGCACGACGTGCATCCGGAAGGCGACGTCGACCTGAGCACGCTGCTGGCCAAGTCGAGCAATGTCGGCGCCGCCAAGGTCGGCCTGATCATGGGCGCCGAATCGGTGTGGACCGGCTACCAGAAATTCGGCATCGGCGAGCCGGTGGGATCGGGTCTGCCGGGCGAGGCCGGCGGCGTGCTGCGCAAGTACACCGAATGGGGCCAGATCGCCACCGCCACCGCGTCCTACGGCTACGGCCTCACCGTCAATGCGCTGCAGCTGGTGCGCGCCTACACCGGCATCGCCAACGACGGCCTGATGCCGCAGCTGTCGGTCCTGCACCGCGATCACGAGATCCCGGCGCAGCGCGTGATCTCCGAGCAGACCGCCCGCACCATGCGCCAGCTGCTGGAAGGGGTGGTCAACAAGGGCGGCACCGCGGCGCGCGCCATGGTGGCCGGCTACCGCGTCGCCGGCAAGACCGGCACGGTGCGCAAGAATGCCAACGGCAGCTACATCGAAGGCCATCACCAGGCAGTGTTCATCGGCATGCTGCCGGCCGAGCATCCGCGCCTGGTCGCCTTGGTGATGATCGACGATCCCGCCGGCGACGACTACTACGGCGGTGCGGTATCGGGGCCGGTGTTCGCGCGGGTCATGGCGGGCGCGGCGCGCCTGCTGCAGATTCCGCCCGACCTCAGTCCCGGCACGCCGCAGATGGAGACCGCCGATGCCGCCAGGATGACCGCGGCGCCGGTGCTGACGCTGGCGGCGGGAGCGCAACCTTGAACGCGGCCCTGGCGACGCGTTCGCTGCGCAGCCTGCTGCAGGGCTATGCCGATGCGGTGCCCGACATGGGCGTGACCGGCGTCGAGCTGGACAGCCGTCGCGTCGTTCCCGGCAGCCTGTTCCTGGCGGTGCGCGGCCAGGCCCGGCATGGTCTGGCCTTCGCCGGCGAGGCGCTCAAGCGCGGCGCCGCCGCGATTGCCTGGGAACCGACGGATGACGTCGCCGCGCCGCAGTTCGAAGTGCTGACCCTGCCGGTCACCGAGCTGGGTGCGCATGCGGGCGAGATTGCCGCGCGCTATTGGCGCCATCCCAGCCGCGAGTTGTTCACGGTCGGGGTCACCGGCACCGACGGCAAGACCTCGACGGCGCATCTGATCGCCCAGGCGTTGAACCGTCTCGGCCTGCCCTGCGCCTATTTCGGCACCCTCGGCTATGGCCGCCTCGGCCATCTCGTCGATGCCTCGCATACCACGCCCGATGCGGTGCGCCTGCAGCGCCTGCTGGCGGAGCAGCGCGAGGCGGGTGCCCGCGCCTGCGCCATGGAAGTGTCCTCGCACGCGCTCGACCAGGGCCGCGTCGCCGGCGTCGAGTTCGACGTGGCGGTGCTGACCAATGTCGGCCGCGATCATCTCGATTACCACGGCACCGTGGAAAACTATGCCGCCGCCAAGCGCCGACTGTTCGCCTGGGACGGGCTCAAGGCCGCGGTGCTGAATCGCGACGATGCCCATGCAGCCGAATGGGCGCGGACCCTGGTGGGCGGCGCCGCAGTGACGCTCTATGGCGTCGGCGGCGAAGTGCCGGCGCGCGGGCCTTATGTGCTGGGCGCCAATCTGGAGCTGCATGGCGCCGGCCTGCGCTTCGAGGTTCGCAGTTCCTGGGGCGAGACGCGCATCGACAGCCGCCTGCTCGGCCGTTTCAATGCCTACAACCTGCTGGCCGCGCTGGCCAGTCTGCTGCACCAGGGCGCTCCGCTGAAGGATGCGGCTGAGGCGCTGAGCGCCTGTACCACCGTGCCCGGCCGCATTGAAGGCTTCCACGGTCCACATGCCGCAGCGCTGGTAGTGGTGGACTACGCTCACACGCCGCAAGCGCTGACCCAGGTGCTGCAAGCCTTGCGCGCCCACACCAGCGGCAAGCTCTATTGCGTCTTCGGCTGCGGCGGCGACCGCGATCGCGGCAAGCGCCCGCTGATGGGCCGCGCGGCGGCGGAGCTGGCCGATGTGGCCATCGTCACCGACGACAACCCGCGCGGCGAGAACGCGGCCGACATCGTGGCGCAAATCCTCGGCGGCATTCCGGCGAAAATGCTGGGCCGGGTCAGCGTCGAGCATGACCGCGCGCGCGCCATCGAGCGCGCCGTGCGCGGAGCTGGCGCCGATGACGTGGTGCTGGTGGCCGGCAAAGGCCATGAGGACTACCAGATCTACGGCAGCGAGCGGCGCATGTTCTCCGATCGCGCTTTCGTTGCGGGCTTGCTTGGCATGGAGGCGCGCGCATGAGCGCCGCTGCCAACACCGCAGGCAATATGGAACATCTGTCGCATATGGCGGGCCGCATCGGCGGCCGGTTGCTGGGCGAGGACGCGGCATTCGCCCGCGTCGTCACCGACACGCGCCAGTTGCGGCGCGGCGATCTGTTCGTGGCGCTGAAGGGCGAGAATTTCGACGGCCACGACTATGTGCTGCGCGCCGCCAGTCTTGGCGCCGCCGGCTCACTCGTGTCCGGTGGGGTGGAGGGCGCACCTTCGCAGGTGGTCGCCGCCGATACCCTGACGGCTTTGCAGGCTTACGCAAAAAGCTGGCGCGCCGATTTCGAGCTGCCCGTGATCGGTGTCACCGGCAGCAGCGGCAAGACCACCACCAAGCAGATGCTGGCGGCGGTCTGCGCCGCGCGCGGGCCGGTGCTGGCCACCGAGGGCAATCTCAACAACCACATCGGCCTGCCGCTGACCCTGCTGCGGTTGCGCGCCGAGCATCGCACCGCGGTGATCGAGATGGGCGCCAATCATCTGGGCGAAATCGCCTTGCTGGCGGGCCTGGCGCGGCCCGACATCGGCATCGTCACCCAGGCCGGCGATGCCCACCTCGAGGGCTTCGGCTCGCGCGAGGGCGTGGCCCGCGGCAAGGGCGAGATGTACACATCGCTGGCCGGCCGCGGCATCGCCGTGATCAATCGTGACGATGTCTATTTCGACCTGTGGCGCGAACTCGCCGGCGCCAGCACCGTGCTCAGCTTCGGCCTGTCTGCGCATGCCAACGTGCGCGCCGAGGACATCCACGGCCAACCCGAGCACGCGCCGACCGCCACCGTCTTCAACCTGATCACGCCGCAAGGCCGCGCCCGCGTCGAACTGCCGCTGCCCGGGCGCCATAACGTCCTCAACGCGCTGGCGGCCGCCGCGGCCGGTCTGGCGCTGGGTATGGATGTTGCCGCCATCGCCGCCGGTCTCGGCCAGGTGCGGCCGGTGGCCGGGCGTCTCAGCTGGATGGGCACGCCGCAGGGTGCGCGCCTGCTCGACGACAGCTACAACGCCAATCCCACCAGCCTGCGCGCCGCGCTCGACCTGCTGGCCGGCCTGCCTGGCAGCCGCTGGCTGGTGCTGGGCGACATGCGCGAACTGGGCGGCGACGAAGCGGCGATCCACGAAGAGGCGGGCCGCAGCGCGCGCCTGCTCGGCATCGACCGCCTCTACACGGTCGGCACGCTGGCGCAGCACGCGGCGCAGGGCTTCGGCGCGCAGGCACGCCATTTCCCCACAGTGGAGGCCCTGATCGAGGCGCTGCGCGACGACCTCGCCGGGACCGACGCCGGCCAGGTGGCGCTGCTAGTCAAGGGTTCGCGTTCCTCCCGCATGGAGCGCGTCGTCGCCGCGCTGACCGGCACCACCGTGGCCGAGGCCCACTGATGCTCTACGCACTGGCCGAATACCTGCAGCACTACGTCGGCGGCTTCCGCCTGTTCGGCTACCTGTCGGTGCGCGCCATTCTCGGCATTCTCACCGCGCTGATCTTCTGCTTCGTGTTCGGGCCGCAGATCATCCGCCGCCTGCAGGTACTCAAGTTCGGCCAGGTGATCCGCCGCGACGGACCGCAGAGCCATCTGGCCAAGACCGGCACGCCGACCATGGGCGGCGCCATGATCCTCGGCGCCATCGCCATCGCCACCCTGCTGTGGGGCGACCTGTCGAGCCGCTTCATCTGGTTCGCACTGTTCGTGACGCTGTCCTTCGGCGCAGTGGGCTTCGCCGACGACTGGCTCAAGATCAAGCACAAGTCGCCCAAGGGCCTGTCGGCGAGGACGAAGTATTTCTGGCTGTCGCTGGCCGGCTTCGCCACCTCGATCGGCATCTACCTCACCACCAAGACGCCGGCGGAGACCACGCTGATCCTGCCGCTGATCAAGGAAGTGACGCTGCAGCTGGGCTGGTGGTTCATTCCCTGGAGCTACCTGGTGATTGTCGGCTCCAGCAACGCGGTCAATCTGACCGACGGGCTCGATGGCCTGGCCATCATGCCGACCGTGCTGGTGGCTTCGGCGCTGGCGCTGTTCGCCTACACCACCGGCAACGTCAAGTTCGCCAGCTACCTCGGCATTCCCTATATCGCCGGGGTGGGCGAGCTGTCCATCTTCTGCACCGCTATCGCCGGTGCGGGACTCGGCTTCCTCTGGTTTAACGCCTATCCGGCCCAGGTGTTCATGGGCGACGTCGGCGCGCTCGCGCTGGGCGCGGCGCTGGGCGTGGTGGCGGTGCTGGTGCGGCAGGAGATCGTGCTGGCCATCATGGGCGGCGTGTTCGTCGCCGAAACCGTGTCGGTGGCGGTGCAGGTGCTGTACTTCAAGTACAGCGGCGGCAAGCGCATCTTCCGCATGGCGCCGCTGCACCATCACTACGAGCTGAAGGGCTGGCCCGAGCCGAAGATCATCGTGCGCTTCTGGATCATCACGCTGATCCTGGTGCTGGTCGGCCTGTCCACGCTGAAGGTGCGCTGATGAGCGAAAGCTTCCAGGGACGCAAGGTGCTGGTGGTCGGACTGGGCAAGTCCGGCGCCGCCACCGCGCGTTACCTGGCCAATGCCGGCGCCGCGCTGGTGCTGACCGATTCGCGCGCCGCCCCGGCCGGGCTGGAGCAGGTGCGCGCCGCCGCGCCGCAGGGCGAGCTCCATCTCGGCGCCTTCGATGCGCCGCAGCCCTGGTCGCAATTCGCCTTCGCGGTGATTTCCCCGGGCGTGCCGCTGGACGATCCCTTCGTCGCGGCCCTGCGCCAGGCCAGGGTCGAGATCCTCGGCGATGTCGAGCTGTTCGCGCGCGCCGCCGCCGCGCCGGTGATCGGCATCACCGGCAGCAACGGCAAGAGCACCGTCACCACCCTGGTCGGCGACATGGCGGTGGCCGCCGGGCTGCGCGCCGGCGTCGGCGGCAACCTCGGCACCCCGGCCCTGGACCTGCTCGACGCCGAGGCGCAGCTCTACGTGCTGGAGCTGTCCAGCTTCCAGCTCGAAACCACCGAAACCCTCAAGCTGGCGGCGGCGACCATCCTCAATGTTTCGCCGGATCATCTGGACCGCCATGGTTCGGTGGAGCGCTATACCGCCGCCAAGGCGCGCATCTACGCGCACGCGCAGACCGCGGTGGTCAACCGCGACGACCGCGCCACCCACAGCGGCGCGCACCTGGCGCGCAACATCGTCAGCTTCGGCCTGGATGCTCCGGCGCCGGGGCATTACGGCCTGATCGAGCAGGGCGGCGAGACCTGGCTGGCGGCGCCGCCGCAAGGCGAGCCGCAGGCGGGTATCCGGCAGCACGCTTCATCCTCGCGCATTCCGCCGTCACCGCTGTTGCCGCTGTCGGCGCTGCGCATCCAGGGCCTGCATAACGCCGCCAACGCCCTGGCCGCGCTGGCCCTGGCCGACGCGGCGGGCATTCCGCGCGAAGGCAGCCTGCACGCCTTGCGCGCGTTCAAGGGCCTGCCGCATCGCTGCGAATGGATTGCCGAGGTCGGCGGCGTGACCTGGATCAACGATTCCAAGGGCACCAATGTCGGCGCCAGCCTGGCCGCACTGCAGGGCTTTTCCGGTCCGCTGTTGTGGCTCGGCGGCGGGCAGGGCAAGGGCCAGGATTTCACCGCGCTGCGCGGCCCGCTGAAGGACAAGGCGCGCGCGGCGATCGTCTTCGGCGAGGATGCCGCGCGCATCGAGCGCGACCTTGGCGGCGCGGTACCGCTGCAGCGCGTGCCGGATCTGGCTGCCGCCGTGGCGGAAGCGCGCAAGCAGGCGCAGGCGGGGGACCGCGTGCTGCTGTCGCCGGCCTGCGCCAGCCTCGACCAGTTCCGCAACTATGAAGACCGTGGCGCGCAGTTCGCGGCGCTGGTGCGCCACTCATGAGCGCCCAGCGCATCAATACGCAGGGCAGCCTGGCGCTGGGTCTGCCGCGGGCGCGCTACGGGCTCGATGGCACCTTGTGCCTGACCGTCGCGATCCTGCTTGGCTGGGGCCTGATTATGGTTGCCTCGGCTTCGGTAGCGATCGGCGAGAAGATGTCCGGTTCGCCACTGTATTTCTTCGAGCGCCAGGTAGTGTTCGTGGTGATCGGCTGCGTCTGCGGCATGATGACCTTCGCGGTGCCGATGAAGAGCTGGGAGAACAGCGGGCCGCTGCTGCTGGCCCTGGCCTTGTTCCTGCTGGTGCTGGTGCTGATCCCGCATGTCGGCGTGCGCGTCAACAGCGCCCGGCGCTGGCTCGACTTCGGCCTGTTCCGCCTGCAGGCCTCGGAGCCGGCACGCCTGGCCATGATCCTGTACCTGGCCGGCTACATCGTGCGGCGCCAGCTCAAGCTGCAGACCAGCCTTCCCGGCCTGGCCGTGCCGTTCATCCCGCTGGGGCTGGTGAGCCTGCTGCTGCTGGCCGAGCCGGACTTCGGCGCCACCGCCATCCTCATCGCGGTGGCGATGCTGATGCTGTTCCTGGGCGGCGCACGCCTGAGTTACCTGGGCGGCCTGTTCCTGATCGTCAGCACCACCCTGACGGTGCTGGTGCTGACCGCGGCCTACCGCATGAAGCGCCTGCTCACCTTCACCGACCCCTGGGCCGATGCCGAGCATGCCGGCTGGCAGCTGACCCAGTCGCTGATCGCGGTCGGCCGCGGCGAGGTGATGGGCGTCGGGCTCGGCAACAGCGTGCAGAAGCTGCTGTACCTGCCGGAAATGCACACCGACTTCATCTTCGCCATCCTCGCCGAGGAATTCGGCCTGCTCGGCGTGGCGGCGCTGCTGGCGCTGTTCGGCGTGATCGTCTGGCGCGGCTTCGTCATCGGCCACAACGCCGAGAAGCTCAACTGCCTGTTCAAGGCCTTCCTCTGCTACGGCCTGTCGAGCTGGCTGGGCCTGCAGGCGATGATCAACATGGCGGTGAACATGGGCATGCTGCCGACCAAGGGCCTGACCCTGCCCTTCGTCAGCTACGGCGGCAGCAGCCTGATCACGGTGCTGGTGATGCTGGCGCTGATCCTGCGCGTCGATCACGAGAACCGCCTGATCGAAGCCGGGCATCCCGAAGCAGGAGGCCGGCCATGAAAATCATGATCGCCGCCGGCGGCACCGGAGGTCACGTGTTCCCCGGCCTGGCGGTGGCGCAGGTGCTGCGCGCCCGCGGCCACCAAGTGGTGTGGATGGGCACGCCGGACAGCTTCGAGGCGCGCACCGTGCCCAGGCACGGCATCGAAGTGCGCTTCGTGCGGGTCAAGGGCCTGCGCGGCAAGGGTGCGCTGAGCTGGCTCGGCGCGCCGCTGCGGCTGTTGCGCGCCTTGCGCGACGCACTAGCTGTCGTCCGCAGCGAACGTCCGGACGTGCTGCTCGGCATGGGCGGCTTCGCCGCCGGCCCCGGCGGCCTCGCCGCCTGGCTGACGCGGCGGCCGCTGGTGATTCACGAGCAGAATTCCGTCGCCGGCCTGACCAACCGGCTGCTGGCGCGCCTCGCGCGGCGCGTGCTGGAAGCCTTCCCGCAGACCTTCGCCAGCGCCGAAACGGTGGGCAATCCGGTGCGCCCGGGCTTCGCCGAGCTGGCCGATCCGGCGCAGCGCATCGGCGCGCGCGGCACGAGTGGTTCGTCGGGGCATGTGCTGGTCATCGGCGGCAGCCTCGGCGCCAAGGCGCTCAATGAGATGGTGCCGGCGGCGCTGGCGCTGATCCCGGCGGCGCAGCGTCCGCTGGTGCGCCACCAGGGCGGCCGCACGCTGGAAGCGGCGCAGGCGGCCTATGCGCGGCACGGCGTGAGTGGCGAAGTGACCGCCTTCATCGACGACATGGTCGCCGCCTACGGCTGGGCGGACCTGGTGATCTGCCGTGCCGGCGCGTCCACCGTAGCCGAACTGGCCGCGGCTGGCTGCGCCGCGCTGCTGGTGCCGTATCCCTACGCGGTCGATGACCACCAGACGCGCAACGGCCAGTACCTGGTCGATGCCGGCGCCGCGTTGATGTTGCCGGAAGATATCCTTACGCCCGAATTGCTGGCGGAAATGCTGGAGGGCCTGCTGGCCCGGCGCGCGCAGCTGGCGACGATGGCGCAGGCGGCGCGCAAGGCGGCCTGGCCGGATGCGGTGAACGTGATCGCGGACGCCTGTCTGCAGGCGGCGGGCGCATGATGACCGTGACCGGCCAGCCCCAGCTCGCGCAGAAATGGATGCGCCGCGTGCGCCGCATCCACCTGCTCGGCATCGGCGGTTCCGGCATGGCCGGCATCGCCGAAGTGCTGCTCAACCTCGGCTACGCCGTGTCCGGCTCCGACCTGAAGGACAGCGCGGCGACGCGGCGTTTGCAAAGCCTGGGCGCGAGCATCGAGTTCGGCCACGACGCGAGCCGCGTCGCCGGCGCCGACGTCATCGTGGTCTCCACCGCGGTGAAAGCGGACAATCCCGAGCTGCTGGCGGCGCGCGAGGCGCGCATCCCGGTGGTGCGCCGCGCCGAGATGCTGGCCGAGCTGATGCGCTTCCGCTACGGCGTGGCTATCGCCGGCACCCACGGCAAGACCACCACCACCAGCCTGGTGGCCAGCGTGCTCGCCGAAGGCGGGCTCGACCCGACCTTCGTTGTCGGCGGACGCCTGAAGAGCGCCGGCGCCAACGCGCGCCTGGGTGGCGGCGCCTACCTGGTGGCCGAAGCCGACGAGAGCGATGCCTCTTTCCTACACCTGACGCCGATGATCGCGGTGGTGACCAACATCGACGCCGATCATCTGGAAACCTACGGCGGCGATTTCCGCCGCCTGCGCGCGACCTTCGTCGAATTCCTGCAACGCCTGCCGTTCTACGGCCTGGCGGTACTGTGTGCCGACGATCCGGTAGTGCGCGAGATCCTGCCGGACGTGGGCCGGCCGGTGCTGACCTATGGCGTCGACCAGGCCGCCGACCTGCGCGCCGAGGACATCCGCTTCGAAGCCTCCGGCGCGCATTTCACCGTGGTGCTGCCGGACGGCACGCGCGAGGCGCTGCACCTGAACCTGCCGGGCCGCCACAACGTGCAGAACGCGCTGGCCGCCATCGCCATCGCCCACGAGCTGGGCGTGAGCATGGCGGCGGTGCGCAAGGCCCTGACCGAATTCGAAGGGGTCGGCCGCCGCTGCGAGTCGCACGGCGATGTGGCGATCAAGACCCTGAGCGGCTCGGCGCTGGTGCGGTTGGTGGACGATTACGGCCACCATCCGCGCGAAATCGCGGCGACGCTGTCCGCCATGCGCGGCGCCTACCCGGGGCGGCGCCTGGTGGTGGCGTTCCAGCCGCACCGCTACTCGCGCACGCGCGACCTGTTCGACGATTTCTGCGCGGTGCTGTCGGACGTCGACGTGCTGCTGCTGACCGAAGTCTATGCCGCCGGCGAAGCACCGCTGCCGGAAGCCGATGGACGCGCCCTGGCGCGCGGCATCCGCGCGCGCGGCCGGGTCGAGCCGGTGTTCGTGAAGAGCGTGGCGGAAGCGCCCGGGGCGCTGTCCGGCATCGTGCGCGACGGCGACGTGCTACTGACGCTTGGCGCCGGCGATATCGGCAATCTGCCGCATCTGCTGGAACAGCAGGCCGGGGAGGCGAACTCGTGATGAACGAGCCGGGTCTGCCCAAGGTGCGCGGCATGCTGCGGCTCGACGAGCCGCTGGCGCGGCATACCAGCTGGCGCGTCGGCGGTCCGGCCGATCGCTATTTCGAGCCGGCGGACCGCGACGATCTGCTGACGCTGGTGCGCCAGCTGCCGCAGGGCGAGCCGGTGCTGTGGCTCGGCCTGGGCAGCAATCTACTGGTGCGCGACGGCGGTTTCCGCGGCACCGTGATCGCCTTGCACGGCGCACTCGACGGCCTGTCGCACGAAGGCGAAACCACCATTTGGGCGGAGGCCGGCGTGCATTGCGCGCGGCTGGCCAAGTTCGCCCAGCAAAACGAACTGGCCGGGCTTGGCTTCATGGCCGGCATTCCCGGCACGGTGGGCGGCGCGCTGGCGATGAATGCCGGCGCCTGGGGCGGCGAAACCTGGCGCGCGGTGCTGCAAGCGGAAGCGATTTTCCGCGACGGCCGTTGCGAGTGGCTGGGCGCGGAGCATTTCGGCGTGTCCTACCGCACTGTGCTGCCCCCGCCCGATTTCCTAGGCTTCATCGCGGCACGCTTGCGGGTCGGGCCGGACGACGGCAGCCATGCGCGGACCACGCGCGAGTCGCTGGCCCGGCGCAAGGCCACCCAGCCGGTGGGCAAGCCCAGCGCCGGCAGCACCTTCCGCAATCCGCCCGGCGACCATGCCGCGCGTCTGATCGAGAGCTGCGGCCTGAAGGGCCGGCGCATCGGCGGCGCCATGGTGTCGGAGCTGCATGCCAATTTCATTCTCACCGACGAGGACGCCAAGGCGGCCGACGTCGAACAACTGATTCAAATGATCCGTACCACCGTGAAGCAGAACACCGGAATCGAGCTGGAGCCTGAAATCAGAATCGTCGGGGAGGCCGCGCATGCGTAGGCTCACTTCCAATCCCCAAGACTTCGGCCGCGTCGCGGTGTTGATGGGCGGCTGGTCAGCAGAAAGAGAAGTGTCGCTATGGAGCGGGCAGGGCGTGCTCGAAGCGCTGCTGCGCCGCGGCGTCGACGCGGTGGCGGTGGATGCCACCCGCGAGCTGATCCTGACGCTGGGACAGCAGGGCTTCGCCCGCGCCTTCAACGTGCTGCACGGTACCGGCGGCGAAGACGGCACGCTGCAGGCGGTGCTGGATCTGCAAGGAGTGCCCTACACCGGCAGCGGCGTGCTGGCCTCGGCGCTGGCGATGGACAAGCTGCGCAGCAAGCGGATGTGGAAGGCCGAAGGCTTGCCGACGCCGGAGTGGATGGCGCTGCGCGAGCCGGGCGATGCGCTGCGCGCCGCCGAGCAGTTCGGCTATCCGCTGTTCGTCAAGCCGTCCGAGGAAGGCTCCAGCGTCGGCATCAGCAAGGTCAAGTTCGCCACGCAGCTCGGCTCGGCTTTCCGCCGCGCCCGCGGCGACTACGAGGAGCGGCCGCGCGCAGTGCTGGCGGAGCGCTTCATTGCCGGCGGCGAGTACACCTGCGCCATCCTCGACGGTCAGCCGCTGCCGCTGATCCGCATCGAGCCGGAAGGCGAGTTCTACGACTATCACGCCAAGTACATCTCCGACCAGACGCGCTACCACTGCCCGTCCAATCTCGATCCGCTGCACGAGTCTGAACTGCTGACGATGTGCGCCCGCGCCTTCGAGCTGATCGGCGGCCGCGGCTGGGGCCGCGTCGACTTCATGCTGGATGTGCAGGGCAAGCCCTGGCTGCTGGAAATCAACACGGTGCCGGGAATGACCTCGCACAGCCTGGTGCCGATGGCGGCGCGCGCCGCCGGCATGGATTACGAGGCGCTGTGCTGGGCGGTGCTGGAAACCACGCTGGGAGGCGCCACGTGAGTGCCGGAGCCATGGCCATGCCGATGAACGACGCACCGACACTGCCGCGTGCTCTGCTGCCGGCGATCGTGGCGGCGCTCCTGCTGGCTGTCGCGATGCTGCTCGGGCATGCCCTGAAGCCGCTGCTGAACCGGCCCCTGCAGGCTCTGCGGGTCGACGGCCAGCTGTTGCACCTGACGCCGCAGCAGATCGCGGCGGCGGCGGCCATCGCGCCCGGCGCGCGCCTGTTCGACGTGCGGCTGGACGCGGTGCGGGCGCAGGTGGAAAGCCTGCCCTGGGTGGCGCATGCGCGCGTCTCGCGGGTCTGGCCGGGACGCATCGCGGTGCGGGTGTGGGAGCGCAAGCCCTATGCCCTGTGGGGCGACAAGGGCCTGGTCGACGAGGAAGGCGTGGCGTTCACGCCGCCGCAGCAGGATCTGCCGCAGGGCCTGCCGCGCCTGGCCGGTCCGGACGGGCGTGAGGCCGAAGTGATGCAGAACTACCAGGCCATCGCCGAAACCCTGGCCGGCAGCGCGTTCGCGCCGGACGGGCTGCGCCTGGACGCGCGCGGCTCATGGACCCTGCACAGTGCCGGCGGCATCGAGCTGCGCCTGGGCGAGGACGATCCGCGCAGCAAGATCGCGCTGCTGCAGGGCGCGGTGACGCACACGCTGGCCGACAAGCTGGATCAGGTCGCCTACATCGACCTGCGCTACAGCAACGGCTTCGCCGTGGGCTGGAAGGACACCGGGCCGTGCCCGGCTACCCCGACTACCCCGACTAAAAAGAGTGCCGCGCCAGGAACGGCGCGGCCGGACTGCGGCCGCAAGGATGCGACGCAGGCAATGAACGCAACCGCCCGGCCGCCGGCCGCGGGTGCCAAAGCCGCAGAGGGCAACAAGCATGAGTAGACGCCAAGCCACCGAATACCTAGTCAGCCTCGATGTCGGCACCTCCAAGGTGGCCGCGCTGATCGGCGAGGTGAGCCAGACCGGACTGGTGCGGGTGATCGGCCTCGGCACTTCGCCGACGCGCGGCCTGAAGAAGGGCGTGGTGGTGAACATCGAGGCCACGGTGGAGTCGATCCGCCGCGCCGTTGAAGCCGCCGAGCTGATGGCCAACTGCCGCGTGCGCGCCGCCCATGTCGGCATCACCGGCAGCCACATCCGCAGCCTCAACTCGGTCGGCGTGGTGCCGATCCGCCACCGCGAGATCGGCCAGCGCGACGTCGACGCGGTGATCGAGGCGGCGAGCGCCCTGGCGATTCCCGCCGACCAGCAGATCCTGCACGTGATTCCACAGGAGTTCGTGGTCGACGGCCAGGAAGGCATCCTCGATCCGATCGGCATGAGCGCGGTGCGCTTGGAAGCCAAGGTGCACATGGTCACTGGCACGCTGTCCGCCGCGCAGAACCTCTACAAGTGCGTTGAGCGCTGCGGCCTGACGGTGGAGAAGCTGGTGCTGCAGCACCTGGCATCGGCCGACGCGGTGCTGTCGCCGGACGAGCGCGATCTCGGCGTCGCCGTGGTGGACATCGGCGGCGGTACCACCGACATCGCCGTGTTCAAGGGCGGCTCGATCCGGCATACCGCGGTGGTGCCGATCGCCGGCGACCTGGTCACCAGCGATGTCGCCGTGGCTTTCCGCACGCCGGGCCAGCACGCCGAGCAGATCAAGCTCAAGTACGGCTGCGCCCTGCCGGAGATGGTGCAGCACGATCCCGGCATCGAGGTGCCCGGCGTGGGCGAGACGCCGCCGCGGCGGCTGTCGCGGCAGATGCTGGCCGAGGTGATGCGGCCGCGCTACGAGGAGCTGTTCCGCTACGTGCGCAAGGAGCTGCATCGCGCCGACGTTTACGACCTCATCGCCGGCGGTGTGGTGCTGACCGGCGGCGCGGCGCAGACCCCCGGCATCCTCGAGCTGGCGGAGGAAGTGCTGGACGTGGCGGTGCGGCTGGGCCTGCCGCACCAGGTGGAAGGCATCGAGGAAGTGACGCGCAGCCCGGCCTACGCCACCGGCGTGGGGCTGCTGCTGTTCGCCCGACAACAGAGGCCGGCCGGCGGATCGCATCTGTCCGGCACGGCCGGAATGCAGCACTGGATGGGACGCGTCCAGGGCTGGTTGAAGGGTCATTTTTAGCGGTATCGATTTCTGGGTTGTAACAAGGACGTTTCAGGCGGGTTGTTCTCAAAAGATTTTGTAAGGAGGCTGACATGGCGAATGTGGTACCAGAGATGTTCGAGTTGGTGGACGGTCAATGCAAGCGCGCCGTGATCCGTGTGATCGGCGTGGGCGGCGGTGGCTGCAATACGGTCAACCAGATGGCGGCGGCGAATATCCAGGGTGTGGAATTCATCTCCGCCAACACGGATCGGGATCATTTGGAAAAGTGCGTGCCGACGCTGCAGCTGCAGCTCGGCGCGGAAGTGACGCGCGGTCTTGGCGCCGGCTCCAATCCCAAGCTGGGACGGGAAGCGGCGGAAGAGGATCGCGACCGCATCCGCGAGATGCTGGAAGGCACCGACCTGCTGTTCATCACCGCCGGCATGGGTGGTGGCACCGGCACCGGCGCCGCGCCGGTGATCGCGGAGATCGCGCGCGAGCTGGAAATCCTCACCGTGGCGGTGGTGACCAAGCCGTTCCCGCATGAGGGCAAGAAGCGCCTGATGGTGGCGCAGGAAGGCATCCGCGAGCTGCAGCAGCATGTCGACTCGCTGATCATGATCCCCAACGAGAAGCTGCGCCTGGTGCTGGGCGGCAACGTCACCCTGCTCAGCGGTTTCAAGGCGGCCAACGATGTACTGCAGAACGCGGTGCAGGGCATTTCCGACCTGATCACCCGTCCGGGCATGATGAACGTGGACTTCGCCGACGTGAAGACGGTGATGAGCAACCGCGGCATGGCCATGATGGGGTTGGGCTCGGCGTCCGGTGAAGACCGCGCCAAGCGGGCGGTGGAAGCGGCGCTGTCCAGCCCGCTGCTCGATGATCTGGAGCTGATCGGCGCGCGCGGCATCCTGGTCAACATCACCTGCGACGAAAGCCTGACCCTGGACGAGCTGGAGCTGGTCAACGAGCGCATCAACGAGATCGCCTCGGCCGAAGTCGACATGAAGTGCGGCACCAGCTTCGACCCGGCGCTGAACGGCGAGCTGCGGGTGACGGTGGTCGCCACCGGCCTGGAAGGCTCGCGCGCCGTGGCCAGCAAGGCCAAGGAAGCGGCCATGGCCATGGAACAGCCGCGCCTGAAGTCTCCGGGCGTGGTGACGCCGCTGCGCACGCCGTCGGCCTGGCCGGCGCGTGGGCACGATGTGGAAATCCCGCCGGCGCGCCATGCCCGGCCGGCTACTTCGGCCAGCCTGATGGCGCTGGATTACAACGAGGAGCTGCTGGATATTCCGGCGTTCCTGCGTGCCCAGGCTGACTGAAAAGTCTGACGTCCTGTCAAGCACCGCGCCATCCATGGTGCGGACTGTTGAAACAGGCGGCTGAGATGGGCGGTTGAGGCAGGCGGTTGAAACAAGCGGGATCTGGACCGCTTGGATCGGCAGGGTTGGAAGGTCAGGGGTGCTCGCCATGGCGCGTCTGATGTTGCAGGGTGCAGTGGCCGGGCCAGGGAAGGCTCGGCTGCCGCGACCCCTGCCGTCTGGCGGGGGGTGTCGGGGCTCGGTTAAGAAGGCTTAACCGGGCCGGCTGGAACTCCGTGTTAAAATATCCGTCTCAAGCCGACTTCCCGGCCATATCACCCGCCTCGAGCGGGGTGCCGCATAAACCTTAAAACATGATCCGGCAGCGAACCCTACGCAATCCGATCCGCGCCAGCGGCATCGGTCTCCACAGCGGACAGAAAGTGTTCATGTCGCTGCTGCCGGCTGGCCCGGACACCGGCATCCTGTTCCGCCGGGTGGACCTGAGTCCGCCGCGGGAAGTGCCGGCGCGGGCTCTGGCGGTCAATGAAACCACGCTGTCGAGCAACCTGGTGGTGGATGGGGTCAAGGTTGCCACCGTCGAGCACTTGATGTCGGCCCTGGCCGGCATGGGCATCGACAATTGCGTAGTGGAGCTGTCCTCGCCGGAAGTGCCGATCATGGATGGCAGCGCCGGACCGTTCGTGTTCCTGATCCAGTCGGCCGGCATCCACGAGCAGGATGCGCCCAAGCGCTTCCTGCGCATGAAGCAGCCGGTTGAGGTGACCGACGGCGACAAATGGGCGCGGCTGGAACCCTACGAGGGCTTCCGCCTCAGCTTCCATATCGATTTTGATCATCCGCTGCTGAAGTCGACGGCGCAGCAGGCCACGGTCGATTTTTCGACCAGCGCCTATATCCGCGAAGTCAGCCGCGCGCGCACCTTCGGCTTCATGCGCGAGTTCGAGTTCCTGCGTTCCCGCCGCCTGGCGCTCGGCGCCAGTCTGGAAAACGCGGTGGCGGTGGATGAGTTCCGCGTGCTCAACCAGGACGGCTTGCGCTACGACGACGAGTTCGTGCGCCACAAGATCCTCGATGCGGTGGGCGATCTGTACCTGCTGGGCCAGCCGCTGCTGGGCGCCTACACCGCCTTCAAGTCTGGCCATGCGCTCAACAACAAGCTGGCGCGGGCGGTGCTGGAAGACACTTCAGCATGGGAAACGGTGATCTTCGAGGACGAACGCGCCGCTGCCCCGGCTTTTTACACAAAAACTGCCGCTGCCCTGGTCTGAATCCTGGCGCTGCGGTCAATCGACGGTCTTCCACGTTAGGTTGAATCGGCCCAAAGAGGTTCGGTGGATGGACTGCCGGGCAGCTTCGATCAGCCTCCGGTTTCAATCCAAGTATTTGTAAAGATTGAGTTGATTGCGTGCCTGCCGATTTCCCGCAGGAGCGGCGGATCACGCCCGCTTGTGGTGCGCTAAAGCTTGCATCAAGGTCAATACCCTGTTTAGACTGGCCAAAACCTAACCGCTTTTTGCGGTCGGGTTGATTTTCACTTCAACTTTTGTGGAAGCCAAACCTAGGCGCTGGCGCAAGAAATGGATCAATTCTTGCTGCTTATAGCGAACTTGAGTAAGAGCGGCGGCTGAAGCGGCATAAATGACCAAAACGCCGTCACGCTCGTTGGCAATCGTCAGGGAAGAAGCCAGCGGTTCGCCGGCCCAGTCACGAAGTGCGGATTGGATGTCCGCCAGCTGACTGGCGCGGGCCAGCAGGCTGTGCACAGAGGAACCTGGATCGTTTAAACATGCGCCGATGCCTTTGGCGTCGGGCTCCCGAGGGGGCTTCATCAGCTTTGCGGGGTAGGTTGTCTTAATGGATATTATTTTAGTCAGTCACGCACGCGGCCGCACTTGGCGACTGCGCTTTGAGCCACGCAGCATCATAAGCTGGTTGCCGGTTGGCTTCTGTGCGCTGGTGCTCATTGGCATCTGCTTTTCCGCCGGCTGGCTGATGCGTCCGGCGAGCGGCCTGCTGCCGGCCAACGTCGTGAGCCAATGGGACGGCCAGCTGCAGCAGCAGCGTGGCGAGTTGCAGACGGCCCGCGCCAAGGCCGAGGAAGATGCCAATGCCCTGTCGCGGCGCATCGCCGAGCTACAGGCCTATGTCATGCGCCTGGACGCCGCCGGCAGCCGTATGACGCAAATTGCCCATATCGACCCCGCCGAGTTCAATTTTGACAAGCCGCCGCCCATGGGCGGCCCGGAAGTGCAGCTTGGCAATCAGCCGGCGCAGCCGGTGGCGCTGGCCGATGTGCTGGGTTCCCTGGACCAGTTGCAGCAGCAGCTGGGCGACCGCGAGCGGCAGATGCGGGTGCTGGAAGACCTGCTGCTGGCCGGCCGCCTGGAAAAGGAAGTGCGCCCTTCCGGCTGGCCCATCAGCGGCGGCTACATCACCTCAGGTTTCGGCATCCGCACCGATCCCTTCACCGGTCTGCGCGACTATCACCCGGGCATCGATTTCGCCGCACCGGAAGGCTCGCAGGTCATGGCCGTGGCCGCCGGCATCGTCACCGAGGCGGGCGAGCGCAATGGCTACGGCAACCTGGTGGAAATCGACCACGGCAACGGCTATGTCACCCGCTACGGTCATAACGAGAAGCTACTGGTCAAGGTCGGCGACCGCGTCCGCAGGGGCCAGGCGATCTCGTTGATTGGCAGCACAGGCCGCTCCACCGGGCCGCATGTGCACTTCGAAGTGGTGCTGAACGGCAGCGTGGTCAATCCTGAGCAGTACATCCAGGCGGCGCGCTAAGCGCGTAGCCGTATGGCTGTATGTCGTCCCTGACAAGCTCCGCGCCAGCGGTGTGTCGTCCCTGACAAGCACCGGGCCATTCGTGGCCCGGACTGTTGAAACAAGCAAAAGGCCCCTGCTGATTTCGGGGTCTTTTTGCTTGAAATGCCCGCATTTCGGCCTTCGGCGCCCGGTGCCCTTGAACCTGCCCGCATTGCCGCAATCCTTATCCCCTATAATCCGCGTTCCGTTAGGACGCGGCCGGCTGGCGGCTGGCCGATCATCTCCCTAAATTCAGACAGATAATGGCTTCTCTACTCACGCGCATCTTCGGCAGCCGCAACCAGCGGCTGGTCAAAAAACTGCAGGGCCTGACGACTCAGGTCGGTGTGCTGGAATCGCGCTACCAGGCGATGAGCGACGCCGATCTGGCGGCGCAGACCGGGCTGTTCCGCGAGCGCCTGGGCAAGGGCGAGACGCTCGACGGCCTGCTGCCGGAAGCGTTCGCCGTGGTGCGCGAGGCGGGCCGGCGCGTGCTGGGGATGCGCCACTTCGACGTGCAGCTGATCGGCGCCGCGGTGCTGCACCAGGGCAAGATTTCCGAAATGCGCACCGGCGAGGGCAAGACCCTGGTCGCCACGCTGCCCGCCTACCTCAATGCCCTGACCGGCAAGGGCGTGCACATCGTCACCGTCAACGACTATCTGGCGCGCCGCGACGCGGAATGGATGGGACGGATCCATCGCTTCCTCGGCCTCAGCGTCGGGGTGATCGTGCCGGGCCAGTCGCCGCAGGAGAAGCGCGCGGCCTACGCCGCCGACATCACCTACGCCACCAACAACGAACTGGGTTTCGACTACCTGCGCGACAATCTGGCCTTTACCCCGGATGACAAGGTGCAGCGCGGCCACGCCTACGCCATCGTCGACGAGGTCGATTCGATCCTGGTCGACGAGGCGCGCACGCCGCTGATCATCAGCGGCCCCACCGACGACGATCCCGAGTTGTGGCGCAAGCTCAACGGCCTGATCCCGCGCCTCAAGGCGCAGAAGGAAGAGGAAGGCCCCGGCGATTTCTGGCCGGATGAGAAGAGCAAGCAGATCCACCTGTCCGAAGCGGGCCATGAGCAGGTCGAGGAGCTGATGCGCGAGGCCGGCCTGCTGGGCCCGGACGAGAGCCTGTACGACGCCAGCCGCATCGTGCTGGTACATCACCTCAACGCGCTGCTGCGCGCGCATCACCTGTACAAGCGCGACGTCGAGTACATCGTGCGCAACGACCAGGTCATCATCATCGACGAGTTCACCGGCCGCATGATGACCGGGCGGCGCTGGTCGGACGGCCTGCACCAGGCGGTGGAGGCCAAGGAAGGCGTGCCGATCCAGCAGGAAAACCAGACGCTGGCC
Organism: Nevskia soli; assembly: GCA_026224805.1. Classification (GTDB taxonomy): domain Bacteria; phylum Pseudomonadota; class Gammaproteobacteria; order Nevskiales; family Nevskiaceae; genus Nevskia; species Nevskia soli_A. The sequence goes on from JAMFRN010000138.1 coordinate 61,956, forward strand.
TCGATCACCTTCCAGAACTATTTCCGCCTGTACAAGAAGCTGTCCGGCATGACCGGCACGGCCGATACCGAGGCCTTCGAGTTCCAGAGCATCTACAACCTGGAAGTGGTGGTGATCCCCACCAACCGCGACATGATCCGCAAGGACCGCGGCGACCTGGTTTACGGCACGGCGAAGGAAAAATTCGACGCCATCATCCAGGACATCATCGAGGCCAACCAGCGCCTGCAGCCGATCTTGGTGGGCACCGCCTCGATCGAGACCTCGGAGCTGCTGTCCGGCCTGCTCAAGCAGAAGGGCATCCGGCACGAAGTGCTCAACGCCAAGCAGCACGAGCGCGAGGCGGAAATCGTGGCCCAGGCCGGGTAGCCGGGCGCGCTGACCATTGCCACCAACATGGCCGGCCGCGGTACCGACATCGTGCTGGGCGGCAATCTTGAAGCCGAGCTGGCCCACATCCCCGAGGATGATCTGCCCACGCGCGAAGCGGCCAAGGCGGAATGGACCAAGCGGCATGAGCAGGTGGTGGCCGCCGGCGGTCTCTACGTGATCGGCTCCGAGCGCCACGAGTCGCGCCGCATCGACAATCAGCTGCGCGGCCGTTCCGGCCGCCAGGGCGATCCGGGGGCGACGCGCTTCTACCTGTCGCTCGACGACACCCTGATGCGCATCTTCACCCCGCCGCGCATGCGCGCGCTGCTGCTCAAGCTGGGCATGCAGCAGGGCGAGGCGCTGGAGCACCGCATGGTCAGCAATGCCATCGAGACGGCGCAGCGCAAGGTGGAAGCGCACAACTTCGACATCCGCAAGAACCTGCTGGAATACGACAACGTCGCCAACGACCAGCGCAAGGCGGTGTACGAACTGCGCGACGAGCTGATGACGGCGCAGGACGTGACGCCGCTGCTGGACGATGTGCGCGCCGACGTGGTCAACGCCGTGGCCGACGCCTACTTCCCGCCGCAGACGCCGGAAGAGATGTGGAATGCGCCCGGGCTGGAAGAGACGCTGGAGCGCGATTTCGGCCTCAAGCTGCCGCTGGCGCAGTGGATCGAGAGCGACAAGACGCTCGACGACAAGGCCATCCGCGGCCGCATCCTGGAGGCGCTGGGCGCGGCCTACGCCGAGAAGAAACACAGCAACGGGCCGGCGCTGGCGCACGCGGAAAAAGTCATCACCCTGCAGATCCTCGACCAGTTCTGGCGCGAGCATCTGGCGGCGATCGACTACCTGCGCCAGGGCATCCACCTGCGCGGCTACGCGCAGAAGGACCCGAAGCAGGAGTACAAGCGCGAAGCCTTCACCATGTTCAACGAGATGCTGGTGCGCTTCAAGCACGCCGTGATCTCCAACCTGGCGCGGGTGCAGATTCTCTCCGAGGCTCAAGTGGAGCAACTGGAAGCGGAGCGGCGCCAGCCGCGGCAGATGCAGTTCCAGCACGCCGAGGCGGAGAGCGCGGTGACGGAAGCGCCGGCCGCCGCAGCGGCTCCGGCCGCGGCACTGCCGCCCGGACGTCCGCTGGTGCCACAGGCGCCGGCTGCGCCGGCTCCGGATACCTTTGTGCGGGAACTGCCCAAGGTTGGCCGCAATGATCTCTGCCCCTGCGGCTCGGGCAAGAAGTACAAGCAGTGCCATGGGCGTCTCGCCTAGCGGGACGACCCCGCCGGTGATCGGCTAGTGGTGAGTGGCGGGTAAAAGCTAAACTGCCCGCCTGGACGCATGGGGCCTTTACGGACCACCAGCCACTCATCACTGACCACTGTTTTTATGGCCGTCAATCTCAATCCCCCCGGCACCCTCCATCCGGTCCCCGGTGTCCGCCTTGGCGTGGCCGAAGCGGCGATCAAGAAGCCGGGCCGCAAGGACCTGCTGCTGATCGAGCTTGCCCCGGGCAGCCAGGTTGCCGGGGTCTTCACCCAGAATGCTTTTGCCGCGGCGCCGGTACAGCTGTGCCGTGAGCGGCTGTCGGCTGGAGCCGCCATGCGCGCCCTGCTGGTCAATGCCGGCAACGCCAATGCCGCCACCGGCGCGGGCGGCCTGGCGGATGCGCGGGCCACCACCGTGGCGGTGGCGCAGGCCCTGGGCTGCGCCGCGGAGCAGGTGTTGCCGTTTTCCACCGGCGTGATCGGCCAGCGCCTGCCGGTGGAGCGCATGCTGGCGGCGCTGCCGCGCGCTGTGGCCGACCTGCGCGCCGATGCCTGGCAGGATGCGGCGCGGGCGATCATGACCACCGATACGGTGCCCAAGGGCGCAAGCCGCCAGGTGCGGACCTCGCAGGGCACGGTGACGGTGACGGGCATCGCCAAGGGCGTGGGCATGATCTACCCCGATATGGCGACGCTGCTGTCCTATATCGCCACCGATGCGCGGCTGACGCCGGAGGCGGTGAAGGAATGCCTGCGGCGCGCGGCGGACGTATCCTTCAACAGCGTCACGGTGGACGGCGACACCTCCACCAACGATTCCTGCGTGCTGCTGGCCACGGGCCAGGCCGGAGCCCAGGAGGTCGGTCCGCAGCATGCGGATTTTGCGGTGATCGTCGAGGCGGTCACGGCGGTGTGCATCGAGCTGGCGCAGGCCATCGCGCGCGACGGCGAAGGTGCCACCCGCTTCATCACCATCGAGGTGGGCGGCGCCCGCAGCGTGGCCGAGGCGCGTCAGGTCGGCTATTCGATCGCCCATTCGCCCCTGGTCAAGACCGCAATGTTCGCCGGCGACGCCAACTGGGGCCGCATCGTCATGGCCATCGGCAAGGCCGGTGTCGAGGGGCTGGACCCCGCCGGGGTGGCGATCGCGCTGGACGACGTCGCGCTGATCGAGCGCGGCGAGCCGCACCCGGGCTACCGCGAGGAGTTGGGCGCCGCGGTGGTGGTCAAGCCGGAATTCACCATCCGCGTGTCGCTCGGACGCGGCGAGGCCCAGGCCCGCCTGTGGACCTGCGACTTCAGCTACGACTACGTCAAGATCAACGCGGAGTACCGCACCTGAAACCGCAGCCGCCGCGTCCGCTGATCCAGGTCGCCTGCGGCGTCCTGATCGATGAGGCTGGCTCGGTGCTGATCGCACAACGCCCGGAGGGCAAGATCGCCGCCGGCAAGTGGGAATTCCCGGGCGGCAAGATCGAGCCGGGCGAGTTGCCCCTGCAAGCCCTGGTGCGCGAGCTCCACGAGGAGCTGGGGGTGGAGGTACGGGCAGCGCGGCGACTGCTCCGCTTTCGCCACGATTACGCCGACCGCACGGTCGTGCTCGATACCTGGCTGGTGAGCCGGTTCGAGGGCGTTCCCCATTCGCGCGAGCAACAGCGCTTCGACTGGGTCACGCTGGATGACCTGCAGGCGCTGGATACGCTGCCGACGGTGGCGCCCATCGCCCTGGCCTTGCAGCTGCCGCAGCACTACGTTTTCACGCCGCCAAATGCGGACGAGGCCTTGATCCGTTCCGGCCTGCCGGGTCTGCCCAGGAGTAGCCTGCTGCGCCTGCGTATCGCGGCGCTGGATGACAAGGCCTATGCCGGGCTGGCGGCTCGCCTGTTGCAGCCGGCCGCCGAGTGCGGCATTGGCTTGATGCTGGACCGGCAGCCACACCTGGCGGCCGAGCTGGGCGCGGCCGGCTGGCATGCCACCGAGCGGGCCCTGCGCCATTACCGTGTGCGTCCGGTGGCCCGGTCGCTGCGCCTGGCGGCCTCGGTACACGATGCGGCGAGCATGGAGACGGCGCGGCGCCTGGGGGCGGATTTCATGGTGCTGGGAGCGGTACTGCCGACTGCCAGCCATCCGCAGGCGCAGGGGCTGGGCTGGGAGCGCTGGCAACAGCTGCGGGGAGAGTCGCCGCAGCCGGTGTATGCCATTGGCGGGGTGGGGCCGCAGCAGCTGGATCAGGCCCACGAACACGGTGCCCAGGGCGTGGCCGGTATCCGCGCCTACTGGGGCGACTAGAGCGCTGTACGGGGTGTTATTCCCCGTCCTGATCCGCCGCGGCTTCCGGATCTTCCGCCACCGGCAGCGCGTAGCGCCCGCTCATCCAGTCCCCCAGATCGATCAGCTTGCAGCGTTCGGAGCAGAACGGCCGCCACACGTTCTGCGGATCGAGGCGGGTGCTGGTGCCGCAGCGGGGGCAGGCGGCGATTCTCGGTGCGGTCATCGGTGCGGGTGTTGCAGAGTGGATCTGGGAATGGATCTGGGCCGCGCAGCGGGATCAGTGGTTCGACAGCAGGCAGCATTGCAGGCGGAAGTCGATGCTGCCGCCGGCCTGCACGTTGCGGGTGTTGACGTCGCCCAGGCGCATGAAGCGGATGGAGACGCGGTATTTGCCGGCGCTGATCTCGGGATAGACGTCGGCCGATGCCGGCACCATCACCCGCACCAGTTGATAGGACGCCTGCGGCACATGCAGGAAGACCCCGCCTTCGGCGGTGTGGCTGGTGGGCTGGGTGCTGTCGCGCAACAGCCGCAGGTACAGGCCGATGGCGTGCTCCAGCGGCCGCAGACTGGCGAACCAGGACTGCAGGTCGCGCTGGGTATCCGCCTGCGGGCGGGCCAGCCAGCGGTGGTAGGCCGGCAGGTCGAAGCCGCAGGCGCCGCCGGGGATGGAACTGCGGTTGAGCACCGCGAACAGAAATTCGTTTTCGCGCAGCACCATGGCCGGATGGGAGCTGCCCATGCCCTGCAGCTCGGCGGCGACGCCGCCCAATTCCTTCAGCACTTCGTTGAGGCGCTCGGGATTGACGTCGGGGCGCTTGCTGAGCCGGGTCAGGGTGGAGTGCTGTTCGAAAATTTCCTTGAGCAGTTCGGTGCGCAGGTCGGAGCGCCCCATTACCGAGAGGATGTCGAGCAGGGTGTGCAGGCTGGAGCGCAGGCCCCAGGCGGAAGTGTCGATGCACTGGTGCTGGTACTGGGCAAACAGGAATTCAAGGCGCAGGAGGAAACGTATCCGCTCGCTCAGCGGATGCTCGAAGGCGATCCAGTCCGCGCCCTGGTCCATCAATCTATGAATCCATGGGTGATCCCCGCATTGTGGCGTGCCGGGACGAGGAGGGCAAACGGGCGCGGATCGGGGTGCGCGACGGAGCGAAAGGCCCTCCGCCTCACAGCCGGCTGATCTGCTGGTAAAGCCGGTGCAGCCGATCCACCTGGGCCGCAAGCTGCGGCGTGGAACGGGTGTTGTCGATCACGTCGTCGGCGCGCGCCAGGCGCTCGGTCCGGCTGGCCTGGGCGGCGATCATCTGCTGTGCCAGCGGCTCGGCGATGCCGTCGCGTGTGACCAGGCGTTCGAGCTGGGTCGCCTGCGGCACGTCCACTACCAGGATGCGGTCGACCAGCTGGTGCATGCCGGACTCCACCAGGATGGCGACCGAGAGGATGCAGTACGGGGCGGTCTGGCTGTCGCGCCAGGCGATGATGCGCTGGCGGATCAGGGGGTGGGTGATGGCCTCGAGCTCGCGCCGCGCCGCCGGCTCGGCGAAGACGCGCTCGCGCAGGCGGCGCCGGTCGAGCGTGCCGTCGGCCTGCAGGTAGTCGGGCCCGAAGCGCCCGGCGATGGCGGCCAGGGCCGGGGAGGGCGGCGCCACCACTTCGCGGGCGACATGGTCGCCGTCGAGCAGGGGCACGCCCAGCTCGATGAAGCGGTTGCCGACCGTGCTCTTGCCGCTGGCGATGCCGCCGGTGAGGCCGATGACCAGGGCGCCGCCAGGGTGTCGGCGAAGCGTCACGGATGGGACAGGCCGCGCAGGGCCTCACCCCAGATCAGGGTGATCCAGCCGGCGCCGGCAAGGTAGGGGCCGAAGGAGATGGGAATGTTGCGGTCGCGTCCGCGGAACAGGATCAGGCTGATGCCGACCACCGAACCGACCAGGGAGGACAGCAGGATGATCATGGGCAGTGAGGTGGCGCCGAACCAGGCGCCGAGCGCCGCCAGCAGCTTGAAATCGCCATGGCCCATGCCTTCCTTGCCGGTGAGCAGCTTGTAGCCGTGGTAGATCAGCCACAGGCTGAGATAGCCGAAGACGGCGCCGCCGATGCTGGCGGACGGGGTGGTGAAGACGCCGAAGCAGGCCAGGCACAGGCCGGCCCACAGCAGCGGCAGGGTGATGCTGTCGGGCAGCAGCTGCTCGCGGAAATCGATCACCGTCAGCACCAGTAGGGCCCAGCTCAGCACCAGCCCGGCGGCGAGCCGCGGCCCCCAGCCGAAATGCCAGGCGCAGACCGCGGACAGGATTCCCGCTGCCAGCTCCACCAGGGGGTATTGCGGCGAGATCGGGGCCCGACAATCGGCGCAGCGGCCGCGCAGCAACAGCCAGCCGAGCAGCGGCAGGTTGTGCCAGGGCCGGATGCGGGCGCCGCAAGAGGGGCAGCTGGAGGGCGGCTGCGACAGGCTGATGCGTGCCGGGGCCGGCTCCTCGGCCGGCGCTTCGAGGATCAGCCGGGCTTCGTGCCGCCATTCGGCTTCCATCATGCGCGGCAGGCGCAGGCTGACCACGTTGAGGAAGCTGCCGACCATCAGGCCCAGGATCGCGGCGATGCCGACGAGCAGGCCGGGATTGGCGCGCAGCGCCTCGATCAATGCCATGGCTAAGCGGGATCTTTTGGGAGGCTTAGATGGCTTCGCCCAGCTTGAAGATCGGCAGGTACATGGCCACGACCAGGCCGCCGACCAGCACGCCCAGCACCACCATGATCATCGGCTCCATCAGGGCGGTGAGGTTGTCGACCATGACGTCGACCTCTTCCTCGTAAAACTCGGCGACCTTGGCGCACATGTGGTCCAGCGAGCCGGACTCCTCGCCGATCGCCACCATCTGCACCGCCATGTTGGGGAACAGGCCGGTCTGCTGCATGGTGAGCTGCAGCTGGGTGCCGGTGGCGACCTGGTCGCGCATGGTCAGGATGGCTTCGGTGAAGATGATGTTGCCGGCGGCCTTGGCTACCGACTCCATCGCTTCCACCAGGGGTACGCCAGCGGCGAACATGGTGGACAGGGTGCGGGCGAAACGCGCCACGGCGGACTTGTAGAGGATGTCGCCGATGATCGGGATCTTGAGCATCAGGCGATCGACCAGGCGGCGGAACGCGGGCGAGCGGATGTGGGCCTCGCGATAGGCGAAGAAAGTGCCGACAACGACTCCCAAGACCACCCACCAGTCCGCCTGTACGAAGGCTGACAGGGAAATGACCCATTTGGTGAAGGCCGGCAGATCGGCGCCAAAGCCCTTGAACAACTCCTGGAACTGCGGAATCACGAAGACCAGCAGGATACCGGTGACGATAAAGGCGACCACCAGCACGGCGGCCGGGTAGGTCAGCGCCTTTTTCACCTTTTTCTTCAAGGATTCGGTTTTTTCCTTGTAAGTGGCGATTTTTTCCAGCAGGGTTTCCAGGGCACCGGATTTCTCGCCGGCGTCCACCAGGTTGACGAACAGGTCGTCGAAGTAGCGCGGGAACTTGGCTAGGCTTTCGGCCAGCGAGGAGCCGCCTTCGATGTTGGACTTGATGGAGAGGATCATCTCGCCCATGGCGGGATTGGCATGGCCGCGGCCGACGATTTCCATGGACTGCACCAGCGGCACGCCGGCGCTCATCATGGTGGCGAGCTGGCGGCTGAAGATGGCGATGTCCTGCCCGGTGATCTTCTTCTTGCGCTTGCCGAACAGGGTGGACTGCCGGCGCACCCGGATCGGGTTGATGCCCTGCTTGCGCAGCTGGGTCTTAATATAGCTTTCGCTGGGGCCTTCGGTAATGCCCTTGATGCGGGCACCCTTGCGGTCCACCCCTTCCCAGGTGAACGCGTATTCCTTGATTACCGTTACTGCTGCCATGTCCAACTCCCCTTTCCCCAAAGATTACGCGGACTTCCGGTGCCCGGCGTGTGTTTCTTCGAGAATAGTCTAATCCGTGGTGACGCGGTTGGCCTCTGTCAGGTCGATCTGCCCGTCGCGCACCTTTTTCAGGGCCGAGCGCCGCAGGTCGGAAACCCCTTCGCGCCGTGCCTGGTCGGCGATTTCGATGGCATTGCCGTTTTCCATGATGATGCGGGAGATGGCGTCGGTCACCGGCATCACCTGGTAAATGCCGGTGCGGCCCTTGTAGCCGTTGTTGCACTGGTCGCAGCCAACGGCCTTGAACAGGCCAAAGCCGGGGCTGTCGATGTCCTCGGCGCTGAAGCCTTCGCGCAGCAATTCGTCGCGCGGCACCGACGGGTCGGGCTGCTTGCATACCTTGCACAGCTTGCGCGCCAGGCGCTGGGCGATGATCAGGGTGACGCAGGAGGCGACGTTATAGGCCGGCACGCCCATGTTGAGCAGGCGGGTCAGGGTTTGCGGGGCGTCGTTGGTGTGCAGGGTGGACAGCACCAGATGGCCGGTCTGGGCGGCCTTGATGGCGATCTCGGCCGTTTCCAGGTCGCGGATTTCGCCGACCATGATGACGTCCGGGTCCTGTCGCAGGAAGGCCTTGAGGGCGGCGGCAAAGGTGAGGCCGACCTTGGGGTTGACGTTGACCTGGTTGATGCCGGGCAGGTTGATTTCCGCCGGGTCTTCGGCGGTGGAGATGTTGCAGTCCTCGGTGTTGAGGATGTTGATGCCGGTGTACAGGGACACGGTCTTGCCCGAGCCGGTGGGGCCGGTGACCAGGATCATGCCCTGCGGCTTGCCCAGGGCCTTCATGTAATGGTCTTTCTGGATCGGCTCGTAACCCAGGGCGTCGATGCCGAGCATGGCGCTGGACGAGTCGAGGATACGCATCACCACTTTTTCGCCCCACAGGGTGGGGCAGGTGCTGACGCGGAAGTCGATCGACTTGGTGGCCGACAGCTTCAGCTTGATGCGGCCGTCCTGCGGCACGCGGCGCTCGGCCAGGTCGAGGCGCGACATCACTTTCAGGCGGGCGGCAAAGCGGCCGGCCAGCTGTACGGGGGGCGAGGCGATTTCCTTCAGCTCGCCGTCCAGGCGGTAGCGGATGCGGTATTTCTTTTCGTAGGGCTCGAAATGGATATCCGAGCAGCCGCGGTTGATGGCATCGATCAGCACCTTGTTGACGTAGCGGATGATGGGGGCATCATCTTCGTCGCTGCCGGCGTTTTTTTCCTCCGGGGCTGCTTCGTCCCCCCCTTCGATGCTCAGATTCTCCAGATCGGAGTCGCCGGCGCCGATGCTGCCGGACTGGATGATATTGACCGCGGCTTCGATCGCCTTGGCCAGCTTGTCCTCTTCGACCAGAACCGCCTCGGTGGCGAAGCCGCTGGCAAACTTGAACTCGTCCAGGGCCTGCAGGTTGGTCGGATCGGACAGGGCGAGATAGAGCTTGCGGCCGCGCTTGTACAGGGGCAGGGCGTGCTGTGTCCGGATCAGCTTTTCACCAAGATCCCGGATCGTGCCGATATCCGGCTCGATGCTGCCCAGATCGAGCAGGGGGGTGCCGAATTCATTGCTGGCGAACTCCGCCAGGCGCGGCGCCGGGATCAGCTTGTCCTCGACCAGTTGCGAGACGATGGGCTTGGCGTTGCGCAGGGCCTTGGCCTGGGACTCCCGGGCCTGCTCCTCGGTCAGCAACTGGTTGGCGACGAAGCGCCGGGCCAAGCCGCTGAGGGGCGGGCCGGAAACGGTTGCGTTGGGACTCAGGGCCACGGCGTGCTGGGGGTCTGGATGGTTCGATCTTGCTCAGCAGGGAACCTATACTTCCCCGCCGGCAGCGTCAATCTTCACGCAATCGCCCCGTAACGAACGCCCCCACTGGGGTTCCATAACCGCGGCCCGTACAATGCCGCTGCCCCCCGGCCGGTCCGGCGGGGTGCGGCGCCCGACTCACACGTCAAACAAACTTACAGAGGCAATGCTTGATTAGCATCATACTGCCCGCCAAGAATGAAGCGGAGGCGCTGCGCGGCTTGCTGCCGCGGCTGCGCGCGGCCCAGCCGTCTGCGGAAATCATCGTGGTCGACGATGGCTCGAGCGACGGCACCAAGGGGATCTGCGGCGAGCATGGCGTTCAGTGCCTGTCCTCGCCTTATTCGATGGGGAACGGCGCCGCGATCAAGCGGGGCGCGCGTGCCGCCCGGGGCGAGATCCTGGTATTCATGGATGCCGACGGCCAGCATTCCCCGGACAGTATCCAGCCGCTGCTGGATCGCCTGTCGGAGGGGTATGACATGGTGGTGGGCAGCCGCTCCTGGTCGGATCAGGCTGGCGTCAGCAGGGGCGTGGCCAACACGCTTTATAACCGCATCGCGAGCTGGATGACGGGATTCAAGGTGATGGACCTGACGTCCGGATTCCGTGCCGTCCGCGCCGACAAGTTCCGGGAGTTCCTGCATCTGCTGCCGAACGGCTTTTCCTACCCCACCACTATCACCATGGCGTTCTTCCGCAGCGCCTATCCTGTGAGCTATTTTCCGATCCCGGTGGCCCAGCGTATCGGCAAGAGCCATATCCGGCCGCTGCGGGACGGGGTTCGGTTCCTGCTGATCATTTTCAAAATCGCCACGCTCTATTCGCCCCTCAAGCTGTTTGTGCCCACCGGCGCGGGGTTCTTCCTGATTGGCTTCGGTTATTACCTTTACACCTATTTCACTGTACATCGCTTAACCAATATGAGCGCGCTGATGTTCAGCGCCGCAGTGATCATCTTTCTGATCGGCCTGATCTCCGAGCAGATCACGGCGCTCACTTACCGTCGGCATGACTGAACGGCGAGGGTAGACTCTTGGGGAAGTCGCGCATTCTGGTCATCACCCGCAATCTGCCGCCATTACGTGGCGGCATGGAACGGCTGAACTACCATCTGCTGCAAGAACTGGCGCAAGGATTCGAGTTGGGCGTATGTTGCCCATGGGAATGCTTATCTGCGGTATCGCCCACGATGCGAGCAGCGGGGGTGCCTTTGCGTCCGCTTTCACAGTTTATCCTCGCGGGTACAGCGCGCTCAATTGCACTCGCACGTCGATTCCGCCCGCATCTAGTGCTTGCGGGCAGCGGCTTGACTGCCCCTTTGGCGCGCATAGCCGCAGCGTCGGTGAATGCTAGATCAGGCGCCTACCTACACGGCCTGGATATTGCTGCGGAACACTGGATTTACCAGAAGTTGTGGGTTCGACAGTTTCGTGCGCTTGATCTGATTCTGGTCAACAGCCGCCACACAGCGGCCTTGGCCGAGCGCGTCGGCGTCCCCGCTGCACGCATCAACATTGTGCATCCTGGTGTGAGCTTGCCTGCCTGGGAGCCCGCTACAGCGATCGAGTTTCGGCAGCATTTTGGGTTGGGGGATCGGCCTGTACTTTTGTCGCTGGGCCGCCTCACATCGAGAAAGGGCCTTGTCGAGTTTCTTGAAAGGGTCATGCCAGCGCTGGTCGTAGCAGTACCGCGGATCTTCCTCGCTGTGATCGGCGGTGAAGCCGTTCATTCGATCAAGGCGGATACACAGAGTCAGTGGCAACGCATCCAGCTGACCATCCAGCGGCTGGGCTTAGGCGAACATGTGCAACTCATGGGGGAGCAGGACGATGCGATGGTGGGCGCAGCTTTTTTTTCCGCCCGCGCGCTGGTATTCCCTGTACTCAATATGCCGGGTGATAGTGAAGGTTTCGGCATGGTAGCGGTCGAAGCGGCTGCGCACGGGGTGCCGACCGTCGCTTTTGCTGTGGGGGGAGTGGTGGACGCAGTAGCCGATCCGGAATCCGGCAGCCTGGCGCCGTCCGGTGACTATTTCCAGATGACGGAAAAATTGATCGAACTGTGCCGCAGCTCCGCATCGGAGGAAGCCAGGCAGCGAAGGCGTGACTTTGCCGCGAATTTTGAATGGAGCCGATTCGGAGAACAGGTCCGCAAAGTCTGCGGCGGGATCGTCGCAAATTCAGATGCTGCGTCTGCCGTGTGACTATCAATTCCGGCCAAATCCAGCGCCAGCCGCATGCTGTGCTCGACACGGCGTCGCGCAGATTGAAGGCACTGAAGATCGAAAAGCTGCTGGGTCTGAAACGCGGCGCCGGACCTATCCGAATGCTGGAGATCGGTTGCGGTGTGGGCGGCATTTCACATTACTTTGCCACTCATCCGGAGCTTGAATGCGAAGTGGATGCGGTTGATGTCGTCGATCTCCGCCAATTGACGGACGGCTACTGCTTTACCTGTGTATCCGGAACCGGATTGCCGTTTCCGGATGCCAGCTTTGACGTCGTCATCACCAATCACGTAATCGAACATGTTGGCGACCGTGCCAGTCAGGCCCATCATCTGAGCGAGGTCCGGCGCGTCATGAAACGCGGCGGCCAAGGCTATCTGGCGGTACCGAATCGCTGGCAGTTCGTGGAGCCTCACTATGGGCTGGCATTTCTGAGTTGGCTGCCTCACTCGCTGCGGACGCCATATTTGAGGTTAATGGGCAAAGGGAAATTTTATGATTGTGAACCTTTGACAGTCACAGAATTGGAATCCTTGCTTTCCCAGGCTGCATTTGAATTCCGCAATGCGTGCACACCCGCAATGCGCTTGATGTTCTTGCTTGAACGAAAAAAGTCTCCAGTAACAACGGTGTTACAGGCGCTACCAAGTTCTTTTTTGAACTTGTTGAAAGACATCATGCCTACATTGATATACGTCCTTCGCTAACCAACTATTCAATAATCGCAGCTTCCTCGGCAATTTGTTGCTGCGGGTCATGGTGATGATCGGCGAGATAATAGAGTTGATCGGAAAGGAAGCCGGCCATTAGGCGGCGACCTGCGGCGGGATCTGTAACGTCGATGGTTTCGTTCCACCGTGCTTCACATATCTTCGGTTGACATCTACAGAATATAAGTGAGCGAAAAGCTCTGCATTGTCCCTATAGAATATTTCCGTCCGCCACGGTTTCCGATAATGGCTGCGCGACGCATCAGTCGCCTATGATCTCGATTTCCGGCAAGGGGAAGATGAGCTTTCCACCTGAGGCCAGATAATCTTTCTCGCGCCGCACGATTGTATCTTTGAAATGCCAAGGAAGTACGAGAAAATAATCGGGACGTGCAGCCCTCGCTTCTGCTTCGGAAATAATCGGAATTAGAGTGCCTGGTGTGTAGGCCCCAAACTTTTCGGAGTTGACCTCGGCAATGGCGGGAATTTCATTGCGCCCAAACTGACAGAATTGTAGTAGCACGTTGCCCTTGGTGGATGCGCCATAGCCGAGTACGCGTTTGCCGTCATCCACCAATAAACGGATTAGCCTTTGCAGGTCCGCACGATGCTTGAATACCCTCTCCTCAAACTGCCGATAGGGCTTAGGGGTATCCAAGCCCCAGTTCTGTTCCTGTTGCAACATCCAGTCGATGACCGGGCGAGCGCTGGCAATGTTGGCATCGTCGTGGCAGGCAGTTACTGCGATGCTACCGCCGTTAACACTGTTCATCTGCACATTTATGATGCGCAATCGATGCTTGGCAAGCAGGTTGTAGATCACTCGGAGGGAATAGTATTCCAGGTGCTCGTGGCAGACGGTATCATAGGAGTTGGTCCGCAGCATGGACGGCATGTAGCTCTGTTCGAAATGCCATACACCGTCTGGCGCAAGCACTTCGGCAATGTCGCCGACGAAGGCATCGGGATCCTCCAGATCGTAGAACATTGCGATAGAAGTGATGATTTTCGCCCTCTGATTGCTGGATGCATCGAAGAACCGGCTGGCCGAAAAAAAGTCCGTTACCACTTGAATCTGCGGGGGGTAAAACTCGCGAAACTTGCTGGCGGTTGGATCAATCCCGACGCGGCAGATGCCGCTGGATTCATAGGATTTCAGCAAAGTGCCGTCGTTGCTCCCAATATCCAGTACCCACTCGCCATGGGACAGCGGATAATTTCTCTCAAGCCCGCGCACCTTTCCCTGTAGGTGTGCCACCATCGAGGCGTTCAGGCCGGATCGGTAGCCGTAGTTGTCGCCATACATTTCTGCCAAGCTGTAGGAATGCTTTAGTTGTAGCAACCCGCTGTCCGGGCACCAGACCAGTTCAAGAGGGCCCTTGGTAACACCCTGATCCGGGGAACGGGGGAAAACCCCGGTGAGGTGTTGCTCGCCAAGATTCAGTACTGAAACGAGATGGCTGGTGCCGGCGATGCGGCAGCGGTCGATCTCGGTGACGCCGCCCTGATTGGAGTCCTTCTTGGTGCTCATAGATCAAATCGGCAGTCAGTATTATCTTCAGTGTCCATAAAGAATAAGATACACCAACCGCCAAGGCGGCGTAGGGCGAAATACGTCAAATCGAGCGCGTGAGATCGGCCGCGCCGTCATCCTCCAAACCCGTTCGCGCATCGAGATTGCTAAGATTCCGACTTTGCTCGGCTAGCTCATCTAGATGCTGGTTGAGATGTAAGTCACCTTTCTCGTTACATGCCCCAAGAGATACGGAACATCTCGGTTGCTCCCCGCATGCCGTGAACTATGCTGATGGCGCTATAGTCCTGTAGTGAAAGTGACTTTCGTCAGTTAAGTGCTCGTATGAATTCGATGTGGCGTTCAAGTTCCAATACGCTGCGTTCCCAGGAAAAATGCTTCACTACAAACTTTCTTCCCTTCTCAGAGAGTTGAGTCCAATTATCGTCATGGAGAAGCGCCACCACGCGCTGGGCGAATTCCATCGGTTCATCTTCGATCCATAAGTCATTGCCAGAACGTGCTCCCACCCCGCTGTTGCCGGCGCTTGTGGTCACCACCGGAGTCGCCCATGACAGCGCTTCCAGAATCTTTGTCTGCACGCCTATCTTTAGTTGGATCGGGCAAATGCTGACCTTGGCTCGTCGAAGATATTGGGATACATCTTTAACTTTCCCGGTAATGACGATCTGGTCCCCAAATTTCATAGCCGCGTCCCGGATTCGAGGATCTGGTTCTGCGCCCACGATCCATAGTGTCGCAGATGAATACTCTTTCAAGACGGCGGGAAAAATACGTGTCAGAAAAAAAAGGATGCCGTCCACATTGGTAGGGTGAAACATATTCCCTGAAAAAATAATCATTCCCTTGGTGCGATCTTCACAGCTTACGATATCCGCATCGGGCCTAAAGTCGACTCCATACGATACATGCCCCAAATTTTGGTAGCCGCCTTGCCGCTGCATATCTCCCATGTCGGCTTTCGACAACGTCAAGACCTTTGCGAATTTTGGTAAAACAGCATTTTCGTATCGCTTCGTCAACATTGCATGAGCCGACCACGTGATTCTCTGCAACGGCGACCCAATCGATAACTTGCTAAGCCGGCTAAGTCTTATCGACTGCGGATCTTCGACATTCACAATTGCCTTCTTATAAGCGGACTCCGGGCAATATTGAATGCTGGACAAGTCATATAGCAAAATCGCATCAAAATCATGGTATGCAATGAGTTCACGCACCCGCGCCTGCATTTCGCTGGAGCTAAATTTGGCGACAGAGGGAGCTGATCCGAGCAGAACGCGAAACCATCTACCAAATTTTGATATCTTCTTTCGAGTGACTATCTCAATTTTGTCTGTAAATTCCGAGCCTCCCGCTTGCTTCCCTTGGTGGTCGGAGCAAATGAAATAAACGCTATGCTTTTTCGACAGATGCTTCATCTGATTGCAGGCAATAATCGAACTACCAATTCGCGGAGGAAAAGGGTAGCCCGCCATCACGACTAGCAACTTCATTCTGCTTTCACTTCAGAGCGCAACGAATTTCTGATCAGCAATGAGCGAGAACTGCGCTTCACTAGACTTGCGAAATTTTGTGTACTGGTATCGATTCTCGGCAAACGGCAATGCCTTCACCTTGTTCAGAAATGATATATCGAAGGTTGCAGGGTCTACGAAAAATCCATTAACGCCGTTTCGATCCACGGTCACAAAGTGATAGCCATGGCGTTCAAAAAGCTTTCGCCATCCGGCAATAGAAACCCCGTAATAGAGTTGCGTTGGATGAGCCTGTTTGAAAGCGAAGTTGCTCTTGTATTCTATAGTCATACACCGGTCCGGCCCAAAAACCGAGTTGTATTCGACTACAAATACTTTTGGCCGAAACCCGCTATCCAGTAACGCCTGCGCAATGTAGTAGTCATTGCCGTCGATATCCAGCGAGAGAACATCGGGGTCATGATGGAATGCTAAGGACTTCAGTTCCGCTATGTTCTCCCGTGTTACGAACATGTTGTAGCATTCTGCGCCAATACTGTGATTAATTACTCTCTGCCTGGCTCGCTGCGCGAGTTTCGGATTGCCCTCAATCATTATGCCGCTGTACTGCTCCGCTACGACGAGCCATGCGCTATTGTTTTGGATCCCATCCGATGTGCCAATTTCGATGAAATATCGATTGGTTTTCAAGAGCTGCTGACGAAGCACATCAAGTATGCCGTCTTCGCCATTCTGACTAAAGCCGGAAAATTCCCAAGTTCCTGGGAGTGCCAGATCGATTTTCCTCGCTTGCATCATTTCAGCACCTTTGGCGAGAGCCGTGCATATTCGTTGTCGGTCTCGAATGCCTAGTAAATAATTCGAAATCCCTATAAGTTCCAAAAATTTTTCAATCATCGGTTCACCGGCAAATTTTATGCGCAGGCCACATAGTTGCTCAAGCAGTTACGAGGCGCTTCTTCATTCCGAGACTGTTCAATATGGTTGAGCGCAATGATGGCGATAGGGCAAGCGAGATCAACATTGTCAGCAGAGCCAGGGCTCCACCACATGCCAATTTGACATAGACGGAATGGTTGGAATCCTTGATAGCATATTTGGCCGCGATGCCGATCAAAAAAGTCAAAGCTAGCGAAATACCGACGTCATGGAGCATCCACTTGATTCCTATTCCGACAAGTAAATGGCGATGTGTCAGCCAAGTCCCAAGCAATAGATACATCACATGTAAAATAAGCCACGCCATGGCCCCTCCTACGGCTCCATAAGCTGTCGCTAAAAATGACGTCAATGGAATCATTACAACCATCATTATTCCATTGATAATTATAGGCAATCGAGTAACTCCAAAGGCCAATTGCAGCGCATAGGGAAAATGCATCACTCCGTGTAGTGCGGAGCCCATGGCTAAAAGCGCAATCAAGGGCGCTACTTGCACTGCTGTGCCCCAGTTGCCGGTCCATAAACCAACCATTTCTTCGCCAAAAACAGTCAGAAGCATAGCGATGGGGAATAGCACCGTCGCAAGCAAACGTGTTCCTAGGCGATAAAGCGCAATCAAGCCTTCAGTATTCCCACTGGCAGCCAAAACTGAGAAACGAGGATATACGGCGTTGAAAAGAGGTAAGGTCAGCAGGGTGAGGCTATTCACCATGACGTTCGCAAGGGTGTATTCGCCAAATGCTTCCAGTCCAAGGATGCGGCTCAGCAAAACCTTGTCCAATTGCGTGAATACGAGCGCGGAGAGTGTTACTCCGATCATTCCGGCCGAAAAGCCCCAAACACGCCTGAGTGCATCTAGATTGAAATTGGTGTTTGTCGACTTTCCGATAATCCTCCACGCAGCCCGACGGATGATCAGCAAATGTACAAGAGCAACTGCCGCCTGCCAGAAGAAGTAAGCCATTATCGTCGACGAGGCGAACGCGAGCACGCATGCCGCCCCAACGTTTCCGATGGCGACTATTGCCATGTTGATTCGGCTGGAGACGATCAATCGCTGGGCACCCATAATCGTGCCCAAGTACAAGGCGATCGGCCAGCGGCAAGCGACAATCAAACCCATCAACGCCACAGCTTGTGCAACCACTTTGGGTGATAGATTCTTGGGATGCAGCCAATCCCGCGCGATGAAAGGAGCAGCTACGAAAACAGACAAAGCGATTATCGCCCCGATACCCCAGTAAATGACAGCAAGGGTATGTAGCAACTGCCCCGAATCTGATAATTTCCCGACTGCGGAATGACGCGCGACCTCGCGATTCATTGTTGGCGCCAACCCAAGATCAAGAATCTGAAATAAGGCCTGCATCATGGAAAAAAAGCCAACTAGCCCGTAGGCTTCGATCCCAAGATATTTAAGGTAGAACGGAACGACAGCCAAGCCGATAACTGCTGTCCAAATAGAGTTAATCAACCCAGCGAGTAGGTTTCGGCTCAGAGCCATTATGGCCTACTCGCTATAGATGATGATCTGATATAGATTGCATTCGCGCGCGTTTGTTTTACTAGGTGAATCAGACTTGAGGAATCAGAATTGTCACTATGGCGAAGGAGAAGCCGCGCGCGCTCCTCATACGGATCCAGATACAAATGTTCGATGCGCGTTGTGTTGAAGAGTGAGGCGCGGCGTTTGATCCCGTGGACAATAAAGCCTTTCCCGAGCAAGTATTCAGCAAGGTAAGTTCTATCCTTGCCCGTAATGCCGGTTCTAAATGCAACCTTGCTCACGAGCGGAGGTTCCTGATTGTTGTCTGGATAATGTCGTAGGTCACAGCGGCAGAAATATTGACGGAGCTCTTTTGCCACCCTTCAGAATCATGCTAGGTATAGCCTCGCCCCGAATTTATAGTGATTGAGAGTGCTTCGAGGGACCGTGAAACACGCCGTCCCGCAGCCGGAAGTCTGGAATAAAGCGGTGGATGTCGCTATCGTAATGAATAATCTAGATTTTAGCTCGATATTTTGGCTGATTGCATCGGGCGTATCAGGCAATCTACTATCAGATCAATAGTTTCCTCGGCAATGACCATTGGAATGATCGAATCAATAAAGCGCAAATTCAGGTCTGAGGGGCTGAGCGGCTTGCTACGTGGCGCTATGCGCAAGATCGTGCCCCGCAGATTGCATTGTTATCGGAAATACTTGGCATGTTTCGAAGGTAAGATAGGATTGGAAGTCGGTGGTCCGAGCCTAGTCTTTGGAAGGCGAGGCCTGTTTCCGGTTTATCGAGTCGCGGCGTGTATCGATAACTTAAATTTCCACGATGAAACGACCTGGGAGGGAATCATTACCCAAGGAAGAACTTTTTTTTTCGATAAAAATCGTCTCCCAGGTAGTCAATACATTGCGGAAGCGGGAAATCTGATTGCCCAGAGGTCAGATTCGTATGATTTTGTTCTTTCATCGCATATGCTCGAACATACAGCTAATCCTCTTCTCGCCTTATCGGAGTGGATGCGTGTGCTCAGGCCGCGCGGGGCGCTCCTACTTGTGGTGCCCCATAAAGACGGGACGTTCGATCATCGTCGCCCGACAACCTCGCTTGCTCACTTGATCGAGGATTTAGAGCGAAAAACGACGGAGGACGATCTGACGCATCTTCCTGAAATTCTAGAACTTCATGATCTTGATTTGGATTCTGGCGTTGAAGGCATTGAAGCTTTCAAAGCCCGTAGCGAAAAAAATCCTGAAAATCGCTGTCTCCATCACCATGTCTTCGACACGCGGCTTACGGTGCAGGCAATTGATTCGACGGGACTCCAAATTCATGTAGTAGAGCCGATCCGGCCCTACCATATAGTCGTTATTGCTACGAAGCTAGACGATGGGCGGAAGCCTGATAATCGATGCTTCTTGCTACCTGATGCCGATTATTGCAAGTCCAGCCCATTTTTGTCAGACAGAATCCCATGCACTGCCTGATTCAAGGGCAGTCGAAGGTTTCGATATTGATCCCTGGAAAAGTGTCAGTTCCAAGTGACAGAGAAGTTAACCGGCCGGCCTCTCCCAAGACGGATATCGCGACCCTCGCGATTATCACAGTGACCTACCACCCTGATATAGATGTTCTTGATGCGCAACTTGAATCGCTCCCAACTTCGGCCCTCATAGTGGTCGTCGATAATGCATCGACATACTCGGAGCGCGAGGCTCTGCGCCTACTTTGCGGCGCGCGTACACGCTGCTTCTTGGTGGAAAACGATACCAACTTTGGACTGCCCGCCGCCATTAACCAAGGTGTGCGTCACGCTATAAGTATTAGCCCAGATTGCCGCTACCTGTTATTCCTGGACCAAGATACTGAACCTGATGAGGAGGGCGTTCTCAGTTTGCTGCGGTGCTTTGAAAGTCTGCGAGCAACTGATCGCAATCTGGGTTGTGTCGGCCCTCGGTTGCTGGATGCAAAAAGCGGCCTCGGCCACGGGTTTCACAGGATCGCCGGGTGGCGTTGGGAGCGTTGCTATCCCGAGGCAGATTCGTTTCCGGTGGAATGCGCAAATCTCAATTGCAGTGGCTCACTGATGGATGTCAATCTTTTCACGCAGCTTGGTGGATTCGAGGAAGATTTCTTTATGGATCACCTGGATACGGAGTGGTCGTTCCGGGTACTCGCTGCTGGCTACAAGTTGTATGGAATTCCCTCAGTGGCCTTTCGGCATCGAATGGGGGCGGCAACTTGGCGCTTCTGGTTCTTGGGATGGCGCATTTGGCCGTATCGCGCACCGTCGCGTCATTACTTCCTGTTCCGCAACGCAATACGGCTGATGCGGCGTAGTTATGTGCCTTCGGTCTGGAAGTTCTGGGCAGCAATTAAGCTGGGCTTGACGGCGTTGGTCCATCTGTTGATGGACGAAAAGCGCTGGTTACAACTGCGCTACATGGCAAAAGGTGTTTTAGATGGCCTGCGCTAGGGAACGTAGTCCGAAGATTCGGCCATACATTGTTTGTAGCGAATTGCTGTATTTCGAATTGCCTTGTCTTGCGTCCTGAGTGTCGACCGCTTTCGCAGCCCCTTAACAGGCAAAGGGCGAATTTCATAGTCTCGACCTTGCAGGCCCTCTTTTAGCCCATTGCACCATGAGCGCCTAGACTCACGCTCTATCAGCACTATTTTAAGCCAGACCCAAAGCAGTCGTATCGAGTGTTCCAGACTCCATAGCGGAGCGAAGGCTATATGTCGTCGGACCACGGTGACGCCGTTCCGGGCTTGAAAATATCGTCGAAATGGAGGGTAGTTGCGTACTGTAAGCAGGAAACCTAGGCGATCAATTTTCCGTGGTCGGCCTAGGCGATGCATCAATGTCACGTCCTCACTGCGTTGTACCTGCCAGCCCGCTTTTGCCAGCCGCAAGCAAAAGTCGAAATCCACCGAATCGAGGAAGAATCGCCAGTCAAATCCGCCCACTGCCCCCCATGCCTCTATACGAACCAGATTCCCTGAAGTAATCACGACCTCTCGTTTTTGGCGTATCAACGAGCCGGTTTTTCGATGAATCATCCTGTTACTGAATGCGTCACGAATCTGGGAGGCAATCAGACCGACGCGATCAGAGGTCGCAACATGCCGCAAGCGTTTCGTGGCTCCATGCGGCAGGGTACTGTCCTGATCGAGGGTAACAACCCATCTAAAGCCATCGCAACGAGCCAGCTCCATGCCGAGATTAAGTGCCGCGCCGATTCCGATATTGACCCCAAGCCGCATCAATCGAATCCCCTGAATATTCCGGATTTTCTGAAATACGCTGCGGGAACCAAATTTGGGGGTATTGTCAATTACATAAAGGGATTGAACTTGACTGGTCAGGGCACGTAGGCTTCTGACGATATTCGCCGATGGTCGATAAGTCACTACCACAGCTGCTACATCTCGGGATACGCCGCGCATACTAGTTGACTTTCACCAACATGCTAATCAATTTAGACCAATTACTAGAGTTACCCGGAATTATGTTGTGAGACGCTATACCGATTCCCCCCCCTAGTATTCCTATCACTAGCATCGTTGGGGTATAGCGCGAATCTGTTGAGGAAATTCCAAAACTTGCAACGACGGATCGGTCTGCGGGAAAGGGTTTTCGATCCCTGAGCCTGAAAAGCTTCAGCCCTCGGTGGGTTAACATAATAATTGATCAAACCTATGAAGTACCGCGATTGTGGATGGATGCATATGAGTATGCAGCTACCGGCCAAGTCCCACCAACATGCTGCCCAACTTTGATCCTCCTGAGCTACTGGGAACTATGTTGTAAAGCACTAATGGCAAGCCGTAAGCCTAATTCAACTTGGCCAGCATGCTTGCCAGCTTGAATTTTCCAGCGGAACCAATGGGGATCGAGCTGTAAAACACTATGTGAAGCTTCCCCCGGATGCGCTCCATGGGGAATAGTGGTACGGGGTAGCGCTCATCAATTGAAGCCATGCCGAATACGAAGTGGCAGCCGGAACCGCGAAGCTGCTGGGCGAAGTATGGATCCGAGACGGAATTGAGCGGCGGCGCGTAGCTGCGCCGCCGCACGAAATAGTTAATCAGGTCGGGGCGCGTGGAGATTACACAATCGCTTGCCGGCACCTCTTCCGAGATGCGCTGCATTGAATTGATGATGGCGGTCTGGATGCCAGTGACATCCCAGGCATGTACCGCGTCCTGGCCGTACCAAAGCATAAAATTCTTGGCTTCAGGCAGGTCGGTATAGGCTGCGGATCGATAGCGGTCCGCAGCGAGTGCGAATGCTGGAAATATGGTGAGGAGGATCGCCGTTGCCATGGTGACGGTGGGTAACTGCGACACTTGTGTTGCCGGCGTTTCTGGACTCCAGGCAGAAGCGGCCAAAACAGGTTGCGCAATCAGCAGAGGCACCAGCACCCACAGGAAGCGCTGTGCATCTTCCGGGTAGGGCCATATCAGCAGAATCATTAGATTCGATGCGAGGTAAATCGCGTCGGGCCTGAGTTTGGCGGCTCGCCATGCAGTTCCGGCAAGGCACAATGCGGCTAGTGCGTCGGCAATCGGGCGCAGTTGTGAGTGGAGCAGGAAATTGTCTCCAAAGCCGGCTCTCAAAGCTGGCAACTCCGAGCTTAGTTGTGATCGCAGTCCGCGCAGTGCATCACCGTTGTAAAGGTATCTGAGCGCATCGGTGTAGCCAATTTGGGCGCGATGCA
>JAMFRN010000022.1 GCA_026224805.1 Nevskia soli
GGTAGCTGGCGTCGTCCGGGTAGAAGTAATTGCTCTCCGGCAGGGTGCCCATGCCGACCAGGTGATGGTCCGCGCCGGTGAGCAACTCGGCGCGCGAGGTGGCGCACAAGGGCGTAGCGTGGAAGTTGGTGAGGATCTTGCCCTGCTGCGCCAGCTGGTCGATGTTGGGCGTGCTGATCTCGCTGCCGAAGGCGCCAAGGTCGGAGTAGCCCAGATCGTCGGCCAGGATCACCACGACGTTGGGGCGGCTGGAGGTGCCGCTGCTGGCGACGCTGCCGGAGAGGGTACCGCTGGGCGTGCTGGAGCTGCCGCATCCAGCTTGCAGCAGCAGGCCGGCGCAGGCCAGTGCGGACAGCAGGCGCACGCCACGGCCGCGACTATCGATTCGTTTCATTGCCCCTGCCCCGGTGTACTTTTTGTATGCCCGCGGCGCGCGGGTCATTCCCGGCGGCGCCGCTTTGATACTGCGGAATTTACGGTATCGGAAGCCGGATGGGCGCGATTCATCCGGAGGGAGTAGAGAGATTAGAAGGATGGATCGGCGGGGAATAAGCGGGCCGATCGTGATGAGTGGAAAAGCCCCCAGTAGGGCGGTCCCGACACGGTGCTTGCGAAGCAATGGGTGCGGGAGGGGCCGCCGACGCCCGCGCTTGATAATGTGAGTCGGGACCCTGCCGCCCGCTGCCGCACCCACCCTTTGGGGCACCGTGTCGCGGGCGGCCTGTGGCCGCCCTACAACCGCATTTAGTCGGGTCGCGGCAGGGCAGCGGCTTGTGCGGCCAGTTTGGTAATTCCGGCCCAGTTGCGCGCGTGCAGCAGTGCCGCGGGCGTAAGCCAAGAGCCGCCGACGCAGACGACATTGGGCAGGGCTAGGTAATCGGGGGCGGTGGCGAGAGTGATGCCGCCGGTAGGGCAGAAGCTGACTTGCGGGAAGGGACCGCCGAGGGCCTTGAGCATGGGGATGCCGCCGGCCTGCGCCGCCGGGAAGAACTTGAGCGCGGAGTATCCCGCGGCGAGCGCGGCCATCAGATCCGAGGGGGTCATGATGCCGGGGAGATAGGGCCAGTCGCCGGCTTTGCCCAGGGCCAGCAGCTCGGGCGTGGCGCCGGGGCTGACGCCGAAGCGGGCGCCGGCTTCGCGCGCCTGCTGCAGGTCGCGCGCGCTGAGGATGGTGCCGGCGCCGACCAGGGCTTCTGGCACTTCGCGGGCGATGGCGCGGATGGCTTCCAGCGCGGCACCGGTACGCAGGGTGACTTCGAGCACGCGCACGCCGCCATCCACCAGGGCACGGGCCAGGGGCACGGCCAGGGTGGCGTCGTCGATGACGATGACGGGCATGACGGGGCCGGTGCGGAGGAGGTCGTGTACGTTCATGTTGCGGTCCTCGTGCGGGTTGAGCCATCGCAGATCGAGGGCTCGGTGCATTCAATGATGCCCGTTCGTGTCGAGTGCCGCGCGTAGCGCGGTGTATCGAGACACCAGCGCCGCGAGTTGAGCGGCTGGCCCCTTGATACAAATCGCTGCGCGATTCGCTCGGGGCGAACGGATCCTTTTACAAAATTTCAGCCTTAAAGAAAAAGCACATCATGCAGGCGCGCCCATCGCGGCATTGAATGTAATCCCGCCCTGCTCCGCCCCGGAAGCCATAGCGCGCGCCGAGGCAAACAGTTCGCGGCCGAGGCCGTACTGGTTGTGCTCCATAGAGGGGGGCTGCATTTCGCGGCGCGCCCACTCGGCGGCGTCGACGCGCGCTTCGAGCAGGCCGGCGCCGACATCGAGGCGGATGAGATCGCCGGTGCGGACCTTGGCCAGCGGACCGCCGTTGAGGCATTCGGGGGTGACGTGGATCGCCGCCGGCACCTTGCCGGAGGCACCGGACATGCGGCCGTCGGTAACCAGGGCGACGTGGAAGCCTTCGTCCTGCAGTACGCCCAGCGCGGGAGTGAGCTTGTGCAGCTCGGGCATGCCGTTGGCGCGCGGCCCCTGGTAGCGGACCACGGCGACGAAGTCGCGGCGCAGCTCGCCGCGCTTGAAGGCGGCGAGCACGGCTTCCTGGTCGTCGAAGACGATGGCGGGCGCTTCCACCACGCGGTGCTGCGGCTTGACCGCGGAGACCTTGATGACGGAGCGGCCGAGGTTGCCGGTGAGCAGCTTGAGGCCGCCGTCGGCGCTGAAGGGATGATCGGCGTCGCCGAGGATCTGCGGCGCCAGGCTGCAGGCGGGCGCGGGGCGCCAGCGCAGCTCGCCGCCGTAGAGGAAGGGCTCGCGGGTATAGCGCCACAGGCCGGGGCCGTCGACGGTCTTGACGTCGGCGTGGAGCAACTCTTCGCCGAGCAGCTCGCGGATCAGCAAGCCCATGCCGCCAGCTTCGTGGAACTGGTTCACGTCGGCGCTGCCGTTGGGATAGATGCGCGCCAGCAGGGGCACCACGCCGGAGAGCTGGTCGAAGTCGCTCCAGTCGATGACGATGCCGGCGGCGCGGGCGATGGCGACGAGGTGGATGGTGTGGTTGGTGCTGCCGCCGGTGGCGAGCAGGCCGACGATGCCGTTGACGATGGCGCGCTCGTCGATCACCTCGGCGATGGGCGTGTATTCGCCGCCCTGCACGGTGATGCGCGCGGCGCGCTGGGCGGCGGCGGCGGTCAGCGCGTCGCGCAGCGGGGTGTTGGGATTGATGAAGGCGGCGCCGGGCAGGTGCAGGCCCATCACCTCCATCAGCATCTGGTTGCTGTTGGCGGTGCCGTAGAAGGTGCAGGTGCCGGGGCCGTGATAGGACTTCATCTCGGCTTCGAGCAACTGCTCGCGGCTGAGCTTGCCTTCGGCATGGAGCTGGCGGATGCGCGACTTCTCGGCATTAGGCAGGCCCGAGGTCATCGGACCGGCCGGCACGAACACCACCGGCAGATGGCCGAACTGGAGGGCGCCGATGAGCAGGCCGGGAACGATCTTGTCGCACACGCCGAGGCACAGCGCGCCGTCGAAGACGTTGTGCGACAGGGCGATGGCGGTGGACATGGCGATGACGTCGCGCGAGAACAGCGACAGCTCCATGCCGGCCTGGCCCTGGGTGACGCCGTCGCACATGGCCGGCACGCCGCCGGCGAACTGGGCCACGGCGCCGGCCTTGCGCGCGGCGTCCTTGATCAGCGCGGGGAAGCGGTCCAGCGGCTGGTGCGCGGAGAGCATGTCGTTGTAGGCGGAGACGATGCCCAGGTTGGGCCAGCGCGCGGCGCGCAGCGCCTGCTTGTCGTCCGGCGGAAAGGCGGCGAAGGCGTGGGCCAGATTGGTACAGGAGATGTGCGAGCGCACGGTGCCGGCCTGCCGCGCCGCCTCGACGTGGCGCAGGTAGGTGGCGCGGCCGGCGGCGCTGCGCTCGCGGATGCGCCGGGTGACGGCGGCCAATACTGGGTGAAGACTCATGTGGGGGCCTCGGCTGCCGACCGGCCGGTGCGGACGGTCGGCGTGTCTGTTCTGTATTAATACTACAAAATTATCCGCGGGGCTACCCTTGCGGAATCCGGGCCGTCAACAAAACATCACATTTACGCAGACAAACTGTCACGGCATTGGTGCGATGCTGGCTCCAGCGGGAGGGTCCCGGGCTGCATCTTGGCGGAAAAATGTGTAGTATTAATACATATAGTGGCGGATCGACGATGGGGCGCCCCGCTCCATGACCGGAAATGAGGCGCACATGGCGACGCTCGAGGCATTCGATTTCATCCTGTTCGGCGGCAACGGCGACCTGGCGATGCGCAAGCTGCTGCCGGCACTGTACTACCGCCACCGCGACAGCGCCGGCAAGGCGGCCTGGCGCATCGTCGGCACCGGCCGCCAGGCGCTGACGCGGGAGGAATACCTGGCGCTGGCGCTGGAGCATTGCCGCCTGCATGTGCCGGCGAAGGATTTCAGCGACGCCGCGTGGAGCGCTTTCGCGCAGCGGCTCGACTATCTGCGGCTGGACGCGAACCAGGAGCAGGATTACCAGGCGCTGGCGGAGAAGCTGAAGGACGCCGGCTCGCGCGTGCGGGTGTTTTACCTGGCCACGGCGCCAAGCCTGTTCACCACCATCTGCGCCGGCCTGGGCCGCGCCGCCCTGGTGACGCCGGAGAGCCGCGTGGTGCTGGAGAAGCCGCTGGGCCGTGACCTGGCCTCGGCGCGGCGCATCAACGAGGATGTGGGAGCGATTTTCGCCGAGCAGCAGATCTTCCGCATCGATCATTACCTGGGCAAGGAGACGGTGCAGAACCTGATCGCGCTGCGCTTCGGCAATGTGCTGTTCGAGCCGCTGTGGAACCGCTCCTGGGTGCGCGATGTGCAGATCACCATCGCCGAGACGGTGGGGGTGGAAGGCCGCGGCGAGTTCTACGACAGCACCGGAGCGCTGCGCGACATGGTGCAGAACCACCTGCTGCAGCTGCTGTGCATCGTGGCGATGGAGCCGCCGGCGAACATCGAGGCCGACACCATGCGCGACGAGAAGCTGAAAGTGCTGCGCGCGCTCAAGCCGATCACCGGCGAGGAAGTGGCGGCGCGCACGGTGCGCGGCCAGTACCGCGCCGGCGCCATCGGCAACAGGCCGGTGCCGGGCTATCCGGACGAGCCGGGCATTCCCAAGGGCAGCCGCACCGAAACCTTCGTCGCCATCAAGGCGGAGCTGGGCAACTGGCGCTGGGCCGGGGTGCCGTTCTACCTGCGCACCGGCAAGCGCATGCAGGATCGCCTGGCGGAGATCGTGATCAATTTCCGCGGCGTGCCGCACCCGATCCTGCGCGCCAACGGCGGCGAGTCGACCTACAACCGCCTGGTGATCAGCCTGCAGCCGGATGAGGGCCTGCGCCTGGACCTGATGGCCAAGGTGCCGGGCGAAGGCATGAACCTGCAGCCGATCTCGCTCGACGTGGCACTGTCCGAGGCTTACCAGACGCGGCAGTGGGATGCCTACGAGCGGCTGATCATGGACGTGATCCACGGCAAGCTGACGCTGTTCATGCGGCGCGACGAGCTGGATGCCGCCTGGCAATGGCTGGAGCCGATCCTCAATGCCTGGGAAAATGGCAGCCAACCGCTGAAGTCCTATCCCGCCGGCACCTGGGGACCCACCGCTTCGAGCGCGCTGATCGCGCGCGACGGGCACTCATGGCGCGAGGAAAGCTGATGACCCACCCTGCCCCGCTGCAACTGCCGCCGAATGTGCGGCAGCATCTTTATGCCGACGAAGCGCAGAACGCGCTGGCGCTCGCCGCGATGGTGGCCGATGCGCTGCGCGAAGGACTGAGCGCGCGCGGCGCGGCGGTGCTGTTCGTTTCCGGCGGCCGCACGCCGGTGGCGTTCTTCGAGGCGCTGTCCGGCGCGGCGCTGGACTGGTCGCGGGTGACGGTGAGCCTGGTGGACGACCGCTGGGTGGCGGCGGACGACGTCGACAGCAACGAGCGCCTGGCGCGGCGGCATCTGCTGCGCGGCGCGGCGGCGGCGGCGCGGTTTCAGCCGCTGGTCGACATCCGGCTGACGCCGGAACAGCATGTCGCCGCGGCCGAGCAGGCGCTGGCGCTGCTGCCGCACCCTTATGACGCAGTGATACTCGGCATGGGCGACGACGGGCACACCGCTTCGCTGTTTCCCGGCGCGCCCGAGACAGCGGCGGCGCTGGACATGCGCCGGCCGCAGCGGCTGGCGGCGGTGACGCCGCCCAGCGCCCCGCACCGGCGCATCACCCTGACCCTGCGCGCCCTGCTCGACACGCGGCTGCTGGCGATCCAGATCGAAGGCGAGGGCAAGCGCACCGCCATCGAGCTGGCTGCACGCAGCGCGCCGGCGCAGCACCCCATCGCCGCCGTGCTGCGGCAGGACGCGGTGCCGGTGCAGGTGTTCTACAACCCGTGAAGGCGCAAGCCCTGCCGGAATCCAGCGCCGGCACGCGCGTGGAAAGCGCGGCGCTGGTGCAGCAGAGCTCACTGCTGGCGCGCATCGCCGCCAGCGTGGCGGAGCTGCGCAAGTCGGAGCGGGCGGTGGCCGAGCTAGTGCTGGCGAAACCCAACGAGGTGCTGCACCTGTCGATCGCCGAGTTGGCCCTGCGCGTCGGCACCAGCCAGCCGACGGTGGCGCGCTTCGCCGTCGCGCTGGGCTTCTCCGGCTACAAGGAATTCAAGCTGCGCCTGGCACAGAGCCTGGCCTCGGGCGTGCCCTTCGTGCACCAGGACGTGGGCCCGGGCGATGCGCTGGAGCTGGTGGCGCCGAAGGTGTTCGACCGCACCATCGGCGCGCTGATCAATGTGCGCAATCATTTCGACACGGCGCAGCTGCAGCGCGCGGTGAAGATCCTGGCGCGGGCGCGGCGCATCGAGTGCTACGGCGTGGGCAATTCGGGCATCGTGGCGCTCGACGCGCAGCACAAGTTCTTCCGTTTCGGCGTGCCCGCCGTGTCCTACATCGACACTCACACCATGGGCATGGCGGCGACAGTGCTGAAGCGCGGCGACGCGGTGCTGGCGATCTCCGCCAGCGGCCGCACCACCGACATGCTGGGCAGCGTGGAGATCGCGCTGGAATCGGGCGCAGACGTCATCGCCATCACCGCCGGCGGCTCGCCGCTGGCGCGGCTGGCCACGGTGACGCTCTACGCCGACGTGCCGGAAGATCCGGAGATCTACGCACCGATGATCTCGCGCCTGGCGCACCTGGCGATTCTCGACGTGCTGTGCGTGGGCGTGGCGCTGGCGCTGGGCCCGGCCCTGGTGAAGCGGCTGGAGCGGGCCAAGCAGACGCTGCGCGACAAGCGCATCAAGGGACTCGAAAGTTAGTTCGCGCTGGAAGTAGACTGCGGCCGACGAATTCGTGAGCCGGAACCCTTGACCATCACGCTCGACAAGATCACCGCGGATCACTTCGAATCGAATCGTGAGTCGCCGTTCCTGGCGCAGCTCGACGATCGCAGCGTGGAGCTGCGGGTGCTCCAGGTGCGCCGAGGGAAAACGCCGCCGCCCGGCTCGCCGCAGCGCGCGCCGTTCGCGGTGATTTTCCGCGCGGCGGAAACCCCCGCGCTGGAGCAGGGCGTCCACGCACTGAGTCATCCGCGGCTGGGCCTGCTGGAGCTGTTCATCGTGCCGGTGGCGCAGGCCGGCGGGTACCGCGACTACGAGGCCTGCTTCAACTAGCAGCACGCTTCAGGCGGAAGACGGAACCGCCGCGCGCCACTCCATCGGCAGATCGGCGCCATCGTCCACGCCGGGACTGAAGCCCAGCCGCCGATACAGCCGCTGCGCCGGATTGTCGAGTCTCACACTGAGCCGCAACGGCAGCCGGACGGCCGCCGCTTGCGCCTGGAGTTGCTCGAGCAAATGGCCGCCGATGCCGCGGTTGCGCCAGGCGGAGAGCAGGCTGATGTCGACAATGCGGATTTCGCCGGCGCCGCGATGCAGGTAGAGGCGCCCCGCGTCGTTCCCCTGGTGAAGGATGATGGAATGCTCCGCGCCGGGAAAATGCGCGGCATAGTGCCGCTCCTGCGTGGCGAACTGCTGCGCCAGGAACTGCTCGAGCTGCGCCGGCGGCCAGCCCAGGGCGAGGAATGGGCCGCTGCGCACTTCGCCAAACAGCGCCAGCAGCAGCGGCCGGTCCGCTTCGCTGACTGCGCGCAACGCCGGCGGCCGCTCCATTCCGCTCCGCTCTCAGTTTCGCGAAGGAAAGACACCGAACAAGGCGATGATGAAATTCATGCCGAGCCGGTTGTCGTTGCTGACATAGGACTGGGCGTTGACCATACCGGTGACGGTGACGGCGAGGCCGCGCTCGACCGTGAAACTGGTGGGCGCAGTGCCTGCTGCATGCGAGGTGTTATCGCCTCCCAGCGTTTCGCCGATCACCATGTTTTGCAGCCCCGGCCCAAATCCCTGATGCGTAGGCACGCGGGAGCGCAGATCTGGCAGCGCGAAATCGGTGGTGCCGTTGCCGCCGTAGGTGGTGCCGAGCAGGCTGAACAGGGCGGTATTGCTGCTGATCGCCAGCAACTGGCCATTGCACAGCGCCCAGCCCGCCGGCGCAAAATTGCCGCCGAAGAGCCTGATTTCGCCAACAAAAGGGTCCGCCATGTTCGGATCTCGACTGAGGGTCAGTTACGGCTGGGGAAAATGCCTTGCATGGCGATGCAGAAATTGACCACCAGGGTGGGCTGCCGGTTGGTGCCACCGCTTCCGGCGATCTGCGCTGTCCCGACCGTCTGCGAGCTCAGGCCGCGGTTGATGGTGAGACTTGCGATGTTCGAGACGGTGCTGGCGGCCGAGACCTCCCCGCCCGCGGCCGCCCCCAAAAACGATGTATTGCTGGCACCATGGGCAACCCGGCCCCGGAAATCGGGCAGGGCAAAGGTGTTGATACCGTTGCCGCCATAAGTGGTGCCGAGCAGGGAGAACAGTGCGGTGTTCTGGCTGATTGACAGCACCTGGCCGTTGCACAGGGCCCAGCCCTGCGGCGCGAAGTTGAAGCCGAAGGTCCTGATTTCGCCGAGAAAGGGTTCCGCCATGTTCGGATCTCGATCTGTGCTCAGTTGCGGCTGGGGAAAATGCCCTGCAAGGCAATGCAGAAATTGATGGTCAGGCTCGGTTCGGCAGGGAATACCGCCAGCGCGTTGCCGGGGGAGGTGCCGGCAAGCATGTTGCGCGCCACCGTGACCGAGCCGGGCAAGGCCTGCTGGTGCGTCGCCGGGGCGGTATCCAGATCACCCAACTCAAGATTGTTGAGGCCGGCGCCCTGGCCCTGGTGCGCCGCCGCCACGCCCGAGAGATTGGGCAGGGCGAAGTTGGTGGTGCCGTTGCCGCCGTAAGTGGTGCCCAGGATCGAAAACAGGGCGGTATTGCTGCTGATCGCCAGCAATTGCCCCTGGCATGCCGCCCAGCCCGCGGGGGCAAAATTGAAGGGGAACATGCGGACTTCGCCAAGGAAAGGTTCGGACATGGCGACACCTATACGGAAAGGAGGAAGCGCTGCGCGCCCGCCGCGGTCAGAAGCCGACCGTGGATAGGGCCGGAATGCAGTTGCGACAGCCTGACCGAGCTCATCAATTCTCCGGTGTGGGATGACAGCATGGAAACACGGTTGTCCTGGGCATCGTACACCGCCACCGTGTCGCCGCTGACCACCATGTGACGGGGCATGAACTTGAAGCGCGCCAGGGTTCCGCGGAAACGGCCGTCAGCGGAGTACAGGTCGATGCGGCGATTGCCGGTATTGGCCACCAGCAGGGTGCCGTCGCTGCGCCTGGCAATTGCGGTCGGATGATTGAACTGGCCGGCAGCGGTACCCGCCTGCCCGAAGCGCTGCAGCACTTCACCGGTTTGCGACAGCCGCGCGATCTGATTGTTGCCCGGCAAGGACACATAGCTGCCGCCGGCACCGTCGGCACAGCCGGTAGCGGCGAGGAGCGGATGCGCTTCGATGCGCGACCAGCCAAGCGCGGTGCCGTCGACCGCGTAGCGATGTAGGCGCGAAGTCTGCGCATCGAGCAGCAACAGTTCCGAAGCCGAGGCCATCCACGCGGCGCGAATGCCGCGCAAGGGTTGCTGCGCGCCCAGCGGCAGGACGAAGCGGTGCCCGGCGGCATCGACCACGGCGATGGACTGCGCTTCGAGCACCTGCACCACACCGTGCTTCCGATCGTCGTGCGCCAGCGCGAAGGCGCGCTGGCGCGGACTCAGCAGCACCGTCGCCGGGCCGGCAGCGGCGACGGCATTGACAGCCCCCAGCCCGAGGACCCCGGCGGCGCCGAACAGGCCCGACAGCAAGCCGCGCCGCGACAGGCCGTCTCCGGATGCCGGCGCGATCGCCGGCTGGCCTGCGCCATGCGTTGACTCGCCCATGTCAGGGAGTGGCCACGCAGGAAACACTGATGCTGGCCGCGCTGACGTTGACGCCGGTCTGGAACACCTGGCACGCCGCCTGCCAGCTGGTGGTGCTGGCCGGCGCCGACTGGATCAGATACTGATCGTTGTTGGCGCAGCTCGCACCGCCGGTCACCATTACGGTATTGGCGGGGCAGGAGCAGGAGCTGGCGTTGGTGCAGGTGGTGATGGCGGCAGCCGAAAGAGCCGTTCCGGTCGAGGGACCGGCGGCACCAGTGGCGCCGGTCGCACCCGTAGCACCGGTGGCGCCCTTCGGACCAGCCGGGCCTGCTGGGCCTGCCGGACCGGCGGAACCGGTCGCGCCCGTAGCACCGGTGGCGCCGGCGGGACCGGCCGGACCGATCGCGCCCGCAGCACCCGTCGTCCCGACCGCACCCGCAGGGCCTGCCGGACCGGCTGGGCCTGCGGCACCCTTGGCACCTTGCTCCGCCAGCGCCGTCCAGGCGCCCGGACTCACATCGGGTTCCTGCGCCAGGTTGGTGGAGATGATCGAGATGTACGAGGAGCCGTTATAGGCCACCGCATCGTCCAGTGCATAAGTGGTGCCGCTGGCCCAGGTGCCCTGGAAGGTCAGGCCCTGCGCTCCGGGTACGCCGGGTACACCCGGCGCACCCGGCGCACCCGTGAGACCGATAGGGCCGGCAGGGCCGGTTGCGCCAATCGGACCCATCGCACCGGGTGTTCCCGTCGCACCAGTCAGTCCGATAGGACCTGCGGGGCCAATCGATCCCGTCGGCCCAATCGGTCCGATGCCGCCAGTCGCACCGGGTGTTCCGGGCGCGCCGGCAGGACCAGCCGGGCCGGTCGCCCCTGCGGTGCCCTTGACGCCTTGCGCCGCCAGTACTGCCCAGGATCCCGGACTCACATCGGGTTCCTGCGCCACGTTGGTGGAGATGGTCGAGATATACGAGGAGCCGTTATAGGCCACCGCATCGTCCAGTGCATAAGTGGTGCCGCTGGCCCAGGTGCCCTGGAAGGTCAGGCCCTGCGCTCCGGGTACGCCGGGTACACCCGGCGCACCCGGCGCAC
>JAMFRN010000139.1 GCA_026224805.1 Nevskia soli
GAAACCGCCGCGGTGGATTTCTTCGAGCGCAAGGAAGGCCTGCTGATGGCGCCCTCTTATGCGGTGCCGCGCATGCTGGAGCGCAACGGCCTGAAGCTGCAGGACTTCGACTTCTACGAGATTCACGAAGCCTTCGCCGCGCAGGTGCTGTGCACCCTCAAGGCCTGGCAGGATCCCAAGTTCTGCAAGGACCGGCTGGGCCTGAGCAAGCCGCTGGGCAGCATCGACCGCGCCAAGCTCAACATCCACGGCAGCAGCCTGGCGCTGGGCCATCCCTTCGCCGCCACCGGCGGGCGCATCCTCGCCACCCTGGCCAAGATCATCTCGGAGAACGGCGGCGGCCGCGGCCTGATCTCGATCTGTACCGCCGGCGGCATGGGCGTGACGGCGATCGTGGAAGGCTAGAACCCCAGCCGCCGCACTACGTTCCCCTCTCCCGCCTGCGGGAAAGGGTGGCCCGCCGGGCCGGGAAAGGGCCGTCGCATAGGCAAAGCCCCTCTCCCCCAACCCCTCTCCCAGAAGTGGGAGAGGGGAGCGCTGCCTAATACCGCCCTCGCCGATCCATACAAATCACCCCAACTAGGCGCACAAGCCCCGCGCCGGGCATACTTCTGGCATCAAGCAGGCCTCGAACCTGCAATAACCACCAGAATTCCGAGGGAGAACGCATGAGTCTGTTCCGCACCAAACCGATCGACGTCAATGCCGACACGGGTCTGAAACGCTGCCTCAACGCGTTCGACCTGACCATGCTGGGCATCGGCTGCATCATCGGCACGGGCATCTTTGTCCTCACCGGCGTGGTGGCGGCGCAGCATTCCGGCCCGGCCATCGTGCTGTCCTTCATCGTATCCGGCACCGCCTGCGCCTTCGCCGCTCTGTCCTATGCCGAGCTGGCCGGCGCCATCGGCGGCGCCGGCAGCGCCTACGGCTATGCCTATTCCGGCATCGGCGAGTTCGTCGCCTGGATCATCGGCTGGGACCTGATCCTGGAATACTCCGTCGCCACCTCCACCGTGGCCATCGGCTGGTCCGGCTACTTCGGCAAGATCATGGAACTGCTGGGCATCCACCTGCCGCACGCGCTGACCAACGCCCCGCTCGACGGCGGCATCGCCAATGTGCCGGCCATGGCCATCGTGCTGCTGCTGTCGGTGCTGCTGTCGATCGGCGTACAGGAATCGGCGCGCTTCAACACTGTGATGGTGTTCGTCAAATTGACGGCCGTAGTCATCTTCATCGTCGTCGCCGCACCGCACATCAACCCGGCCAACTGGCATCCCTTTATTCCGGCGGCAACCACCGATGCATCCGGACAGTCGCATTTTGGACTCAGCGGTGTATTTACAGGTGCCTCGGTGATCTTCTTCGCCTACATCGGCTTCGACGCGGTGTCCACCGCGGCGGAGGAGACGGTCAACCCGCAGCGCAATCTGCCGATCGGCATCATCGCCTCGCTGGTGATCTGCACCATCCTGTACATCGTCGTTTCCGGCATTCTTACCGGCGTGGTGCATTACGACCAGATCGACATCAAGGCGCCAATTGCCGACGCTCTCAAGCAGCTCGGCATCGGCTGGGCCGAGGCGCTGGTCTCGATCGGCGCCCTGGCCGGCATTACCACGGTGATGCTGGTGCTGTACTTCGGCCTGACCCGCATCGTCATGGCCATGGCGCGCGATGGCCTGTTGCCCAAACCGATGGCCGTGATCAACCCGAAGACGCAGACCCCGGTGCGCCTGATCGTCGGCTCCGGCGTGGTCATCGCCCTGATCGCTGGCTTGTTTCCGATCGGCAAGGTGGCGGAACTGGTCAACCTCGGCACCCTGGCCGCCTTCTTCCTGGTCTGCGCCAGCGTCATCGTGCTGCGCAGGACCCGCCCCGACTTGAAGCGCCCGTTCCGCACCCCGCTGGTGCCGCTGGTGCCGATCCTGGGCATGCTCTTCTGCGGCTTCCTCATGTACAAGCTGCCAACCCTCGCCTGGATCGGCTTCGTCATATGGTCCGCGTTCGGGCTGGTGCTGTACTTCGTTTATTCACGCAGCCACAGCGAATTAGCAGCATGATGTCCTGTCCAGAACGTGGCCATCCATGGCCACGACTGCTCAAATAAGCAAATAACCATTCCACCACGTCTATGACGAATGGTTTCTGGTCGGCGGTCGATGCGATCAACAATGCGCTGCTGTCGGTGCCGATGCTGCTGGCGCTGCTGGCCATCGGCCTGCTGTTCACCTTGTGGAGCCGCTTCTGCCAGTACCGCTCGCTGACCCACGGCGTGGCGCTGGTGCTGGGCAAGGGCATCGATACCGGGCACGGCAGCGGCGCGCTGACCCATTTCCAGGCGCTGACCACGGCCATGTCCGGCACGGTGGGCCTCGGGGCCATCGCCGGCATGGCCATCGCGGTCGACTTCGGCGGACCCGGTGCGATGTTCTGGATGTGGCTGGTGGGCTTGCTCGGCATGGCGCTGAAGACCACCGAGGTGACTCTGGCGCTGCTCTATCGCGACACCTCGGAACCGGGCAATCCGCATGGCGGCGCCATGTACGTGGTGCGCAACGCGCTGCGCGGAACGTCTCCCAGCCTGCAGGGTTTCGGCAAGTTCGTCGGCGGCTTTTTCTGTTGCGCGCTGCTGCTGTTCGCGGTGACCGGCGGCAACATGTTCCAGACCTGGAGCGCGGCCGACATCACGCGCGAATATTTCGGCGTGCCGACCTGGATCACCGGCGTGATCCTGGCCACGCTGGCCGGGGTGGTCATCCTCGGCGGCATCAAGCGCATCGGCAATGTCACCGGCGTGCTGGTGCCGCTGAAATGCGGCATCTACGTGCTGTGCGGGCTCTACGTGATCCTGCTGCATGCGCAGGAGCTGCCGGACCTGGTGCGGCTGATCTTCGTCTCGGCTTTTTCCAAGACGCAGGCCGCCGGAGCCTTTACCGGCGGCGTGATGGGCAGCGCCTTCATGTGGGGCATGAAGCGCGCGCTGTTTTCCAGCGAGGCCGGCCTCGGCACCGCGCCGATCGCCCACGCGGCGGTGAAGACGCCGGAGCCGGTGACCGAGGGCGTGGTAGCGGGACTGGAGCCGTTCATCGATACCATGTTCGTCTGCACCGTCACCGGACTGGTGATCCTGTGTAGCGGCATCTGGAATCGTGCGCCCGCCGCGCGCTGGGACACGCCGCCAGCCTTCGTGCAGGTGGCGCCGGGCCAGTGGCAACCGGACCTCGCCGCACCGCCGACCGAAAACGGCAAGGTGACGTGGAAAGAAAATGCGCCGGTGTTCGTCATCGCCGACGGCGGCGATCACCGGGTGCGCGTCTATGGCGCCGTGCACCTGGGCCAGGACGGACCCCGCATCGCCTGGCAGAGCATAGGCGCAGGCACGCAGCCGCAGGTCGCCGAACCGGGTCTGTTCGCCGACTACCGCGGCGCCACCCTGGTGGCC
>JAMFRN010000140.1 GCA_026224805.1 Nevskia soli
ACAGCCCCTCCAACCCCTCGGGCGTGGCCTACAGCAAGGCCGAACTGGCGGCGCTGGGCGCGGTGCTGCGCAAGCACCCGCGCATCGTTATCGCCACCGATGACATGTACGAGAAGATCCTGTGGACGGCCGAACCCTTCGCCGACATTCTCAACGCCTGCCCGGACCTGTATGACCGCACGGTGGTGATCCACGCGGTCTCGAAGACCTACGCTATGACCGGCTGGCGCATCGGCTGGGCCTGCGGCCCCAAGCCGCTGATCACCGCCATGGCCGACATCCAGAGCCAGAGCACCTCCAACCCCTGCTCGATCTCCCAGGTGGCCGCGGAAGCGGCGCTGAACGGCGATCAGGCCTGCGTCAAGGAGATGACGGTGGCCTTCAAGCGCCGCCACGATCTGCTGGTGGCCGGCCTCAACCAGATCCCCGGCATCAGCTGCCAGCCGAGTGACGGCACCTTCTACGCCTTCCCCAACGTCGAGGGCCTGATCGCCAAGCTCGGCGTCAAGGACGACCTGGCGCTATCCGATCTGCTGCTGCAGCAGGCCCTGGTGGCCCTGGTGCCGGGCTCGGCTTTCGGCACGCCGGGACACCTGCGCCTGTCCTTCGCCACCAGCGACGAAGTGCTGAAGAAGTGCCTGGAGCGCATCGCGGCAATCGCAAAATAGGAAAAGGTTTCCAAAAAGGGCTTCCAAAAGGATTGCGTTGTGGCGCGTGTCGGCTAAAATACGCGTCCTGCTGCATTCCCGGATAGCTCAGTCGGTAGAGCAGTTGACTGTTAATCAGCGGGTCGTTGGTTCGAGTCCAACTCCGGGAGCCACAGCAGGTTACTGATTGCAAAGCGGAAATGGCGGCCTCCGGGCCGCCATTTTTGTTTTATGGGCGACGCGATGGATGGCTCGGGCCTTGCTGGCCCTTGATAGAAGGCCTCCGCATCCCAACTAAGCCCTAATGCCCCTGAAAATGCTGCTCCGGCTCGCTGGTCTCAGCGCGCTGCTTCATGCCTATATCGGTTTCCGCCTGCTGCCGGACCTGTCTCTTGGGACGGGCGGAGTGCTTGTCGGAATCCTGATCCTGGCGCTGTCCACCATCATGACGCCGGCGCCGCTGCTGGCCAGGTCGATCAGGCAGCAGCCTTGGTCGGACCTGCTGCACTGGCTCGGTTACCTCGCCATGGGCCTGTTTTCCTCGCTGTTTGTCCTGACCCTGTTGCGCGATGTGCTGCTGCTGGCGGGCGTGGCCCTGGGGATGCTGACGCAGGGCGGGCTGTCGCTCGACGGAGTGAGGAGAGCATCGGCCATCGCGGTGCCGGTCGCGGCGCTGCTGCTCACCCTGGTCGGCGTTTTCAACGCACGCAGGCTGGCCAAGGTAGTGCATGTCGATGTGCCGATTGCCGGGCTTCCTGCCGCCCTGATCGGTTTTATCATCGTGCAGATCAGCGACATCCATGTCGGTTCGACCATCAAGCGGGGGTATCTGAACGCCATCGTCGGGGCGGTCAACGCGCTCAAGCCCGATCTGGTGGCGGTGACCGGCGACCTGGTTGACGGCAGCGTGGCCCGGCTGGCGCCGCACGTCGCGCCGCTGGCCGAGCTGTCGGCGAGGCACGGCGTCTTCTGCGTCACCGGAAATCACGAGTATTACTCCGGCGCGGACGCCTGGGTCGTCGAGTTGCGCAGACTCGGCCTGCACGTATTGATGAACCAGAACGCGGTGCTGGAGCACGACGGCGCCCGCTTGCTGGTCGGCGGCGTCACCGACTTCAGCGCCCATCACTTCGATCCGGCGCAGCGCAGCGATCCGCAGGCGGCGCTGTCCGGCGCTCCGGCGAACGTCGCCGTGAAACTGCTGCTGGCGCATCAGCCGCGCAGCGCGGCAGCCGCTGCCGAGGCGGGGTTCGACCTGCAGCTATCCGGGCACACCCATGGCGGGCAGTTCCTGCCGTGGAATTTCTTCGTACGTTTTCAGCAGCCCTTTACCGCCGGGCTCAATCGCCTGAAAAAGCTGTGGGTCTACACCAGCCGGGGTACCGGCTACTGGGGGCCTCCGGTGCGTTTCGGCGCTCCCTCCGAAATCACGCGGCTGCGCCTGGTCGCTGCCTGAGAAACCGGTAGCGGCCTGCCGGCAGGTTCGGCGCCTTGCGCCTTCCAAAAAAGAACCCCGCTGGTCGATGACCAGCGGGGTTCAGTTTGCAGCTTGTGCGACTTATTGCGGCGCCGGAGCCGGCGTCGACGAGTCGCTGGGGGCCGGAGCCGGTGCGGTGGCGTCGGCAGCCGGGGCCGCGGAGTTATCTGCGGGCGGCGTAGCCGAACTGTCCGCGGCCGGTGCCGCAGGCGTTGCGGAGCTGTCGGCCGGGGCGGCCGGAGCAGCGGCGTCGGGAGCCGCGGCCGGCGGTGCTGTGGCGTCGGCCGGTGCTGCGGCCGGAGCGGCGTCTGCCGCAGGCGCCGCAGGTGCGGCTTCCGCAGCCGGGGCCGCCGCCGGAGCAGCGTTATCGCTGCTGACCCCGCCATTGGAGTCCGTCACCTTCAGCTCGACGCGACGGTTCAGCTCGCGGCCCTCGTCGGTGCTGTTGTCGGCGATCGGCATGGTCTTGCCGAAGCCCTTGGAGGTCATGCGGTCGGCGTCGATGCCGCGGCCCACCAGATACTGCTTGACCGACGCGGCGCGGCGATCGGACAGCTTCAGGTTGTAGGGCTCGGAGCCCTTGCCGTCGGTATGGCCGTCGATCTCGACCTTGATGTCCTTGCGCGCCAGCAGCGCGTCGGACACCTGGTTGAGCAGGGTCTTGGCGTTAACCGTCAGGGTGGCCTTGTTGAACTCGAAGTTCACCCCGTGCAGCACGATGGTGTCACCGGTCTTGCAGCCTTCCAGGCTGATCGGCTGACCCGGCGCCGGTGGCTGACAGGGCGGCGGCGGGGGAGGTGGCGGGGGCGGAGGAGGCGGCGGTTCCTCGGTCGGCACGACCGCGGGCGGCGGCTCCGGCGGGGCTTCCGCGGCCGGCTTGAAACGGCCGCCGAGGGGGATGTGCAGGCCGATGTTGAACTGCGCCTCGGTGAAGCTCTTCTGGTCACCGGTATCGTTGGTACCGATCTCGCCGCGGTTGTGCGAGTCGAGGCGATACAGCGCTTCGGTGCGCAGCGTCATGCCGGGGGCGATCAGGCCCCACAGCGTGATGTTGAGCGGGAAGTCCCAGCCAAAGCCGGGGTCGAAGATGGTGCTGGTGTACTCGCGGACCGGGCCGGGCTGGTTGTTGCCCTGGCCGCGCATCACGTCGACGTGCAGGAACAGCCCGTGGACGAAGGATTCCGCCGAGGGGAACAGGTAGACGTTGGCGCCGGCGCCGGCGCCGTAAAGGCGCATCGAATTGGGCTGGGCGGTGGTGAAATCACCTTTTTTTGTGTCGTACTGGGTAAAGCTGCCCAGCAACTCCAGCTCCAGGCCCTTGGTGAAGCGCTTGCCGACCGCCATGACGCCGCCATAGCCATTGTCGGTGCCGCGCGCCTTGTCGGCGAGGGTGTAGCTGCCCATCGGCGCGACGTAAACGCGGCGGTCATCGGTGGTGTCGTCGGCCCGTACGGCGGTCGCGCCAAAAGTGGCCGCGATTACCAGCGGGATCAATCCATAGCGGAATTTATTCATGCTGCTCCCCTTGCGCTCCTCTGGTCCAGTCGGAGAATCGTTTTAGTCTTTGACATTCTACGTACAGGGGACATGTTATGGCCGTCCCGCACAGCCTTTTTTAACATGCACTTGCGCGATGACACAACTCGGGCACCCATTGCGGTGACCTGTCCGCCGTGGGCGACTATACTTCGCCTCCCTCCGGTGCCGTGTGACCATGGAAATTAACCCGATCAGAAGTGAGATTACAGCCCTGCAGGCGCGTTTCCACGCGCTGCGGGGCTATCTTTGACTACGATGTCAAGCGTGACCGCCTGGTCGAGGTGACCGCGGAGCTGGAAAACAACGCCGTCTGGGACAACCCGGAGCGGGCCCAGAACCTGGGCCGCGAGCGCGCCAAGCTGGAGCAGGTGCTGGAGCCGATCGCCCGCGCCGAGGCCGGCCTGAGGGACGCCTCCGACCTGCTGGAGATGGCGGCCGAGGAGAACGACGAGTCCACCGTCGCCGCCGTGGCCAAGGACGTGGCCAACTACGCCCGGCTGGCCGACGACATGGAGTTCAAGCGCATGTTTTCCGGCGATATGGACGCCAACAACGCTTATCTCGACGTCCAATCCGGCTCCGGCGGCACCGAGGCGCAGGACTGGGCGCAGATGCTGCTGCGCATGTACCTGCATTGGGCCGAGTCCAAGGGCTTCAAATCCGAGTTGCTGGAACAGTCCGACGGCGAAGTGGCCGGCATCAAGAGCGCCTCGGTGTTCGTTGAGGGGCCCTATG
>JAMFRN010000023.1 GCA_026224805.1 Nevskia soli
CCGTCGCTAGCGCTTCGATGGTCAGGTTGTGATTGGTATAGATGCAGATCTCGGCGGCGATGTGCAGCGCCTTCTCCACGATCTCCTGCGCCGACATCTCGGTGTTCTCCACCAGGGCGCGCGCGGCGGCGGCGGCATAGGGGCCGCCGGAGCCGATCGCCATCACGCCGTGGGGTTCCGGCTCCATCACGTCGCCGGTGCCGGTGATCATCAGCGAGGCTTCCTTGTCCGCCACCAGCAGCAGCGCCTCGAGGCGGCGCAGGTAACGGTCGGTGCGCCAGTCCTTGGCCATTTCCACGGCGGCGCGGGTCAGGTTGCCGGAATGCTTTTCCAGCTTGCCCTCGAAGCGCTCGAACAGGGTGAAGGCGTCGGCGGTGCCGCCGGCAAAGCCGGCGATGACGGAATTGTTGTAGAGCCGGCGCACCTTGCGCGCATTGCCCTTGACCATGGTGTTGCCCATCGAAACCTGGCCATCGCCGCCGACGCAGACCTGGCCGGCGCGGCGCACGGTGAGGATGGTGGTGCCGTCGAATTGTTGCAAAGCGCTTCTCCGTGAGATTCCCGCGAAAATCGGCAGTGCCGGGAATTGTGAGGCACTGCCGCTGCTGAGGCACTAAGTGTGGACAGCCGCGGCGCATTTCAAGTTTCCGGCGTCACGGCCCGGTGCCGCCGGAAGGGCTTGCGCGGCCTCGTACGTGCGCAGCATCACAAACCCGCATTGACAACTGAACGTCGCTCATTTAACTTTAATTAAACATCGTTCAGTTGTCTGTCGAAGCTCAGGAGGCAGGTATGTCGACGTTGTTGTCCCGCATACGCGGGCTGGTGCTGGCACAAGCGCACCACGCGGTGGACCTGGCGGAGGATCCGCAGCTGATGTCGCACCAGCTGGTGCGCGACCTGACCCTGGAGCTGGCCGCGGCCAATCGCGGGCTGGTGGCGGCGCTGGGCGCGGAGCGGCAGCTGCAGCGCAGCCGCGAACGCATGGACCAGGAGGCCGCCGACTGGGAGCGCACCGCCGAAACCCTGCTGCGCAAGGGCGAGGAAGGCCTGACCCGCGAGGCGCTGGAGCGCGCCGTGGCCCTGCATCAGGGGGTCGAATCCCTGGCGCAGCTGCTGCGGCGGTCCGCCGCCACGGTGGCCCGCCTGCGCGGCCAGGTCGGGCGCCTGCGTGCCGAGCTGGGCCCGGTGCGCCAGCGCGTGGCGGTGATCGACGTGCAGCAGGCCGCGCCGCAGTCCCTGCGCCGCGCCGGCCGCGCCGACGATGCCTATGGCCGGGCGCTGGACCGCGCGCAGGAACTGGAGCGTTACGAATCCCGTGCCGAAACGGCCGACTGCGAAGCCGAGGCCGACGGCGAGCTGCTCGACGAGCAGGACCGGCTGGAGCGCAGCGTCGCCCGGCTCAACAGCGCCGCCGCGGTGGACGAGGCCCTGGCCGCCTTGCGCGGCAGGATCGCCGCCGGCCCCGCGCCAGGCGCCGGCGCTGAAATCACCACTGCGGAGAAGCCTTCATGAACCAGCAGATGCTCGAAAATGCCAGTGCCACCCGCTACGACTCACCGGGCTGGATCTTCTTCGTCAAGGTCTCATTCGCCGTCGCCCTCGGCGGCATGGTGTTCAGCATTTCGGTGATGCCGGTTGAAATCTGGGTGCGCGGCTACATGATCCTCGGCACGCTGTTCCTGGTCGGTTCCACCTTCACCCTGGCCAAGACCATGCGCGACGAGTTCGAGGGCGCCAAGCTGATCAACCAGATCGCCCAGGCGCGCGCCGAGAAACTGCTGCATGAGTATGGCGTCAAGGAGTGATTCGATGGATACCCATCCGCCGCTGAGATCGGGCGACATAGTCTTCGTTACAGCCCGCAATCCACTGTATCGCCGGATGGTCCGGGCCAGCGGGGCGAAGGCCTCGCATGTCGGCATCGTGTTCGAGGATCCCAAGGCCGGCTGGGTGGTGGCGGAGAGCGCGTTGCCGGTGGACCGCTACCGGCCGCTGGACAAGTTTTTAAGCCGTTCCGAGGATGACTGGTTCGTCGTGCGCCGCCTCAAGCAGGAATTGTCGA
This sequence comes from Nevskia soli, assembly GCA_026224805.1. Taxonomy (GTDB): domain Bacteria; phylum Pseudomonadota; class Gammaproteobacteria; order Nevskiales; family Nevskiaceae; genus Nevskia; species Nevskia soli_A. Next base: position 2,066 of record JAMFRN010000023.1, read on the forward strand.
CGGCCGAAGTGGTGGCGCTGCGCAAGATTTGCGATGCCCGCGTGGGCAAGTGGCATCATCCCGGCTTCAAGTACGAAGCGCGGCGCAATTCCCGCTCGAAGTTCGTCTACGAGGTGTATCGCGAGGCCCTGGGGATCGATGTCGGCTCGGTCGAAACCTTCAGTGAGCTGCTGCGGCGCAATCCGCAGGAGTCGCCGGCCTTCTGGAAACTGTGGTCTCTCGGCCGCATCCCCTCGCAGCGCAAGACCATCACTCCGGTCAGGCAGTTGCAAGCGGAGCGGCTGCGGACGGTCTGGCATTCCGGTAGCCCGGGAAGCGCGTAGGGGCTTCCCGGGCTACTTGGGGTTCAGCTGCGCTCTTCGCGCAATCCGCTGACGAAAGCCCGCACGATCAGGTCCGATAGCGGCCGCGCATCCTTGAGCCCACTCCAGTTGAGCTTGCCGGTGATGGCCAGCACACACAGGCCGTGCACGCTGCTCCATAAGGCGGTGGCGGCCGCACGCAGCTGCTTCGGCGAGGCCTCGGGCAGCAGCGGCGCCAGATGCTCCTCGACGAATTCGAACAGGGCGGTCTGCTGCGCGTTGAGGCCGGGGTGGTCCCATTTTTCCGGCGGCAGGTAGTGCTCGAACATCAGCCGCCAGCGGAAGGAATGCTTCTGCGCGAAGCTGATGTAGCCGGCGGCGATCGCCTGCAATCGTTCCAGCGGCGCCTTCGGCCTTGCCGCCACGCCGCGCAGATATTCGTACATAGCGTCGGCGGTACGCAGCGATACCTCGGCCAGCAGATCGTCCTGGTTGCTGAACAACAGATAGAGGTTGCCGACCGTATAACCCATGGTCTGCGCCACCTTGCGCATGGAGAAGCCAGCCAGGCCCTCCGCCGCCACCAGTTCATCGGCGGCGGCCAGCGCCATCTGCCTTTGTTCTTCGCGGCTATGCTGGTTTCTGCGTCCCATGGCCCCCATTCTAGCGGCGATCGGGGCCCGATTTGAACGCTGATCATTTCCACCGCGGACAAGCGCTTATGCGGCGGTATCCGCGACGATGGCGTTCCAGCAGATGTGGGTCAGGGTGTCGACCAGCTTTTCCAGTTGCACCCCGCGCAGCCGGCGTCCGTATTGCAGGGCGCAATGATTCACGCTCCAGGTCAGGGTGTCGGCCAGCAGCGGCGTGCCGCTTCAGAAGCGCGGCCGGCCTGGCGCAGGCTGATCACCGCGCGCCGGCTTTCCGCGCACAGGGCGTCCATGGTTTCGCGCCACAGCCGCGCCACCTCCGCATCGCGCGAAGCCGTTTCCACCACCGCGTCGATGATCACGTGGTGTTTCTGGTACACCCCGAGTATGCCGCGCAGCGCCCTGCGCATGTCCTCGCGCTGCGCCCGCTCGGCGTGCTCGAACCACAGTCCGGCCGAGGCCACGATCTCCTGCCGCACCCGCCCCATCAGGCGCGTCACCAGCTCCCCCTTGTCGCGGAAATGCAGGTAGAAGGTGGCGCGGGCAATGCCGGCGGTGGTGGTCAACTGTTCGATGCTGACCGAGGAAAAGGCCACGCCTTCGGCCAGCAACTTCTCCATCGCCTCCAGCAGCTTGTCCTCGATCCTGGGGCGGTCGGCGGCCGGCTTGGCGAGGGTGCGGCGGGTGGGCATGGCGCGAGAGGGTTGGGGATCGATCGATGGGCGCAACTCTAACGGTTCGCCAGGGCGGCGGTCGATTGCGCCATGGCCGGCTTTCCGGGCCGCGCCGTCATACAGCCGGGTGGTAGACATTATGTCTACTATTATATAGACAGTCTGTCTATATTTGTGCTACTACTTCTGTCCACTGGCGGCACTTGCAGTCCACAACGCGCCGGACAGGAGGAGTCTCATGAGCAGCGTCAGCCCCGTTACGGGATTTCCGGCCCCCGGATCGCCGGCCGATGCGGGCACCAGCCTGCCACGCGCGGCAATCGCTTCCATCGCCGTGCGCGATGCCATCGACGGGCCTTTATCGACGTCCCGCCAGCGCAGGATGCTGTTGCTCTACGCCGCCCTGTTGCTGGGAGGCTTCGCCCTGGCGCTGGTCGCCGCGCCGGGGCCGCGCGCTTTCGGCCTGGGCCTGATGCTTCCCGGCGGCGGCTTCCTTGGTCATTTGGGTAACGGCCTGTGGCCGTCGCTCGGCGCCGTCGCCGGCCTGCTGCTGAGCCTGCTGCTGCTCGGGCTGGCGCTGTTCGCCTGGTTCGGCAGCGGCAACATCCTGGCGCCCATCGTGGTCTGGCTGGGATCGGCCGGGCTGGCCGCCGCCCTGGCGCCCACGCCGGGCTGGAGCGGCGCGCCCTGGCTGCTCGCCGCCGCCATCGCCGCGGCCGCGGTGGTGACGCTGCGCGGCCGGGCGCGTTATCGCGCCCGCGCCATCGCCGATCGCGACCGGCGCAACGTTCACCTGGCCAAGCTCGCCGCACAGCCGCCGCGCATAACCGCCGCCACGGCGCGGACCGACGCGGCGGGCATGCCTGAAGAGGCGTCGGGCTATCTGCGTTACCTGCTCGACCGCTCGCTGCAGCCGCTGGCCAGCTTCGACGGCTTCGATCAGATCGACCAGTTCCAGACCGCCTCGGTGCGCTACCAGGTCTGCAACTTCGGCTACGCGTTGGCGGCCCTGCAATACGAGCACCTGCCGGCGTTTCGCGGCTACCTGTCGCAGGCGCAGCAGAACCTGCATCAGAAGATGCTGGACCATCGCAACTGGAAATACTGGGCGCTGGAAAACGCCTGGGGCAATCTCAGCCTCGATCCGGACCCGGTGCCGCGCGACAACATCATGTACTCCGGCTGGTTCGGCGCGCTGTTGTCGGAATACATCTCCAACACCGGGGACAGCCGCTACAACGACCAGCCGCTGGTGCTGCGCCATCCGGACGGACGCGAGTGGCGCTACACCTTCTCGCAGCTGGCCGAGGTGGTCTACCGCAATTTCAAGGGCAGCCGCTTCACCCTGTTTCCCTGCGAGCCGAACTGGATCTATCCGCTGTGCAACAACTTCGGCGGCATCACGCTGAAGATTCACGACCGTCTTTACGGCACCCGTTGGTGGTCGGAGATCGAAGCCGACTACCGCCGCCACTTCGACAATGAATTCACCACCGTGGACGGGCGCACCCTGGCGATCCGCTCTACCCGCACCGGGCTGACCATCGCCGCGCTGACCTCGGTGATGGCGGACTGCGTCACCGCCTACTTTCTGCACGGCATCCTGCCGGACGTGGCGCGGCGCGCCTGGGAGATCGCGCGGCTCGACTTCATCCGCGTGGCGGACGGCAAGGTCGATCTGCTGACCCGCGGCTGGGACGCGATCGACACCGGCAACTATCGCAAGTCGATGATCACCACCTATGCGCAGGTAGGCGCGGCGGCGGGAGAGATGGGCGACAGCGAGGTGCTGGAGCTGCTGCGCCAGCGCGTGCGCGCCGAGTTCCCGCGTGGCGACGAGGATGGCGCGGTGGTGCACCAGGGCGTATCGACCTTCGCCCACGCGAGCCTGCTAGGGCTGTTCAGCCAGGGCGCCGCCACGCGCCGCGATATGCATGCGCGCGGTGTGGCGGCGGAAATCTTGGACGGGCCGCTGCTTGCCGCGGCGCCGTATCCCGATGTGTTGGTGACCCGCGCCCGCAACGAAGGCGGCGAGCTGAACTGCGTGCTGCGTCCGGGGCGTCCCGCCGCGGCAGGCGGCATCTATCCGCTGGAGCTGAGTCAGCTCCGTCCCGGCGCCACCTACCGCTGCGAAGGCCTGCGGCAGGCCACCGTCACCGCTGACGCGCGCGGCATGGCGACGGTGTATGTGTACCTGACGGCGCGGCAGACGTTCCGCGTCAGTCCGGTGGAGTGAGCCGTGGCCTGCTGCGCTTTTCTCGCCTTCATCATCGGCCAGTGCCTGGCGCTCACCGATGCCTGGCGCCGGCGCATCGCCGCGGTGTTGCACCTGGGCCGGCCGCCGCGTCCGCAGCCCGCTATAGCCGGTCCGCGTCGCCTGCCGTGGAAGAAGGGCCTGCTGATCGCGCTGGTGATCGAGTTGGGTTTCGTCGCCGGCAGTGCGGGCGCCGCTTGGCTGGTCCATGGCGCCGCGGCGCCGGGGACAACGCTGGCCGCGTTCTGCGGGATCGGCAAGACTGCCAGCGCCAGGTAGCAGGCCCGCCGCTATGCGGTCGGGAAAGCTCTAAGAAGAACGGCGCTTGGCGCGCGGATGCGCCTCGTCATAGACCTTGGCCAGGCGCTTCCAGTCGAGCTGGGTGTAGATCTGCGTGGTAGCGAGGTTGGCGTGGCCGAGCAGTTCCTGCACCGCGCGCAGGTCGCCGCTGGATTCCAGCATGTGGGTGGCGAAGGAATGCCGCAGCTTGTGCGGATGCAGGTGCGCGGGCAGGCCGACGGCCACGGCCCAGGCGGCGAGGCGCAGCTGGATCGAGCGCTGGCTCAGGCGCCGGCCGTTGCGGCTGACGAACAGGGCAGTTTCCCCCGCTGCCGCGAACCCGCCGCGCTCATGCAGCCAAGCATCCAGCGCGGCGCGCGCCTTGCCGCCGACCGGCGCGATGCGCTCCTTGCTGCCCTTGCCGAGCACCCGGATCTCGTCGGGAAAGCGGTCGCCCGGCGGCACGTCGAGTTTCTGCAATTCCGCCAGGCGCAGGCCGGCCGAGTAGAACAGTTCAACCATGGCCTGATCGCGCGGGCCCAGTTCGCCCTCCGCTTGCAGGTTCAGCGCGTTGTCCAGATCCTCGGCGTGGATCACCTTGGGCAGCTCGCGCTTGCCCTTGGGGCCGCGCACCCCGGCAACCGGGTTGTGCTCGGCCAGCCCCTCGCGCAGCGCATGGCGGAACAGCCCGCGCAGGCTCGACAGATAGCGCCGCAGGCTGGACGGCTGCTGGCCCTTGCGGTGCAGGCGGGTGATGAAGCCGCGCACGGTATGGATGTCGACGCGCTTCGGTTCGTGAATGCCGCACTCGGCGCAGTAGGCCAGGAAAGCGGTGCCGTCACGCCGGGTCGCCGCGAGCGTATGTTCCGAAGCGCGCTTGTCGACGCGCAGATGACTCAAGTAAGCGGCCAGCAGCTGGTCGAGCGCGCTGGCCTCCGTGCTCATGTCAGGCGCGCACGCACCGCGGCGGCCACCAGCTCGGCGGTAATTTCGAGGAACAGCTTGCCCTGGCGCGGCTGGAAGCGCTCCGCATCGCGCGAGCCCAGGGCCAGCATGCCGAGGTTCTTTTCCTTTTCCAGCGGCACCACCGCGGCCGACAGCACCGGCTGCTCCGCCTTGGGGAACAGCAGTTTGGCGCGCTCCTCGCTGATCGGTCCGCATTCAATCAGGCGGGTGCGGATGAAGTTGTCGTAGGCGCGGGCCACGGCGCCGCCGGCCTCGATCGGCACGATGCCGTCGATGTCGTGGCGTTTGTAGGCGCCGCTGTTGAGGCCGACAAAGACCTCGTCGATGCCGAAATCGTCGCGCATCGAGGTGCGCAACCCGACCACGATATTGGCCAGCGAGGGCGCGCGGATCAGGGTGCGCGCCAGGCGCAGCACGTTTTCGGCGCGGGTTTCGTTTTCGCGGGCGGTCTCGATGAGGCGGTTCAGGCGCGCTTCCAGCCGCTGGTTCTTGCCGCGCAGCAGCTCCACCTGGCGCTCGATCAGCGATACCGCGGAGCCGGCCGCATGGGTCAGCTCCAGCGCTTCCAGCAGCTGCGGGTGATCGGTCAGCAGCTGCGGATGGGCCTTGAGATAGGCCACCACCTGCGCTTCGCTGGCCATCTCGGCCGGCGCCGCGGCTTCCGCCGCCTGTTCCTTCGGTTCGCTTACTTCGGCCACACCAGACTCCCTTCGAATACCGTTTCCGCGGGGCCGGTCATGTACACCGGCTGGCTTTCTCCCGCCCATTCCAGTTGCAGCGCGCCGCCGCGGACCTGGATGGCGGCGTGCGCGCCCAGCTTGCCCCAGATGCGCCCCACCACCATCGCCGCGCAGGCGCCGCTGCCGCAGGCCAAGGTTTCGCCGGCGCCGCGCTCGTGCACCCGCAGTCTGGCATGGCCGCCGTCGACGAACTGCACGAAGCCGGCGTTGACCCTCTCCGGGAAGGCCGGATGATGCTGCAATTCCTCGCCGATCGCCGCCACCGGCGCAGCATCGACATCGGCCACCTCGATCACCGCGTGCGGATTACCCATGCTCACCGCGCCGCAGGCCAGGGCGGTGCCGTCGGCCAGGGTCAGGCTGTATTCGGGGGAGCGTTGATTGCCCTGCACCCGCATCGGGATCTCGGCCGGTTCGAAGCGCGGCGCACCCATGTTGACCCGCACCTGGCCATCCTCCAGCAGGTGCAGTTGGAGCAGGCTGGTGGAGGTTTTCACGCGCAGATTGCGCTTGTCGCTGAGGCCATGGTCGCGCACATAGCGCGCCAGGCAGCGCGAACCGTTGCCGCACTGGCCGACTTCGGAGCCGTCGGCGTTGAAGATGCGATAGCCGAAGTCCACATCCGCGCTCGGTGGCGGCTCGATCAGCAGCACCTGGTCGCAGCCCACGCCGAAGCGGCGGTCGGTGAGCTGGCGCAGCAGGGCGGGCGAGGGCGCCCGCAACCACTCGTGCAGCGGCGCCCGCGTGGCGTCGATGACGACGAAGTCGTTACCGAGACCGTGCATCTTGGCGAAGGGCAGATTCATGGGCGCCGATTATCCGTCCGAACCGCTGCGGTTGGAATAGATTTCTTCGGGCACGGGATCGTAGGTCGGGCTTCAGCCCGACCAGTCGCGCTGAAGGGCGATCTGCGGATCGCGCCCTCTCCCGCCGGGAGAGGCGAACAGGCTAAAACCCGCCTGCCTGGAGCTTACGCCGACTCGAACAGCGCCTGTCCGATGTAGCCGCCTTCCGCCGCGCCGGCCGGACAGGCGAACAGCCCGCCGCCGATGTGGGTGACGAACTGGTTCATCATGTCGAACTTCGACATCTTGTCGAAAACCTTCACGAAGCCGGTGCGCGGATCGCGCTGGTAGCAGAAGAACATCAGGCCGGCGTCGAATTCCATGCCCTGGCGCCACGGCGGCCAGCGCTCGGCGACGAAGCTCAGGCCGTTGTCGTAGGAATAGCCGCGGCGCAGGATCTGCGCGCCGTCGTTGCTGGCGGGAGCGCCCAGGCGGGCATGGGCATTTTCCGGAATCAGCGGATTGCCGTCGGCATCGTTGGCGTCGAGGTTCAGATCGTCCTTCTCATGCTGGCCGCCCAGGGGCGCGCCCGACAGCTTGTGACGGCCCACCACCTGTTCCTGGAACGCGAGCTTCATGCGGTCCCAGTGCTCCAGGGCGATGCGGATGGGACGGGCCACCATGTAGCTGCCGTGCTTCATCCAGCCGCCTTCCTCGCCGACCCACACGAACTGCTCCAGTGCGGCGGGGTCGTCCACCGCCACGTTCATGGTGCCGTCCTTGAAGCCCATCAGGTTGCGCGGCGTTTCCTTGTTGCCGAAGCCGGCCAGGAAGCCGGTCTGCGCCCAGCGCATCTTCGCCGCCGGGTAGGCCAGCCGTGCCAGCTGCCGCACCGCGTGGAAGGCCACCTGGGGATCGTCGGCGCAGGCCTGCACGCACAGGTCGCCGCCGGTGCGTTCGGCCACCAGCTGATCGCCGTTGAAGCGCGGCAGGTCGATCAAGGCTTCCGGGCGGTGTTGCGCCAGACCATAGCGGTCGACGTTGTCCTTGATGAACAGTCCGGGGCCGAAGCCAAAGGTCAGGGTCAGGCGGCGCGGCGGCAGGCCCAGCGCCTCGCCGGAATCGAGCGGCTCGCCGGCGGGGTCCTCGGTCAGGGCCGCCGCGGTCTGGCCCTGCGCCAGGCGCGCGGCGGCGTCGGTCCAGGCGCGCAGCAGCGCGATCACCTGGTCGCGATTCTCGGCCACCACGTCGAAGCTGGCGAAGTAGACATGGCCCTGCTGGCGCGTCGCAATGCCGCCCTGGTGGGTGCCCCAGAACGGCTCGGCATCCCCACCCGCGGCCGCGGCGGCATGGCCGGTCTTGTCGCCGGGCGCCTTGGCAGCCTGGGCGCCCGGGGCGCTGCCTACCGCGGTAGCTGCCGCGGCCAGTGCGGCCGTGGTCAGGAACTGGCGCCGTCCCGGCTGCCGCGGATGGTCCGACTCATCATTCATTTGCTGCCGCCCCGCACCAGAGTGTTCATGTCGTCCTCGACATAATAAAACCCGTCCCCATCCGGTGTCAGCGCCAGGCCGAACAGGTCGCCGTTGCCGGGGGGCGACTGCGCCTGGTCGGAATCGATCCACTGGCTGTAGATCTGTTTGCCCGCGGCGGGGTCCACTTCCACCACCTGGCCGTCCTTGCCGTTGCAGACCAGCAAGTGCCCGACGGGCGTGTAGACCATGGCCAGCGGCCAGTTGAGCAAGCCGCCCTGCGTCACCACCGTGCCGGTGCCGGCGCTGGTGCTGCGCTTGACGGCGTCGGGGATGGCGGTGATGACGTTGTCCAGGCCATCGGTGACATACAGCGTCTGGTCCGGGCCCAGGGCCAGTCCGGTCGGGCCCAGCAGGAAATTGTCGAGGTCCGCGCGGGCGGAAAAGCCCTCGCCCACCGCGGTCTGGCTGAGCAGCACCGGCGGCTTGCCCTCCGGAATCTGGATTTCCAGCCGCAGCACCGTGGCCTGGTGTTTGATCACCGGGAATTTCGTCGCCGGATCGATCACGTGGGGACTGGGCAGACCGAACCCGGCCATGCTGATGAACAGCGTGGCAGTGGAGCCGTTGTCGACCACCGCCATGTCGCCCCAGGGATCGTTGATGGTCGGGCCCGACCAGGCTTCGACCATCTGGCCGTTGGGATCGATCACGATGACGCAGCCGTCGCCCTTGGTGTTGGTGGTGCCATCGGTGCTCGGCGTGCTGCCGACGATGATCCAGCCGGTCTTGAGCATGGTCATGGCGGTGGTCAGGCCCACGCCGCCCGGGCATTCCGGCAGATTCCGCGGCAGCTTGGCAAACTGGTAAGTCTGCTTGGTCGAGGGCCGGTACCCCATGATGGTGGTACCGGTCCCCTGCAGGTTGGAGACGTTGTTGAAGTTGTCGACCAGCACGTCGCCCGCGACGATCTTGCCGGCCGAGACCGGCGCGATCACCACCGCGTAGGGATTGAGGTCGCCGTTGTCGGCGACCGAGGAAGTCAGCGTGACATGGCGGTGGATCGATTCGAGCATGCCCTTCGGCTCCGCCGCCCAGGCGGCGCCGCTGCCCGCGCCGGCCAGCAGCAGGCCCGCCGCCAGCAGGGTCGTCGTGTTCTTTGTCTGGTAATGGTTCATCGTCGAATTTCCGCTACAGCAGGATGTTTGCACGCAGGCCCAGGACGAACTCGTCGCCGACGCGCTGTGTGGGATTGTTCGGGTTGGCGACCCCGCCGCTCGGGTTGAACACGTATTGCAGATCCGGCTGCAGCTGCAGCCAGGGGCGTACCTGGTACTGATAGGTCGCCTCGATATAGGTCTCCCCGCCCTGCACCGGATTGTAGCTGCCCGGGGCGGCGAAGGCCGTGGTGTCGCGATTCAGGCTGGATACGGCGCTGGTGACGCTGGCGTAGCCCATGCCGAGGCCGAAGGTGTCGTCGGGGCGATAGCGGAACGGCTCGTGGTAGATCAGGCCGGCGTTCATGCTGAAGCCGATCAGGTTGCGATCGCTCTGCGGCGCGCCCATCACGCGGCCGAAGGCGCTGAGGCTGTTGTTGGGATCGACGTGGTTGCGCCACAGCATCTGGTCGGCCACGGCGTAGATCGAGTAATCGCCGCGATGCTTGGCGGGCACGCCGTTGCTGGCGGGATTGGCCAGGGACAGCCCGTTCACGTCGTAGCGCTGATCGGCGAAGCGTTCCGTGTCGTACCAGGCGCCGATGCGGTAGGTGTGCGCCAGCGGCGCGGACTCACCCGGATAGACCATGCTGCCCAGGGAAGGGTAGGCGTACTGCAGCTCGGTGAAGATCAGCTGCCCGCCGCTGAGCGAAAAGGTGGTGCCCGAGGCGTCCTGCTGTTGCGGATCGGCGGCGGTATACGAGTTGTCCTTAGCCGGGCTGCCGTTGAACACGCCCACCAGCACGTTGATCGGATCGATCGGCCGGTAGCGCACGCGCACACCCAGCGCCGACAGCGGATAGGCCGGGCCGCCGCCGGGCAGATCGTAGGACGGCAGCGCCGGCCAGCCGAACATGGTGTTGACGAAATACAGGGCGTTGTTGCTGACGATGAATTCCTGATCGACGCTTTGCTGGCCGATCTTGACGTCCAGCCGGTTTTCCTCGAGGAATTTCTGGTCGTACCAAAATTCCCACAGGCGCGTCGAGCGGTCGGCCTCGATGCCGCTGGAAGTCTGGAAGGTGTCGAGGTTGTCGGCGCTGAGGCTGCGGCCGTGGACCTGCAGGGCGCTGACGTTGAACAGGCCGCCGTACCAGCCGAAGGCGCGCTGCGTGTCCATCTGCACGATGGCCTGGGTCAGGCCGTCGTATTCCGCACCTTTCTCGATGCCGCCGCTGGGGTTGCCCAGCACTTCGCTGGTCTCCTGCACGGCCAGGGAGACGCCGTATCTACTGAGGAAGGTGCGCAGGCCGAACATGTCGCCGAGCATGTAGTTGCTGCGGTTGAGATTGCTCAGGAAGCTGGAGAAGTCGTTCGGCCCGCCATTGGCGCCCGGCTCCGAGCTGATCGGCACCGACAGCGGCGGCGGTGCCGCGGCAGCAGGGAATGATGCCGCCAGTGTCAGCAGCAAGGCCGCGCCTGCACTTGCTGCACCGCCGCGCCGCCAGCCCTGTTCGCGAGCCGCACAATGTTTTTGCGCGTGGCGCGATATCGAACGTATCGTCACAAAGTCCCCTGTTCATCGGGTTTCGCCGGCCGTCCTCGGACGGATATTGCGCGAATACTAATGCGAATAACTATCAATAGCAATCATGACAGGGGCGGATTTCGGTCATTGTCCGTTCAGCTGGAACCGGTGATTTTTCGCTCGTCGCGCGGCGGAAGAATGCGAGCCTGCGATACGGCATAGACGCGGGCTGCCGGACCCGTCACAAATCGTCCGAGGCCGTATCTGCCCGACGGAAAATCGTGGCACGCGGCCGTTTTGACCGCACCCGGCCCCCATGCTACAAACCCCGCCATCACTTAATTGGCAGGGCGGGGGATTTTGCGCATGCGTATTTTGGCCGCGGATATCGGCTTCGGTTACACCAAGGCAACGGACGGCAGGCTGTTCCAGGTATTCAAATCCATTGTCGGCGAGGCCAACCCGATCCAGTTCGCCGAGTCGCTGCTGCCTTCGCAGGCGGCACAGCCGCGCCATTTCGCCATCGGCGGCGAGGACGTCTTCGTCGGCGAGCTGGCGGAGACGCAGTCGCGCGGGCGCGGCTTCACCCTCGATCATGCGCAGTTCATGACCAAGTACGCCAAGGTGCTGGGCCTGGCGGCGCTGGCACCCTACGTCGAGCACGGCGATCCGGTGCGCCTGGTCACCGGCCTGCCGGTCAGCTTCTTCCGCAAGTACAAGGACGCCCTCACCACCCTGCTGCAGCAGCGCCACACGGTGACCGTGGTGCAGGCCAACGGCACGCGCGAGGACAAGACCATTTACATCGAGAAGGTGCGGGTCGTGCCGCAGCCCTTCGGCTCGCTCTTCAACCAGATGCTGGACGGGCAGGGCAAGGCCCTCAACCAGCGCTTCGTCACCGAGAAGATCGGCGTCATCGACATCGGCTTCCGCACCACCGATTTCACCATTAGCGACAAGACCCGCTATTCCGAGCGCGGCAGCCTGTCCACCGATTCCGGCATGTCGGTGGCCTACAACGCCATCGCCAACCTGCTGCACGAGAAAAGCGGCACCCAGGTCGAGCTGTACCGCCTGTACGAGGCGGTGACCCGCGGCGTGATCAAGATCAAGGGCCAGAAATACGACCTCACCGTGCTGGCGCAGCAGGCCTACAACCAGCTCGCCACGCGCATCGCCACCGAGGCCAACCGCCTGTGGGCGGACGACTGGGACCTGGACGCCATCATCATCACCGGCGGCGGCGGGGCCGCGCTGGCGCCGTTCCTGCAGCAGCAGATCGAGGGCGAGGTGCTGCCGATGCCGGTCGACCAGGATGCGCGGCTCAACAATGTCACCGGCTACTGGAAATACGGTGTGCACATTTGGGGCGGCACAGGCACTCCGGCGCAGGGTTCGTCCTGACGATTCAGCAGGATTGCCGAGTCGGACGGCCGCAGGCCGCCCGCAGGGCGATGGGCAGGACGCCCGTCGTCAACAAGACGGGGCCATCCTTGGCCCCCGACTATCAAAATAAGCAAAACCCGCCCCGGTTACGGGTATTTCCGGGGTGTCATCAATTGCATCCCTATCCTTCGTTAGGCTCGCCCGGCAGCCATCTGCAATAGGCTTGATCACCGTGAGCCGGGGCGGACGGTCACTGACATTACCGCGCTAGCGCGTCAGTGGCTTTTTGCTTAAGCTCGGACGGTCGTTCAATAGGCGGCGCGGATCGCTGCGCCCCCAAAGATTGCCGAGGAGTTCCCCCATGAGCACAGTCGTTTCCTACCTGCCTTCCGCCGCCGCGCAGCAGAATCTCGACAGCGAGATCCAGCGCGTGTTCGAGCGCCAGCGCGAAACCGCGCTGCGCCTGCGCAATTCCACCCTCGACGAGCGCAAGGCCAAGATCAACAAGCTCAAGGATGCGGTGATCGCGCACACCGAGGACTTCTACAAGGCCGGCTATGCCGACTTCAAGAAGCCGCCCGCGGAAATCGACCTCACCGAAATCCTCAGCGTGGTGCTCGAGGCCAAGGAAACCGTGCGCCACCTGCGCAAGTGGATGAAGCCGACGCGGGTCATGCCGACGCGCGCCACGCTCGGCCTCAAGGGCTGGGTGCAGTACCAGCCCAAGGGCCGCTGCCTGATCATCTCGCCGTGGAACTACCCGGTGAACCTGACGTTCGGCCCGCTGGTCTCCGCCATCGCGGCCGGCAACACCGCCATCCTCAAGCCGTCGGAGATGACGCCGCACCTGTCGGCGGTGATGGTCAAGATCGTGCGCGAAATCTTCCACGAGGACGAGGTCGCCATCTTCGAGGGCGACGTGGCGGTGTCCAGCGCGCTGCTGGCGCTGCCGTTCGACCACATCTTCTTCACCGGCGCGCCCTCCATCGGCAAGGTGGTGATGACCGCCGCCGCCAAGCACCTGACCAGCGTCACCCTCGAGCTGGGCGGCAAGTCGCCGACCATCATCGACGCCAGCGCCAACCTCAAAGAAGCCGCGCGCAACCTGATGTGGTCCAAGTACACCAACAACGGCCAGACCTGCATCGCGCCCGACCATATCTACGTCCACGCCTCGGTCAAGGACGAGTTCGTGCGCCTGTGCCGGGAAACCCTGGCCGCCGCCTACGGCACCGACGCCGCCGCGCAGAAGACCAGCCCGTTCCTGGCGCGCGTGGTCAACCAGCGCCACACCGGCCGCATCAAAGCCCTGCTCGACGACGCCAAGGCGCGCGGCGCCCGCACCCTCACCGGCGGCGACGTCGACGAGCAGAGCTGCTACATCGCGCCGACCCTGCTCGACAACATCCCCGACGACGCCAAGATCATGCACGAGGAAATCTTCGGCCCGCTGCTGCCGATCCTCTCCTTCACCGATCTCGACGACGTCATCCGCCGCATCAACGCCGACCAGAAGCCGCTGGCCTTGTACGTCTGGAGTAAGACCGAGGCGAACATCCAGAAGGTGATGCTGCAGACCTCCTCCGGCGGCGCCTGCATCAACAACTCGGTGGTGCAGTTCCTGCACGGCAACCTGCCCTTCGGCGGCGTCAACAATTCCGGCATCGGCAGCGGCCATGGCCATTACGGCTTCAAGGCCTTCTCGCACGAGCGCGCCGTGGTGCGGACGCAGATCTCCAGCAACTGGATGTTCTATCCGCCGTATACGAACTTCACGCAAAAGGTCGCCAAGTTCCTGCTCAAGGCGGTCTAGCCGGTCGTTTCAAGCGAGCCGCGCCTGCGAAAGCCGGTGCGGCTTTTTTGTGGTGCGCCCGGCAGGGCGCACTTGCTTGGGGGTGGAAGTCCCCTGCACACCCGGCAAGGGGAAGTGCTAGCGGAAGGCAAGGGCGTCGCTGTGAGGCGGGGTCTGAAGGAAGCCGGAA
>JAMFRN010000024.1 GCA_026224805.1 Nevskia soli
CTCCCTGTTTGTGCCGAACCTGTCGCAGCGGCGCAAGACCACGCCGCTGTCGCAACTGGCGCTGGAGGCCATCCGCGCCGGCCGCATCGCGCCCTACGGCCATGTCGGCGAGAATCAGAAGCTGAGCCTGGCGCTGCTGGACTATTTCGCCCAGATCGCCACCCGCATGGAAGATCCGGGCCTGCTGCGCCTGATGCTGCATCGCGGCGAGACCAACGACAAGCTGGCCTGCTTCGCCATCGCCAACGTCATGCTGGAGCTGAAGAAGCACAAGAACACGCAGCGCTTCGTCGGCTTCGTCCACGACGCGCTGCACGGCACCAAGCCGGGCTGGAAGCTGCGCTGGGGCGTTTCGGCCGACTACAAGTTCTGCGTCAAGCACCTGGAAGCCATCGCCGACAGCCATAGCCAGCCGCCGGAGCAGGCGAGGGAGATGGTGAACGAGGCCATCTCCGCCCTGTTCAACGAGTTGACCCACCTCATCGCCAACCGGCTGGGCAAGTACGCGGCGAAATATTCGGAAGTGCCGCTGGACGAGTTTTCCACCGAAACCCTGATCCGCAAGTTCGAGATCCCCACGCAGATCCGCGGCCTCGCCTTCGGCAAGGCGCCCCGCGACAAGAAGAACATCACAGGCGTCAATTTCAGTGAGCTGGTGGATCAGCTGTCCTTTCCCCTGATCATGGCGGGCGTGCTCGCCGGCTCCCAGGTCGCCAGCACGCGCGTGCTCTACGCCAACCGGTCGTTCCTCAACGATTTCGCCGAGAATATCGGCAGCAACGAGCATCCGAAGCGCGCGCTGTACCTCACCGATACCTTGCGCGACAAGAACGGCGTGTCCAGCTCGCTTTCCGCCAAGCTGGCCGAGATCCAGCGCCGCGACTATCCGGTCGATTTCCTTATCTGCCACGCGGATGCGGCGCCCGAGCCGCACCTGCATGTGGTTCGTCCGATCACCCAGATCACCTTCCCCAAGTTCGGCGAACAGCAGCTGCGCGTGCCCGATTTTCTCGAGATCGCCCGCATCTTCTACAACGGTGGCTACGATCGCGTCATCTGTTCCACCGAAGGCCCCATGGTAGCGGTGGCGCTGCTGCTTAAGTACATGTTCAATGTGCCGGCCTTTTTCTTCATGCACACCGACTGGCTGGACTTCGTCAAGCACACCACCAACCTGGATCATCACGAGCGCGACCGCATCCGCCGCCTGCTGCGCGCGCTCTACCACCAGTTCGAGGGTGTGTTTGTGCTCAACACCGATCACCGCAAGTGGCTCACCGGCAGCCAGATCGGCCTGCCGGAAGAAGCAGTCCATCTCACCGGACACCACGTCGAGCCGTCGCGGCGCAACGTCGTCCCGGTGCAGAAATCCGAGCTGATCCCCGGCGCCACCGCCGCCACGCCGGTGCTGTTCATGGCCGGCCGCATGAGCAAGGAAAAAGGCGTCCTCGAGCTGCCGGAAATCTACACCGCCGCCAGGCAGCAGATTCCGGACCTAAAGCTGGTCATCGCCGGCTCCGGCCCGGCGGAAGCCGAATTGCGCGCGGCTCTCCCCGATGCGGTCTTCCTGGGCTGGGTCAGTCGCGAGCGCATCGAGCAGATCTACGCCGGCCTGGACCTGTTTGTCTTCCCCTCGCAGTTCGACACCTTCGGCAACGTCATCCTCGAAGCCTTTTCCCAGGGCATGCCGGTGCTGGCCTACAACTGCAAGGGTCCCAAGGACATCATCCAGAACGGCCGCAACGGCTACCTGGTCGACACCATCGGGGACATGTCCGCGCGCATCGTGCAGCACTTCAGCGAGCGTGAGCGCCATGCGGCGATGCGGCGCGAGGCCCTGCTGCGCGTGGCCGACTACCAGGCCGAGCCGATCATGCGCCGCTTCCTCGGCGACATGGGCCTGCCGCTTGTCGAGGCGGCAGTGGAACAGCGCGAGGCCGTTGCCGCGTAAGCCATGGAAACCGCGCTACGCCATCTCAGCCAGCAGGAGCAGATCAACTTCCTGCTCACCAACCGCATACCGCGGCGCGCGCTGACGCAGTTCATCGGCTGGTACAGCCGCATCGAGAGCCCCTGGCTGGCCCGGCTCTCGATCGCTGCCTGGAAGCAGTTCGCCGACCTCGATCTGAGCGAAGCGGAGCAGCAGGAGTTCAGCAGCGTCCACGCCTGCTTCACCCGGCGCTTGAAGCCTGATGCGCGACCGCTGGATGAGCGTCCGGAAGTGATGGTCAGCCCTTGCGACGCCGTGGTCGGCGAATGCGGTCCCATCGCTGGCACCACCGTATTCCAGGCCAAGGGTTTTCCCTACGAGATCGGTGACCTGATCCCCGATCCCGTCCTGCAGGAAAAATACCGTGACGGCTGCTACGCCACCCTGCGCCTCAAATCCAGCATGTACCACCGCTTTCACGCGCCGGTGGATTGCGCAGTGGACGAAGTCCGCTACATCTCGGGCGATACCTGGAACGTCAACCCCATCGCCCTCAAGCGCATCGAAAAGCTCTATTGCCGCAACGAGCGCGCCGTGGTGCCCCTGAACGATACGGCCACCGCCGGCAGCATCTGCCTGGTGCCGGTGGCGGCGATCCTCGTCGCCAGCATGAAATTCCATTGCCTGCCGGACGAGCTGGACCTGCGCAGCCGCGACCAGAACCGCATCCGCTGCTCGGCCAGCTACAGGAAGGGCGATGAGATGGGCTACTTCCAGCATGGTTCCACCATCATCGTTTTCGCGACTTCGAATTACGCCCTGTCGGATGGCATCAGCCAGGGCCAGACCATCCGCATGGGCCAGCCCCTGATGACCGATACCAGCTACGCCGCACCGGCGCCGCTTCCCCGGGAAGCGGCCTTGCCAACCACCTGACACCCGCCTTGACCAACGATTTCACCCAGGAGCCGCCGCCATGACCTTTGCCGAAGAACTGCACCAGCAACGCTGGGATGATCACCGCTACTACCACCACAGCCGCATCAACCAGTCCCTGCACCTGGTCAGCGCCTGCTGCTTCCTTGCCAGCTATGTGCTGATCTTCACCAACCCGGTACTCGCTGTCATGGTGGGCTGGCTGCTGGCCATGATCCTGCGCCAGATCGGCCATTTCTTCTTCGAGCCGAAGACCTACGACACGGTTAACAACGCCAGCCATGAGTACAAGGAAAGCGTGAAGGTCGGCTACAACCTGCAGCGCAAGGTCGTGCTGCTCAGCATCTGGTTCGCCGCCCCGTTCGTGCTGTACTTCAAGCCGGATTTCTTCGGCTTCTTCAATGCGCAGGAAGTCACCCGCGGCCTGCTCTACAACACCTCGATCCTGTGGCTGTTCATCGGTATCGGCGCGGTGCTGTTCCGCATCGGGCAGCTGTTCTTCATCAAGGGTGTGCAGTCCGGCCTGGTCTGGGGCACCAAGATCCTCACCGACCCGTTCCACGACATCAAGATCTACCACAAGGCGCCTTACTACCTGTTCAAGGGCGCGATGTACGACGACATGACCGATTGGTACGCCCCGCGCAGCACGCAGCAGGCCTCCTGAGCGTCGCCATGCCGTAGCGGCAGTCTGCACGCCGTCAGAACGGAAAAGCCCGGCTTAGCCGGGCTTTTTGTTAGTTTTCCTTTCATCGCTCCCGCACCTGATCAAGCGGGGGGGCTTGAAACGGATTCAGCCGCTCAAGCTGCGCAGCGACGCATTCAACTCCGCATCAAGCACTTCAACCAGCTTCGCCGCGGGCATGGCGCGCGCCAGCGCCGCCGCCTGGCCTGCCCATTGCGCGCCGTAGCCGAACTCGCCCTTGGCCTTGGCCGCGGCATGCAGCGCCTTGCCGGCGTCGTAGGCGATCGGATAGTCGGGACTCTGCGGCTGGCCGGCATCGCCGTCCAGAGCGGTGAAGCGGTTGAGCAGGCTGCGCGCCTTGCGTCCGGAAATCGCGGAGGTAAACGTTGTCCGCGGCTCCGTGTTGTTCAGCAGTGCCCGGCGGTAGCCCTCGTCGATGGCCGACTCCGTGCTGCCGACGAAGGCTGTGCCGAGCTGCGCCGCCTGGGCGCCCAGCGCCAGCGCCGCGGCGATGCCGGCGCCGTCCATGATGCCGCCGGCGGCGATCACCGGTAGGTCAGTCGCCCGCACCAGCAGGCGGGTCAGTGCGAAAGTGCCCAGGCCGTCGTCCACCGCGGCTGGATCGAAGGTGCCCCGATGGCCGCCGCCCTCGATACCCTGGGCGATGATGGCGTCAACGCCAGCCTCGGCAATGAGCCGCGCCTCATGCGGATGCGTTGCCGTCCCCAGCAGAATGATGCCGGCCCGCTGCAAGGCCGCAATCGCGGCGGCAGGCGGCAGGCCGAAATGGAAGCTGACCACGGCGGGACGTTCCTCCAGCAGCATGGCCAGCATCGCCGGGTCGTCGACGAAGCTGGTATAGATCTCCCGCAGCGCCTTGGGCGGCACGGCGCCGAAGCGCGCGAACTGCGGCGCCAGCCATTCCAGCCATCGCGCCTCGCGCACGGCGTTGGCAACGGCGGGCGCGTGGCAGAACAGGTTTACGTTGAACGGCTTGCTGGTCAGGGCCCGGGTGTCCCGAATCATTTTGCGCGCCCCTTCGGCGTTGGTGGCGCCGACGCCCAGCGAGCCGAGGCCGCCCGCATTCGAAACCGCCGCCACCATGGCCGGCGTGCTGACGCCCGCCATCGGCGCCTGGATGATGGGCTTGGCTATGCCCAGCTTGCGCAGCAGTGCGTTGTTCATGACATTACCGCTCCGTTGGGGTGCTGCTCGAAACCACGCGCCACTCTAACCCTGCGAGGCTCATGGAAAAACCGGCGGCTGCGCACTTCATCTGTTACGCCACGGAACGAATCGGCTTGCCGTAAGGCGATGGGCATGGCACCCCCTGCAAGAAACTACCTGGGGCGCTTCATCCTGGAGCGAGGCGTTGTTACGGCGGCCTCCGCCTTCAGGCGTTCCGTCTGCTCCATCAGGAAGTCGACGAAGGCCCGCACCCGCGAGGGCAACAGCCGGCCATGGGGATACAGCAGGCTGTAGGGGCGTGAGCGTCCGCCGAATTGCTGCAGCACTTCGACCAGGCTGCCTTCGGCCAGTTCTTTCTCGACGATGAACCGATAGGTCTGGAACAGGCCGGCGTCGGCCCTGGCCAGGGTCACGCCGCCGAGCACATCCTCGGAGCAGGAATAATTGCCGACCGAGAAAAGTTCCTTCTCGTGGCCGTCTTCGTTGAACAGCCAGGAAATCTGCCGGCCGCTGCTGGGCAGGTCGAACTGGATGCACTCGTGCTGCTCCAGCTCGGTCAGCTTGCGCGGTATGCCCGCGCGCTTGAGATAGGCGGGGCTGGCAATCACCACCAGCGGCGCATCTTCCAGCAGGCGCGCGACCATGGTCGAGTCGGGCTGCGCGCGCACGCGGATGGCCAGATCGTAATTCTCGTCGTGGAAGCCGACGTTGCGATTGCTGATGTGCACTTCCAGCTTGATCAGCGGGTACTTCGCGCGGAACGCCGGCAGCAGCGGTAGTAGGCGATGGTGGCCGTAGGTGGTCGGCGTGCTGATGCGCAGGGTGCCGGCCGGCTGTACCTGCTCGCCGCTGACCTTGCGCTCGGCCTCGACCAGCTGGTTTAGCGCCTGGCGGCTCTGATCGAAGTAGGTCTTGCCGCCCTCGGTGAGCCGGATGCTGCGCGTCGAACGCACGAACAGGCGCACGCCCAGGCGCTTCTCCAGGCGCGACACCGAGCGGCTCACCGCGGCGGGCGTCACGCCGGCGGTGTGCGCCGCGGCGGTGAAGCTGCCCGCCTCCGCGGCCAGGCAGAACAGTTCGATGCTGCCCAGCAGGATGTCGTCGAATTGCCGTTTCATGATTGATTACACCATGTATCAATACAAGTTTAGCAAACCCCGTTTATTGCGCCCATAGCGGGGAATACAGTTGCTCCCGAACCGGCAGCGAGCCTTCCCGCTCAACCCCGGAAACCGGATCAACCCCCGGAACAACCACATTCGAAGAGGTGCAACCATGAGCAAGTCAGATCAAACCGTCGTCATCACCGGCGCCACCAGCGGCATCGGCCTGGGCCTGGCCGAGGCCTTTCTGAAGCAGGGCTACAACGTCGTCGGCACCGGCCGCTCCACCGAGCGCCTGCAGGCCGCCGCGGCCCAGCTCAATGCGGGCGACCGCTTTCTCGGCGTGGCCGGCGATGGCGGCAAGCCCGAGTCGGCCAGGAAGGTATTCGAGCAGGCCATCGCCAAGTACGGCAAGGTCGACGTGCTGGTCAACAACGCCGGCATCTTCACCGCCAAGCCCTTTGTCCAGTTCACGCCGGAGGAAGTGGAAGAGCAGATCTCCACCAACCTGAAGGGCGTGCTGTATCCCTTGCAGGAAGCGGCGAAGCACATGAGCGAACGCAAGCAGGGCAAGATCATCAACATCACCGCCTCGCTCGGCATGCAGCCGGCGGGCAATGTCCCGGCGCTGCTGGCCGTGGCCATCAAGGGCGGCATCAACCAGGCGACCCGCGCTCTGGCGCTGGAGCTGGCGCCTTACGGCGTGACCGTCAATGCCGTCGCCCCCGGCGTCGTCGCCACGCCCATGCATGCCCCCGAGTCGCACGCCGCGCTGGGCCAGATGCATCCGCTGGGTCGCATCGCGAAGATCAGCGAAGTCGCGGATGCCGTGCTTTACCTGGCGAAGTCCGACTACGTCACCGGCACCGTGATGCCGGTCGATGGCGGCTTCAGCGCCGGCAAGTAAAGGCCCAGAGCTGCGGTCGGAGGCTATCTCCGGCCGTAGCTGACTTGGCAAGCAGTCATTCAATCATTCCCACAATAGGAGCAGTGTCATGCCCTTCGTCAGCATCCGCATCACCCGTGAAGGCAACACCCCCGAGCAGAAAGCCCAGGTCATCAAGGAAGTGACCGAAACCCTGGAGCGCGTGCTGCACAAGCCGCCCGAGTGGACCCATATCGCCATCGAGGAAGTCGATACCGATAACTGGGGCTTCGGCGGCCGCACCACCACCGCCATCCGCAAGGACGCCGCACGGTAGGTAAGCAGGGGCTTCGGCCCATCGTATTCGGCGAGGAGCGCCCATGAACAACGCAAACAAGAAAATCTTCCTGATCACCGGTGGCAGCGCGGGGTTCGGGCGCGCCTTCGCCGAGGCTGCGGTCGAGGCCGGGCATACCGTGGTCGGCACGGTGCGGCGCGAGGATGATCGCATCGCCTTCGAGGCCATGCACCAGAGCCGCGCCCGCGCGGTGATCATCGACGTGACCCGTTTCGGCAGCATCGGCCCGGCCATCCGCAAGGTCGAGAAGGACATCGGGCCGATCGACGTCCTGGTGAACAACGCCGGCTACGGCCACGAGGGCACGCTCGAAGAGTCTCCGCTCGCCGATCTCATCCACCAGTTCGAGGTCAACGTCTTCGGCGCGGTGGCGATGATCAAGGCGGTGCTGCCGGGCATGCGCCAGCGGCGTCGCGGGCACATCGTCAACATCACCTCGATGGCCGGTTACATGAGCATGCCCGGGATCGCCTATTACAGCGGCAGCAAGTTCGCCTTGGAGGGCATTTCCGAGGCTCTGGCCCAGGAGGTGAAGGGCCTGGGCATCAAGGTCACCGCCATCGCGCCGGGTTCGTTCCGCACCGACTGGGCGGGCCGTTCGATGGTCCGCTCGGGCCGCTCCATTGCGGACTACGACGCGGTGTTCGAGCCGATCCGCAAGCGGCGCCGGGAATATAGCGGACACCAGGCCGGCGACCCGGCCAAGGCGGCCCAGGTCCTGCTCAAGATCGTGGACTCGGACAACCCGCCCATCCACCTGTTGCTCGGCAACGACGCGATGAAGCTGGTCGAGGAGCGGCTGGCCATGCTCGGCGGCGAGATCAAGGCCTGGGAATCGGTTTCGCGTTCGACGGATTTCGCCTGATTGGTCGGTAGCTCCGGGGAAATGCAAGGAACGCGTTTTTATGAATCGTTCCGATGCTTGTCGCTTCGCGGTGGAAGCGCATGCCAGCGGCCGGTCGGCGCGACTTCACACACCGGCCCTCGCGGAGAGCGGAACTTAACCGGCAGCGTTCCCGGCGCGCTGAGGATTTCGCCGCCGTTGGCGCGCACCGCGGCGACGAAGGTGTCCAGATCCTCCACCTCGATGCCGATGTGATGGATGCAGGGCGCGGGGCCGCTGAAATCCGCCTGCTCGGAGTGCTCCCCATCGTATTGCAGAAAGGTCAGGTCGGTGAGGCCATCGCTGAGGTGATGCGAAACATGGCCGCCGCTATGGCCCTCATGCCGCACCGTGCGGGTTTCTCGGTAGCCGAACACTTGCTGGTAGAACGCGCTTTCCCCTTCCGCGTCCTCGACCTTGAAGGCGATGTGTCTGATGCGAGGGGGCATGGCGTCTCCGTTTGCTTTAATAGGCGTCCGTGCAATAGCGCAGCGTTCAGGCCAGATAGGCACCGCCGTTGGCGTGCAGCGTCTGCCCGGTGATGTAGCGCCCGCCGGGGCCGCACAGGAATTTCACCACGGCCGCGATGTCGCGCGGCTCCCCGCGCCGCCCCAGTAGCGTATCGCGCGTGCCGTGGTGGGAGGGCGTGCCCCCGGTGGACTGGCCGCGCACCGTATCGATCAGCCCCGGCGCCACGCAATTCACGGTGATGCCGTCGGGCCCCAGGTCGTGGGCCAGCGCGCGGGTCAGGCCGGCGAGGCCGGCCTTGGCCGCCACCACGTGGGCGCGCCCGGCCGAGCCGCTGTGCGCCGACATGCCGCCGATGTTGACGATGGCACCCGCGCCGGACTTGCGCAGATGGGGCAGCGCGGCGCGCGAGCACAGGTAGGCGCCGTCGAGGATCACCGAGCACACCTCGCGCCATTCCTGCCAGGCGAGTTCGGCGAACGGTGTCTCGCGGCGGATCGCGGCGTTGTTGACCAGGATGTCGATGCGGCCGAAGTGCCGCACGGCGGCGTCAATTAGGCCCTGTGCCCCTTGCGGCTCGCTGACGTCGGCCAGATGGACCAGGGCCCTGCCGCCCGCGCCTTCCACCTCGCGCGCGACGCTGGCGGCCTCTTCGGCGGAACTGCGGGCATTGATCACCACATGCGCGCCCTCGCGCGCCAGGTCGAGCGCGATGGCGCGGCCGATGTTGCGCGCCGCACCGGTGATGATGGCGACGCGATCGGTCAGCGCGCCAGTCTGAGCAGTGTTCATGAATGCACTCCAAGGGGATTGAGGGGCGGCATCTTTTCGTCCGGCACCTGCAGCGGAATATCCGGCCGGATGCGGAACGACAGTACGATGCCGATCAGCAGCAGGCCGATCGAGAGGATGAAGGGCGGGCGATAGCTGCCGGTCAGATCGGTGATGTAGCCGAATGCCGCGGGCGAGATCATCGCCGCCACGCCGGCGGCAGTGCTGACGAAGCCGCCGGCGACGCCGGCATAGCGCGGCGCCACGTCGATCGGCACCGCCCAGATCGGACCCTCGGCCATTTCCAGCAGGAACAGCGCCGCCGCCAGGCAGAGTGTGACCACGGTCTGGTCGTGGAAATACATGACGCAGCAGAGGAAGCTCAGCGAGCCGGCGAATCCCAGGATGATGACGTTGCGGCGCGCATGATTGAGGTTGCCGGTGCGCCGGTAGATGGCATCCGTCAGCAGGCCGCCCGCGGTATCTCCGACCACGCCGGCGAAAAACACCGCCGAGGTATAGAGCGCGGAGCTCTTCAGGTCAATGCCGTAGCTGCCGACGAAGAAGCTCGGCAGCCAGCTCAGGTACAGCCACAGCGTCCAGGCGTGGCAGAAGAACACCAGCGTCACCGGCAGGATGCGCTTGATCAGCGGGCGCCATGGCACCACCGTATCGACGGTGCGGCCCTGATAAGGCGGCAGATCCGCCAGCTCGCCCGCGGTAATGGAGGGGTGCTTGCGCGGATCGTCGCGGAAGTAGTTGTACCAGACGACCACCCAGACCAGGCTCACGCAACCCAGCGCGACAAAGGCGCCGCGCCAGCCGAACAGCGGCAGCATCGCCACTACCAGCGGCGGGGTCAGCGCCGCCGCGGCGCGCGCCGAGGAATGGGTGAAGCCCTGAGCGAAGCCGCGCTTGATGCGCGGCACCCAGTTGCTCATGGCGCGGGTGGCGGTGGGGATGGTGCCCGCCTCGCCCATGCCGACCAGCAGGCGCGACAACAGCAGGGTGGTGAGGCCGCCGACCATGCCGGTCAGCATGGTGCCGACGCTCCACAGCAGGCCGGAAAAGGCCAGGGTGCGGCGCGGCCCGAAGCGGTCGCCGGCATAGCCGCCGAGAATCTGGAACATGGCGTAGCAATAGCCGAAGGCGGACAGCGCCAGGCCCAGCTGCGTATTGCTCAGGCTCAGCTCCTTCTTCAGCAGCGGCGCCGCCACGGAAAGATTGACCCGGTCCACGTACTCGATGAAGTACATGGCGCAAAGCAGCATGAAAACCTTGCCGGTGGTTCCGGAAAACATCCTGGCTTTCATGGTGCGAATGCTCCTCCGCGCCGCCGCGCCGCGTTGCGGCACATCATCTCCCAGACCGGGCCGAAGATCGAATGGATGGCTGGGCGGCTTGCGCCTGTGACTGGTGCGGGCATCTGTCTCCTCCTTGCAGCTATTGATCGGTCCGCCGCGTGAAGCCGCGGCGTTAGTTCCGCGGAAGCCGCGAACGGGCTTCGTTTTCTTTTAAGGGCGGCTCAGGCCGCGGC
This sequence comes from Nevskia soli, assembly GCA_026224805.1. Classification (GTDB taxonomy): domain Bacteria; phylum Pseudomonadota; class Gammaproteobacteria; order Nevskiales; family Nevskiaceae; genus Nevskia; species Nevskia soli_A. Next base: position 10,725 of record JAMFRN010000024.1, read on the forward strand.
GCGTGCCAGCTCCGCGACGTCGGCGATCTCTCCGAGGTGCCAGCAGGCCTGCAGCAGGGCGTCCGCGCGCGCCGCGCCCAGCACCGGCGCCACCAGGTCGAAGAACTTGGCTTCCAGTTCCGCGTCGCTCATCGGCCGCTCGATGCTGCCGACGGCATGCTCGACGCGCTTTTCCAGGCGCTGCCCGTCGACCAGCTCGATCGTGATATGCGCCGCGTCGGCCGCAAGCTCCGGGTCGATCTCGGCGCTGACGCGATCGCGCAGGCTCACCGTGACAGGGGCGCGCACCGCCGCGTCGCTGTACTGCGCTTCGCCGGCGCGGCCGTCGATGATCGCCACCGCGGCGGAATGGAACACGCTGAACTTGCCGTCCAGGCCGGTTCTGGGTTCGCGCTTGCCGGTCAGCTCCAGCACCAGCGGGTGCACCTTCAGCGACACCGAGGCCACCGCCGCCGCGTCGAGGCCATGCTCCTTGCGCAGCTGGATGCAGCCGTCGATCACCGGGTGGATGACGATGCCGCAGGCGAAGGGCTTGTAGCTGTTGAGCAGGCTTTCGTAGCGCTGGCCCAGTTCCCCGGTGATCTCGCGGTAGTCGCGATGCGTGCTCAGCACATTGGCCCAGCCGCGCTTGGCTTCGATCGCCTGGTCCGAGCTGGTATAGCCGCCGGCGGCAAGCAGGGCCGCGGTGAGGCCGTTCTGCGCCGCGCGGCCGGGATGAAAGCTCTTGGTCATGGTGCCGAACATCTCGCGCAGTCCCACCGGCTGCGTCGCCGCCAGCCCCAGCGCCCAGCACATCCTCTGCTCGTCCAGGCCGAGCAGCTTGCCCGCGGCCGCGGCGGCGCCGAACACGCCGGCCGTGCCGGTGATGTGCCAGCCGGTGTGGTAGTGATCCGGATACACCGCGTTGCCGATGCGGCACTCGGTCTCGATGCCCAGCGCCAGCGCATGCAGGAACTCGGCGCCGCTCACCGGCTGGTACTCGGCCAGCGCCAGGATCGCCGAGGCCACCGGGCCGGCCGGGTGGATCACCGTCTTCAGATGGGTGTCGTCGAAATCGAAGACATGCGAGCTGATGCCGTTGAAGAGGGCGGCACTCAATATGTCCACCTGTTCCGGCCGCCCCAGCACGGTGGCCTGCGGCGGCCCGAAAAACGGCTTCAGGGCGGCCATGGCGATCTCCACCGCCTCATGCCGTGAAGCGCCGATGGCGCAGCCCATCCAGTTGAGGAAGGTGCGGGTGGCGTGGTCGCGCACCGCCTGCGGCAGATCTTCCGCGCGCGCCGCGACCAGATAGCGCGCCAGCCTGCGGGTGATCCCCTCGGCGGCCTGGAAAGAAGTGGCTTCGGTGTTCCGGTTCATCTCTTCGCTCATCGCTTGTTTCCTGTTGGATTTATACGTATATTGCATATTGTCGACAATAATACAATATACAAAATGAAATGCGTAGCCCGAGGAAGTGCCCGCAGAAGCGAACAGTTAGCTGAATAAATTCAGTTTCTTACGAGTAGATCTGGAGAGAGAAACAATGCTTAAGCACCGCAGGAGTTGGACCCTGGCCCTGTGCGTCGCCGCCGGCGCCGCGAGCGCCGGGGCACAGGCCGATACCACTGTTAGCGCCGATGGCGGCGGTCTTCACGTCAGTACCGATGGCGGTAATTTTCAATTCAATATCAGTGGCCGCATCTTCGTGGATTACGCCACGGTCATTCCCGGCGGCCACGCCGGCTGGGGTTCCACCGCACAGGGCAGTCCGTCCAGCGCTCCCGGCGTAGTCGGCAGCCCCGTCGGCTACCAGAACAACAGCGGCGTCTATTTCCGCCGCGCCAACCTGGACCTCACCGGCAAGATCTACCAATGGAGCTACCGGATGGAGGACAACCTGTCCGGCAACGGCGGCGGCACCGCGGCCGACGGCACCAACAATCCCAACACCGGCGCCAGCGGCACCGGCACCGGCAACGACTGGCGCTACCTATACATCGCCCATCCGCTGCTGCAGGACGGCATCATCTACATCGGCCAGAACAAGCCCTTCCGCAGCCTCGAAGAACTGACGCACGACCGCGATCTGCTGTTCATGGAGCGTCCGATCACCACCGCCAGCGGCGTGCTCGGCGGCCGCGATCTGCAGGATGGAGCTTTCTACGCCTGGTCGCGCGGCCACGTCCTGTCGCCCCTGGACAATCTGTTCCTCGGGGTTTCCGGCTACTCCCTGCGCAAGATTTCACAGTCGACGACCGAGGGCGTGGGCGCCAACGCGCGCATCGCCTATGCGCCGATCAATACCAAGGGCGAGCTTTTGCATTTTGGCCTGTCGTACTCCAGCGATCATTCCGACAACGCCATCCCCCTCACCGATAACTACCGCTACGGCGGCTACCGCCTGGGCAGCGGCACCCTGTCGCAGAGCTTCATCGGCTCCACCGCCAACCCCACCATCGGCCCATCTTCCTCGGCGGATACCGTGGAAGGCGAATTCGCCGGAATCTGGGGCCCGGCCTACCTGGCCGGCGAATACGCCCACGTCCAGGCCAGCGCGCAGAGCACCACCCCGGGCCTGGTCACCCAGGCCTTCTACGTCCAGGCCAGTTATTTCCTGACCGGCGAGTCCAAGCTCTACAACGCCAAGGAAGCCATCACCTACAACCCTTACGATCTGCGCCACGGCTACGGCGCCTTCGAGCTGAAGGCGCGTTACGAGCAAGGCCAGACCGGGGATCTGCCGGAAGGCAATACCACCATCTGCGCGCCGAGCACCGGCTCGATCCCCAAGGGATCGCAGATCACCAAGTGCGAGGTCAGCGACTACGCCGTCGGCATGAATTACTACCCCAATGCCTGGATACGCTTCATGCTCGATTACATCGTGGCCACCGACAATCTCGGCGCCGCGGGCAGGGACAAGCCGCAAACCCTGGCCTTCCGTGCCCAGGTGGCTTTCTGAATCTGCGCATGAAACAGCCCCGCCAGCCGCGGGATCCGCGCGCAGGGATGCGCGCTCCACCATCCACGGTCTCTATCCAGGAACGATGAAATGCCCAGCACCGCTTTTGTATCGACACCGCCAGGCGCATACACTCCGCGTGCAAGCTTGCCGCGGCACGGATCCGGCAACGCCGGCCACGCTTGGAACCGGCCATCCATTCGGTTATCGTTTTCGACAATGACTCGCGCTCCCACTCGCCTTGAAATGCTGCGTTCGGTGACCCTCACCGGTCTGGTGCAGGAGGAAATCCTGCGCCGCATCAAGACCGGGGAGCTGCAGGCCGGGGCCAAGCTCAACGAGAACGATCTGGCCGAGCACCTGCAGACCAGCCGCAGTCCCATCCGCGAGGCGTTCCGCGCGCTGGAGGAAGCGGGCCTGCTGCGCATGGAGAAGAACCGCGGCGTCTTCATCCGCGAGATCTCCGACACCGAAGCCGCCGAGCTGTACCAGGTCCGCGCCGGCTTCGACGAAATGGCGGGGCGGCTGCTGGCGCCGCGCATTACCGACGCGCAGCTGCAGGAGCTGCGCGCCATGCTCGACCAGCTCGAAGCCAGCTCCAGCAAGGGCGGGGTGAACCACTACTTCCCGCTCAACATCGGCTTTCACGACCGCCTGGTCGAGATGGCCGGCAACGCCACGCTGCATGGCATCTATCGCCAGCTGGTGAACCGCATGCACCTGCTGCGCCGGCGCGGCTTCTCGGCCGCCGGCAGCTCCCAGGCCTCGCACGGCGAGCACCGGCTGATTCTCGAAGCGTTGGCCACGCGCGATCCGGATGCGGCGGCGCAGGCCATGCGCCAGCACGTGCTGTCCGGCTACCAGCGCGCCTTCAGCGTGCGTTCCGCGGACGAAGCCGTCGCCGGCTGAACCGGTACCTCGCGGTATCCCGGTATCTGCGTTGCGCGGCCGTCGTGCCGCAGCGTCGAGTCCAATAAAGGCAAACCCATGACCGTAACCCCCGACCCGCAAGTCCATCCGATCGTTGCCGAGCAGCTCGGCGCCTGGATCGCCGCCGTCGATTCCGCCACCGTGCCGCCCGCTGCCGTGGCAACGGCGCGCATGCTGAGCCTGGATGTGCTCGGCCTGTGCGTGGCGGCGCGCGGCGAGGACTACATCCTCGCCACTCTCGGCGCCGCCGATCGCGGCGGCGCCTGCACCGCCTTCGGCCATGCCGGCGGCTTCAGCGCCTTCGACGCCGCCCTGATCAACGGCACCGCCGCCCATGGCGAGGACTACGACGACACTTTCGAAGGCGGCCCGGTGCATTCCGGCGCGGTGGTGGTGCCGGCGGTGCTGGCGGCCTGCGAGCGCGAAGGCGTGGACGGCGCCGCCCTGCTGCGCGGCATCGCGGTGGGCGCCGAGCTGATGTGCCGGCTCGGCCTGGTGACGCCGCGCGCCATCCACAGCGCCGGATTCCATCCCACCGCGGTGATCGGCGCCTTGGCCGCCGCCGGCGGTGTCGCGGCGGCGCTGCGGCTCAATGCGGCGCAGGCCACTTCGGCGCTGGGCATCGCCGGCAGCATGGCCGCGGGCATCATCGAATACCTGGCGGAAGGCACCTCGACCAAGCGCATGCACGCCGGCTGGGCGGCGCAGTCCGGCATCCGCGCGGCCCTGCTGGCGCGCGGCGGCTTTGTCGGGCCGCGCACCGTGCTGGAAGGGCGCCATGGCTTCTTCAAGGCCTTCGCGCCTTCGCTGGCGCCGGACTTCCGGCCCCTGCTCGACGGGCTGGGTCATCGCTGGGTGATGCAGGACATCGCCTTCAAGCCCTATGCCTGCGGCACCATGACCCAGCCCTACATCGACTGTGCCATCGCACTGGCGCAGCAGGACGTGGCCGCAGAGCAGATCCGTGACATCGTCTGCGATGTGGGCGAGGGCACCGTGCATCGCCTGTGGGAAGAGCTTGCGGTGAAGCACCGGCCGCCGACGCCGTACGCGGCGAAGTTCAGCACGCCGTTCTGCATGGCGGTGGGCTACTTCGACCGGCGCGCCGGCTTCGGCCAGTTCAGCGCAGCGCGCATCCATGATCCGGCGGTGCTGGCGCTGGCGGCGAAGATCAGCTACCGCATCGATCCCGCCAACGAGTACCCGAAGAATTTCACCGGCCACCTGCGCGCCACCCTGCTGGACGGCACCGTCAGGGAACTGCGGCAGCCGCATATGCGCGGCGGCGCGCACGAGCCGCTGCCGCCGGATGAATTGCGCGCCAAGTTCGCCGACAACGCGCGCTACGGCGGCTGGGACGAGACGCTGACGCAGGAGGCGCGCCGCTGGTGCGAGAGCGCTTTCACCCGGACGTCCCTGGATGGCGCCGCGCATTTCCGCCGCTAGCGCTGCGACCGGCGCCTAGCCGCATTTCCATATGACTCAGTACCGCGGATTTCCATGATTGCTCGCAAGCCCGCATACACAGACCTTAAACAAGCCGCGCTGGACTACCACGAGTACCCGACGCCGGGAAAGCTGTCGATCACCGCGACCAAGCCCTTGTCCAATCAAAGCGACCTGGCCCTGGCCTATTCGCCTGGTGTGGCGGCGGCCTGCGAAGCCATTGTGGAGGACCCCCTCAACGTCTTCCGCTACACGGCCCGCGGCAACCTGGTCGGCGTCATCAGCAACGGCACCGCCGTACTGGGCCTGGGCGCCATCGGACCGCTGGCGGCCAAGCCGGTGATGGAAGGCAAGGCGGTGCTGTTCAAGAAATTCGCCGGCATCGACGTCTTCGACATCGAGGTCGATGCCAACGACCCGGACAAATTCATCGAGGTCGTGGCCGCGCTGGAGCCGACCTTCGGCGGCATCAATCTCGAAGACATCAAGGCGCCGGAATGCTTCGAGATCGAGGCCAAGCTGCGCGCCCGCATGAAGATCCCGGTGCTGCATGACGATCAGCACGGCACGGCAATCATCGTCGCCGCCGCGATCCGCAACGCGCTGAAGCTCAGCGGCAAGCAGCTGTCCGAAGTCAAGCTGGTCGCCTCCGGTGCCGGTGCCGCGGCACTCGCCTGCCTCGATCTGCTGGTCTATCTGGGCCTCAAGACCGAGAACACCTGGGTCACCGACCGCTATGGCGTGGTCTATCGCGGCCGGGTCGAGGAGATGGATCCGCGCAAAGACCGCTATCTCAAGGACACGAATGCGCGGACCCTGGCCGATGTGATCGACGGCGCCGACATCTTCCTCGGCCTTTCGGCGCCGAATGTGCTGAAGCCCGAGCTGCTGGTGCGCATGGCCGAGAAGCCGATCATCATGGCGCTGGCCAATCCGACGCCGGAAATTTCGCCCGAGCTGGCGCGCCAGCATCGGCCGGACGCGATCATCGCCACCGGACGGTCGGACTACCCGAACCAGGTCAACAACGTCCTCTGCTTTCCCTATCTCTTCCGCGGTGCGCTCGATTGCGGCGCCACCGTGATCAACGAAGCGATGAAGATCGCCTGCGTCGAGGCGCTGGCCGATCTGGCCCTGGCCGAGCCGTCGGATGTCGTGGCCGCGGCCTATGGCGACCAGGTTCTGAGTTTCGGCCCTGATTACATCATCCCGAAGCCCTTCGACCCGCGGCTGATCACGACGCTCGCTCCCGCGGTCGCCCAGGCGGCCATGGATTCGGGCGTTGCGACCCGGCCGATCGAGGATTTTGACGCCTATCGCCAGCGCCTGTC
>JAMFRN010000141.1 GCA_026224805.1 Nevskia soli
CTCAGCGCCGGCGGCATGTGCGTGGTCGCCTCGCTGATGGTGATGACCATCGGCCGCGGGCGGACGGTGTTGCAGGCGCAGCCGGCGTAGTGATTAACTGCCGAAGGCCGGATCGGAACTGCCGGGCTGACCGTTTTCCACGCGCCCGGCAAAACGCCGGGCATATGTGCTCAAGCCCGTCACGCTCAGCGTGAAGTCGTACCAGCGGCTGCTCTGCGTCAGCGGCCAGCTTTGCTCCCACGCCGCGCCCGGCGCGATGGTGGCGGTCCACGGACCGCCGCTGTCGTAGGCATTGTCCTTCACCGAAACATCCACCGCGGCGGTGCCGGGATTGCGCGTGTTCAGCACCACCGCGCTATTGACCGGGTCATAGCACACCTGTATTTCCGGGGCCGACTGCGTCTGCGACACCGTGCCCTGGAACTGGCGCAACCAGCCGTTGGGCGCGAACACCATCAAGTCGTAGGCGCCGTTGCTGAGCGTCCACGACGCTGCGGTCTGCTGGCCGGGGGCGACGGTGAACATCTGCGGCGCCGCGGTAAGGTCGTTGTTGTCGTAAACCTGGAACACCGCGCCGGCCTGGCCGGTGTTGCTGAAGGCAATCCAGTACCTGCCGGCAGCCGCATCCTCCTCGCCGCTGGCATGCAACTCGTACGGCAGGGCGCGCGACGGCCGCACACCGGCTTCCTGGGTCAAGGCTTGCGGCAGCAGCGGTGGCGCCGGTGAGGGCAGGTTCTTGCACTGCGTCGCCGCTTCGCTGGCCAGCGTGGCGGTGTCGGGCATGGCCGGCACGCTGATACTGGAGCTGCCGAAATCCAGCGCCGTGCTGAGGTCGCCGCAGACCAGGCGGCGCCAGGCCGAGATGTTCGGCTCCATCACGCCGGTCCAGTTTTCCAGGAAGCGGATCACCGAGGTGTGATCGAACACCTGCGAGCAGACGTTGCCGCCAACGCTCCACGGCGACACCACCGTCATCGGCACACGCGGCCCCAGGCCGATCGGCAAGCCGTCGACGAACTCGTCGGGCGTGCCGGCCGCCGGCAGCGGCGGCGTGACGTGGTCGAAGAAGCCGTCGTTCTCGTCGTAGTTGAGGAACATCACGGTCGAGGCCCACACGTCCGGGTTGGCGGTGAGGGCCATCAACACCTTGTTGACCATGTCGGCGCCGGCGGCCGGGGCATAGCTCGGATGCTCCGAGGCGCTGGCCGGCGCCACCACCCACGACACCTGCGGCAGGGTGCCGGCGAGCACATCGCTCTGGATCGCGGCGGCGATGTCGTCGACCGTGTTGCCGCTGGTGGCGGGCACCGAGGCCATGCCGCGGTCGTAGAGGGGATTGCCCGGCTTGGCGTTGCGGTACTGGGTGAACCAGGCGAGGGCGTTGTCGTCGAAGTTGTCGGCGGCGACCTGGTAGACCTTCCAGTTCACGCCCGCAGCCTGCAGCCGCTCCGGATAGGTGGTCCAGGTATAGCCAGGCTCGTCATTGGTGATCGCCGGGCCGCCGCCGGTGGCGTTGGGATCGATCATGCCCGTCCACAGATACAGACGGTTGGGATCGGTCGGCGCCATGATCGAGCAGTGGTAGTTGTCGCAGATGGTGAAGGCGTCGGCCAAGGCGTAGTGGAACGGAATATCGGCGCGCTTGAAGTAGCCCATGGTCAGGCCCGGCGGGAAGCTGGGCTTGTTGGGGATCCAGGCGTCGTTGCGTCCCAGGTCGACGGCGCCGTGGGTGCCCGTCCATGAATGGTCCAGGTCCTCGGAGCACTGTGCGCTGGTGGTGCTGCTGTCGAACCAGAACGGCGGCGTGGTCACGCCCAGCTTGTCGGCCTGGTCCCATACCGCGCGCGTGCCGGCGAGGCTGCCGCCGACCGGGATGGTGATGCGGTCGCCGTAGCCGCGCACGCCCTTGAGCGTGCCGTAGTAGTGATCGAAAGAGCGGTTCTCCTGCATGAAGATCACCACATGCCGCACGTCCTGGATGGTGCCGGTCTTGATCGCCGGACGCGCCGCCAAGGCCTGGCGGATACCGGCAGGCAGCATCGAGCCGGCGACGGAAGCGCCGGCCATCTTGAGGAATTCGCGGCGCCTGATCGGACTCATGAATGACGCTCCGGCGGCGGCGTGCAGAGCGCGGCAGTCTGGCTGCCCGAGCTGCTCTCGGGCTTGGCCGAAGCGGGCGCGCAACGCAGGGCCGGCGCGGCGCCTGAAGCGCCGTTCTGCACCGCGGTGGAGGAACCGCAGGCGCAGAGCGCGGCCTGGCCGAACAGCGCCGCCAGCAGCCAGCGGTGCGGAAGATGTTTCATGATTCTTTCCCCGGCGAAGTTAGGCACGGCATGACAAGCCGCCGCGCTTTGTAATCAAGGCTAGCCATGGGCGATGGCATCGCGGTGACACCTCATGCAGCGGCCTGCCCCCGACGGCGCAAGCCGCTGCACGCTCCCGTAGCTTAGAACCTGCCATCGATGGTGGCGATGTGCTTGACGTCGGGCAGCGGGAATATCCGTGCCGGGGCCGCGCGCGTCATTCGGGCTAAAATCCGCGCGCACACCCAGACGCGCATCCAGGCATGAGCTTTCCCTGCATCCAGGCAGGGCGCGGTTTCCGCCCCGCCCGCCATCTTCCCTTCCTCATCGGCCAGCAACGCTACGGCTGGATTCGCGCCGAAGACGCGGGCGTGCTGGCGCGCTGGCCGGACGTGTTCGAACTCACCGGCGCAGCAGTCGGGCTGGCGCCCGCGCTGGATACGCTGGAACGCCGCAGCGCCGCCCTCGATCCGGTGTGCAGGTCCCTGGCCGAATCCGGCCATATCCGCGGCTGGCGCGACGAGCGCTACACCATCCGCAACAGCTTCACCGAACCGCCGCAGGCCCTGATCGAACGCGCCGCCGCGCGCTTCTTCGGCAGCCTTACCTTCGGCGTGCATGCCAACGGCATCGTCAGCGGCGCCGACGGCCTGCCGCGCCTGTGGATCGCACGGCGCAGCCTGAGCAAGGCGATCGATCCCGGCCTGTTCGACAACGTGGTCGGCGGCGGCATCGGCTGGGGCTACGGCATCGGCGAAACGCTGGTGAAGGAATGCTGGGAAGAGTCCGGCATCTCCGCCACGCTCGCCGCCGCCGCCATGCCCGGCCGCACCATCCACCTGCTCGCCGAAATTCCGGAGGGCGTGCAGTGCGAGCAGATCTTCGTCCACGACCTGCCTCTGCCCGCCGATTTCAAACCCGCTGGCCAGGACGGTGAAGTCAGCGAGCACCGGCTGGTCGGCATCGCCGAAGCGCTGGAGCTGATCGCCGCCGCGCAGATGACCGTTGACGCCAGCCTGGTCACGCTGGACTGGTTGCTGCGTACCGGACAGATCGACCCGGCCTCGCCCGAACTGGCGGGGATCGACGCCCTGTTCAGCAGCCCCGCCGTTTGACGGCCGCAAGACGGCGCACAACGCACCACCGGTAAAATTCCGCATGGTCACCCCGCTCTCCGAAATCGGCATCGATGCGATGCGCGCGCTGCTGGCTGATTACGGCCTGCGCATCGAGCAGGTTGAAGCAGGTGCCCCCATCCCGGGCAGTTACTGGGGCGAGCCCGAAGCCGGCTTGGTGGGCAATGTGCTTCACGTGCGCGCCGATACCCCGGTGCACTCCGCCCTGCACGAGGGCTGCCACTTCATCTGCATGGACGAGGCGCGGCGCGCCGGGCTGCACACCGATGCCGGCGGCACCGATACCGAGGAGAACGCGGTGTGCTACCTGCAGGCGCTGCTGGCGCCGCTGCTGCCGGGCTACTCGCGCGCGCGGCTGTTCGCCGACATGGACGCCTGGGGCTACCACTTCATCCTGGGATCGGCGCAAGCCTGGTTCGACGGCGACGCCGAAGATGCGCAAGCCTGGCTACGGCAGGCAGGCCTAATCGACGAGCACGACAACCTCCGGCGGCACTTGTCGTAAGATGGCTTTGGCGATACCCGGGGCCGGTGTCGCAAAGCGGTTAACAACAACAAAGGAGAGGACACATGCATCTGATCTGGACGCTGATCATCGGCTTCATCGTCGGCTTGCTCGGGCGCTGGCTGCATCCTGGCGACGACAAGATGGGCATCATTCTCACCACGGTGCTCGGCATCGCCGGCGCCTTCTTGGCCACCTTCGCCGGTCAGGCGCTACACCTTTACGAGCCGGGCCAGAGTGCCGGCTTCATCGGCGCGGTGATCGGCGCCATCGTGCTGCTGGTGCTGGTCGGGGTGATCCGCAAGGCCGTGAAGTAGGGAACGCAGCAAGCGGCGCGGCCGCGCACGGGGCGCGGCTGCGCTGCACTGAACCCGCTTTTCGTTGCCCCGGATGCGAAAGAGCCGCCGGCTCGTCACCGAGCGGGCGGCTCTTTGCATTTCGGGTACTTCGGCGCCGCCTTCCCTACTTCTTTGCCTTGGCCTGGTTGGCCACCGCTTCCGCCGCGCGCTTGGCCGCCTCGGCATCGCCGAGATAGCGGTGCTGCTTCGCCTTCAGCTTGCCGTCCAACTCGAACAGCAGCGGAATGCCGGTGGGGATGTTCATCTCCACGATGTCCGCTTCCGAAGTGCCGGTGAGGTACTTGTACAGTGCGCGCAGGGAATTGCCGTGCGCCGTGACCAGCACGGTCTGGCCGCTCTTCAGCTGCGGGGCGATGGCGTCATGCCAGTACGGCAGCACCCGCTCCAGGGTGGTGGCCAGCGACTCGGTGCCTGGCAGCGCGCGCGGATCGAGCCTGGCGTAGCGCGGATCGTTGACCGGATGCCCCGGATCGGATTCGGCCATCGGCGGTGGCGGGATGTCATAGCTGCGCCGCCACACCTTCACCTGTTCTTCGCCGTGCTTGGCGGTGGTCTCGGCCTTGTCCAGGCCTTGCAGCGCGCCGTAGTGCCGCTCGTTGAGGCGCCAGGTCTTGTTCACCGGCAGCCACATCTGGTCCATCGCATCCAGCGCCGTCCACAGCGTGCGGATGGCGCGCTTCAGCACCGAGGTGTGAGCGGCGTCGAAGCGCAGGCCTTCCGCCTTCATCAGCTCACCGCCAGCCCGGGCCTCGGCGCGGCCGGCATCGGTGAGGTCCACGTCGACCCAGCCGGTGAAACGGTTTTCAAGATTCCACTGGCTCTGGCCGTGGCGCAGGAGAACGAGTTTGTGCGTCATGTGTTGATCCGTTTGGCAATCTAAAAAGCGTCAAGATAAATTCATGTAAGTCGGTTCAAGGGCGCTTGCGCCTGGAACCGACATTGGCGCCACATCATGTCGGCTCCGCTGCGCTTGAGCCGACCTACAGGGCGCGTTCAGTTATGCACCGTGCAGCCTGTCTTGCGGCGCAACTCGTCAAAGCTGACCTCGGGTGCCAGCTCAACCAGCTTGAGCCCTTGCGGGGTGACGTCAAGCACCCCCAACTCAGTGATGATGCGGTCGACCACACCCACACCCGTCAGCGGCAGGCTGCACTTGGGC
>JAMFRN010000142.1 GCA_026224805.1 Nevskia soli
ATGGCTTACAGGTTTGGTGTTGGCACTTGGTATTGGTCAGGCCCAGGCCAGGTGGGATCACGCTGCTACAGGAGGGGCAGACCACTCGCGTACTCAATCGCGGAGTGATGCTACTGCTGCTGCTGCTGCTGGTGCTGCCGCTACTGCCGCTACTGCCGCTGCCGCTTCCGGAAATCATGCTCAGCGCCGTGTCGGCCTGGATGAAGCCGTAGCCGGAAAGGTAATTGAGCGCTCCCATCGGGGCGGCGCTGCTTTGCAGGGCGGAATAAATCTGGCTTGGCGTGGTCGATGGGGCCGCCTGCAGCAGCAGGGCCGCCACGGCAGCCGCATGCGGCGCGGCGGCCGAGGTGCCGAAGAAGTTCGGATACTGCGGCGCGTTCTGGCATTGCGAGATGCTGGTATTGAGCAGACCGCTCGGGTTTTGCGCTGACACCAGGGTGAAGCCGAGGAAGGTGTTGTTGACGCCATCCGGCCCCACGAATTGCGGCTTCTGCCGCGTAATCGCCGTGGCCAGGCGGCTGCCCGAGGTGTCGAACAGGATGGGATCGCCGCCGGCCGAGGAAAAATTCTCCAGCGTCGCCGGCGAGGTGCCGCAGCGCGGCGTGTCGAAATAGAAGGCCGCACCCACCGCCGCCGCCCCGGCCGCGCCGGGATGCCCCTGGATGGTCGGGCTGTCGGTTTGGAAACGGTTGATGGTCGAGCCGGCGCCGTCGTCCTCCAGCAGGAACTTGACCAGCTTCGGCGCCGGGCCGGAGACCAGGCCGATCACCACGCCGATATTCTCCGCCGACGTGTTGCCGCCTGAATTCGCCGGATTGCCGAGGGTGATGGAGACGATGGGATCGCCGCCGACCTGGTTGGCACCGCTGCATTGCTGGATGTTGCCGGAGCTGTCCGTGTAGCAGATGTCCAGGGCGTTGGCCGAGCCGCCGCTGGAAGGGGCGCCGGTCACATAGGGCTGGTCCCACTCCACCACCAGGTTGATGAATTCGCCCGGCTCCAGCGAGGCAATGGTGAGCGGCAGGTTGGTGGTGGTGGTCGCTCCGCTGGGGTCGAAATTCAGCAGGGTTTCGCCGGCGTTGGGAGCGCCGCTCGAGGCGATGCCGGAAAACGAGGGGGCGACATTCTCGTAGGAGTTGCGCCCGTCGTTGCCGGCGGAGGAGAAATACGCCACGCCCTTGGCTTCGACCTGGTCTACCGCCTGCGCCACGATGCCGTCCTGGAAGATCGGCTCGTCCGAATAGCCCACATCGTCATCGATGACCTGCGCCCCGTTCGCCGCCAGCTTGAGAATGCCGTTGGCGAAATCGGCTTCGGTGCTGTAGGCGGTGTAGAAGGCCAGGGAGGCATCCGGCGCCACGTCATGCACGATTTGCAGGATGGCGCGGCCTTCGTCGGTGAACGGCAGCTGCTGCGGCGCGCCATAGTCCGGACAGTCCGCTTCCTGCACCACCTGTACGGTACTGGGCAGATCGCCGCTCGAAACATCGCTGGAATAATTCGCGGTGTAGCCGTTCTGGGTGTAGTTGCTGATGCCGTGCTGCTGGTAATACGCATAGCAGTTGAAGCTGTCGGACAGCACGCCGACGGTGATGCCCTTGCCGCTCAAGCCGCTGGAGGTGGAGGCGCGCAGCAGATCGCTGCGCTGGGCGTAGTCGCCCTGCGAAGTGACCGCGCCGGTGCGCGTGCGCGAACGCGAGGCGCGCAGCGCCTGCATTTCGGCCAGGGCGCCGGCCGCGACGAGCTGGTCGACCGGCAGCCAGCCGCCGACGTCGTTGGAGAAAGCGGAGGCGTTTTCGAGGCCCAGGTTTTCCAGCGCGGCCTGCAATGCCTGCGCATCGCCGCGCGTGACCGCGTCGACCTGGACTTCCGGCATGGCCAGCGGCGCACGCGCGCGCAGGCGCACCGTGGGATTGAGCGTGCGCAAGGTTTCCAGCGCGGCCGGCGCCGCAAGCGCGCGCGACTGTTGCCACAGATCGATCAGGTGGCCGTCCAGCCTGGCATAGCCCGCGCTGCCGCGCTCCCGCGCCGGCATCGCCGGGGTGCCGAACGCCCGCAGCGGCAAGGCGCCGGCGCCGACGGCCGAAGCCTCAAGCGCTGCAGGGCGTACCGATGCGTATGAGGGCGCCGCGGTCAGCGCGCAGGCGGAAAGCAACAAGCAGCAAGACCTTGCCGAAGACAATGAAATTCTCCCTATCTGGTGTCCCTATCCGGGCGTGGTGCGTGGCAGGACTTCGCCGCGTCTCCGGCAATTAGACGTTATGCGGCGGCTGCGCAATTGAGACCCAGCTCACACTGCGCCGGCCGCTTATTTAATCCGGCGTGCAGCGCCACTGTCCAGCCGCTGCACCTGACGGCGACGGCAGGTTTTGCGGTGCCCGCGCAGTACCCGACCAGGCTGCGCGTGGCCGGAGTAAATCGGGGTTGATTGCCGCGCCGGCGGGCCTTATGCCCGCAGCTGACCGGCCCAGCTCCTGGCGAACTGGTGCGCCACGCGCCCGGAGCGCGAAGCCCGCGCCAGCGCCCAGCGCAGCGAGGCTTTCTGTGTTTCCTCGTCCCAGGCGTCGTGGCCGAGCCGCTTGAGATGCAACCGCACCAGCTCCAGGTACATCTCCTGGTTGAACGGCGGGAACGACAGCCACAGGCCGAAGCGTTCCGACAGGGCGATCTTGTCCTCGGACGATTCGCCCGGATGCAGCTCGCCGTCGACGAACTTGAACTCCTCGTTCTCGCTGCGGAATTCCGGCATCAGGTGGCGGCGGTTGCTGGTGGCGTAGATCAGCACGTTGTCCGGCGGCTCCTCGATGCCGCCGTCGAGCGCGGCCTTCAGCGCCGCCAGGGCCGGATCGTTCTGCGCCACGGTGAAGTCGTCGACGTAAAGGACGAAGCGCTCGGCGCGCTCGCGCAAGGGTGCCACCACGTCGGGCAGGTCGGTGAGATCGTGCGGATGCACTTCCACCAGGCGCAGCCCCTGGCCACTGAATTCGCCGAGCAGGGCCTTCACCAGCGAGGATTTGCCGGTGCCGCGGCTGCCGGTGAGCAGGGCGTGGTTGGCCGGACGTCCCGCCACGAACTGGCGGGTATTGCTCAGCAGCTCGTTCTTCTGCCGCTCGATGCCAAGCAGTTCGTCCAGGCGCACATGCGAGGGAAACGTGATCGGTTGCAGGGAACCATTGCGCCAGCGGTAGGCGAGGGCTTCATCGGCAGCCATGTCCAGCTCTTCTTTAGTGAACCAGCGCACATTTTGCGCCTTGTTTGGGTGGGGTACCCCTCAGGCGGGGGATACCGGCGGGTAGGTGTAGCGCCTTACCGTGCTTCGGCGGCGGATTCTGTCCGCTGCCATTCGGGGTGCTGTAAGTTCGCGCGGCGCTGCAAGGCGCCGCGCATTTTTATTGATTGATACTGCACGTCCTGTACAAGACCGGGGCATCCATGCCCCGGACTGTTCAAATAAGCGTCGCTTTTTCTTACCCTAACTTCTTGTGGTGTGAGCCGGCTTCGCCGACGCCCCTGGCCCTCTCCCCGTTGCGCAGGGAGAGGGGACACTATGAGATGACTTCTAGCCTAACTTCTTGTGCCTGGAGCGGCGGTTCACGCCGGGCTCGGAACC
>JAMFRN010000143.1 GCA_026224805.1 Nevskia soli
CGGCACCAAGCTGTACGGTGTTTCCGGCCGCGCCAGGAAGACCGGCTGCTGGGAGCTGCCCTTCGGCACCAGCGCCCGCGAACTGCTGGAAGAGCATGCCGGCGGCATGAAGGACGGCCTCAAGCTGAAATGCTGGCTGCCGGGCGGCGCTTCCACCGATTTCCTGATGCCGCAGCACCTTGACCTGGCAATGGATTTCGACACCATCGCCAAGGCCGGCAGCCGCATGGGTACCGGGCTGATCACCGTGGTGGACGACAAGCAGAACATCGTCTCGGTGGTGCGCAACCTGGAAGAATTCTTCGCCCGCGAATCCTGCGGCTGGTGCACCCCCTGCCGCGACGGCCTGCCGTGGACCGAGAAGCTGCTCTACGCGCTGGAGCAGGGCCAGGGCCGCGCCGGCGACATCGAGACGCTGGAACAGATGACCCATCTCCTCGGCCCCGGCAAGACCTTCTGCGCCCATGCGCCCGGCGCGATGGAGCCGCTGCAATCGGCGCTGAAGTATTTCCGCGCCGAATTCGAGGCCTGCATCGCCAAGGCACCGGCGCAGGCAGCGGCTTAACCGAAATACGGAAAAGAGAAACGACGTGGCGATCATTCACGTAGACGGCAAGCAGTACGAAGTGGACGGCGGCGATAATCTGCTGCACGCCTGCCTGTCGCTGGGCCTCGACATCCCCTACTTCTGCTGGCACCCGGCGCTGGGCAGCGTCGGCGCCTGCCGCCAGTGCGCGGTGAAGTCCTATCGCGACGCCAACGACAAGCAGGGCCGCATCGTCATGTCGTGCATGACGCCCTCGGCCGACGGCACCTTCATCTCCATCGACGATGAGGAATCGAAAGCGTTCCGCGCCAGCGTGGTGGAGTGGCTGATGACCAACCACCCGCACGATTGCCCGGTGTGCGAGGAAGGCGGCCACTGCCATCTGCAGGACATGACGGTGATGACCGGTCATGCCACGCGCCGCTACCGCTTCACCAAGCGCACCCATCAGAACCAGTACCTGGGGCCGTTCATCAATCACGAGATGAACCGCTGCATTTCCTGCTATCGCTGCACCCGCTACTACAAGGACTACGCCGGCGGCACCGACCTCGGCGTCTACGGCACCGCCGCCAATGTCTATTTCGGCCGCGAGAGCGACGGTATTCTGGAGAACGAGTTCTCCGGCAACCTGACCGAGGTCTGCCCCACCGGCGTGTTCACCGACAAGACCCACGGCGAGCGCTACAACCGCAAGTGGGACATGCAGTTCGCGCCCAGCATCTGCCAAGGCTGCGCGGTCGGCTGCAACACCAGCCCGGGCGAGCGCTACGGCGAGATCCGCCGCATCGAGAACCGCTACAACGGCGCGGTCAACCACTACTTCCTGTGCGACCGTGGCCGCTTCGGCTACGGCTTCGTCAACCGCAAGGACCGGCCGCGCCAGCCGCTGGTCAAGCGCGACGGCAGCTTCGTCGCCGTGCCGCCGCCCGAGGCGGTGCTGCACGCCGCTAACCTGCTCAAGTCGGCCAAGCGCGTCATCGGCATCGGCTCGCCGCGCGCCAGCCTGGAAGCCAACTATGCCCTGCGCAAGCTGGTCGGTACGGAGAATTTCTTCGACGGCCACTCCGCCGCCGAAGGCAAGCTGGTCAAGAAGGTCGCCACCATCCTCAGCGAAGGCCATGTGCGCATCCCTTCCTTGCGCGTAATCGAACAGGCCGATGCCGCCTTCGTGCTCGGCGAGGACGTCACCAAGACCGCACCGCGCATCGCCCTGGCACTGCGCCAGACCGCGCGCGGCCGCCAGACCACCCTGGCCGCGCAGAAGCACGTCGCCGAGTGGCAGGCCATCGCGCTGGCTGACATTGGCCAGCATGAGAAGAACCCGCTGTACGTCGCCAGCGTCGATGCCACCCGCATCGACGACGTCGCCGCGCAGACGTTCCGCGCCGCGCCGGAAGACATCGCCCGCCTCGGCTTCGCCGTGGCCCACGCTATCGATGCCGCCGCGCCCGCCGTAGCTGGCCTCGATGAAGCCACCGCCGCGCTGGCCAAGACCATCGCCGACGGCCTGCTCGCTGCCGACAAGCCGCTGGTGGTCTCCGGCACCGGCACCGGCCTGGAGTCGGTGATCGACGCCGCCGCCAACGTGGTGCGTGCCCTGCAAGCCAAGGGCAAGCACGTCGAGCTGAGCCTGGTGGTGCCGGAAGTGAACAGCATGGGCCTGGCACTGATGCAGGCCGCCGGCCTGGACCAGGCGCTCGAGGCGCTGCAGTCCGGCGCCGCCGATGCGCTGGTGGTGGTGGAGAACGATCTCTATCGCCGCGCCGCCAAGTCGCGCGTCGATGCCGCGCTGAAGAACGCCAAGCTGGTGGTGGCCGATCACCAGATGACCGGCACCGCACAGCAGGCCCAGGTGGTGCTGTCCGCCGCCAGCTTCGCCGAGGGCGACGGCACTGTGGTCAACAACGAAGGCCGCGCCCAGCGCTACTTCCAGGTGTACGACGCCACTTATTACGATCCCAAGGTGACGATCCGCGAGGCCTGGAGCTGGCTCAGCGAGCTGCGCGCCCAGTTCAGCAATGTCGCGTCCGAGTGGAAGCACTTCGACGACGTCAGCGCCGCCTGCGCCAGCGAGCTGCCGCAGCTGGCCGGCATGGCCAAGGCCGCGCCGAACGCGCAGTTCCGCATGAACGGCCTCAAGGTGGCGCGCGAACCGCTCCGCTACAGCGGCCGCACAGCGATGCGCGCCAATATCTCGGTGCACGAGCCGCGCGCCAGCCAGGACGCGGACACCGCCCTCGCCTTCTCCATGGAAGGCCATCACGGCACCGAGGCGGGCGACCGCCCTGCCGCCCTGATCCCCTTCGCCTGGGCGCCGGGCTGGAACTCGCCGCAGTCCTGGAACAAGTTCCAGGACGAGGTGGGCGGCCATCTGCGCGGCGGCGACGCCGGCGTACGCCTGTTCGACCCGCAGGCCCATGCCGCGGCGAAGAGCTATTTCGACGCTATTCCGGCCGCCTTCGCAGCGAAAGCCGGCGAGTGGCGCACGGTAGCCCTGCACCACATCTTCGGCAGCGAAGAGCAGAGTTCCCGCGCCGCGCCCATCGCCGAGCGCGCGCCCAAACCCTATGTCGGCCTCAACCCGGCCGATGCCGCGGCCCTGGGTGTCGGCGCCAACATGCTGCTCGACGTGGCGCTGGCCGGTTCCGCCGTGCGCCTGCCGCTGCGCCTGCTGCCGACGCTGCCGCGCGGCACCGTGGGCCTGCCGCTGGGTGTGGACGGCATGGCTTACGCCGAAGCCGGTGCCAACATCAAGCTAGCGCAGGTGCAGACCGCATGATGAACTGGCTCACAAGTCCGCAAGTTCTGGAACCGATCATCGCCTGCCTCAAGGCGCTGGTGCTGCTGTTCGGCTCGGTCATCGTCGCCGCCATGCTGATCTGGGTGGAGCGCCGCCTGCTCGGCGTCTGGCAGGACCGCTACGGCCCCAACCGCGTCGGCCCCTTCGGCCTCGGCCAGGTGGTGGCGGACATGATCAAGATCTTCTTCAAGGAAGACTGGATTCCGCCCTTCGTCGACAAGCCGGCCTTCCTGGTCGCGCCGCTGGTGGCGATGACCACCATGATGATGGCCTTCGTGCTGGTGCCGGTGGCGCCGGGCTGGAACGTGGCGGGCGATCTCAACATCGGCGTGTTGCTGTTCTTCGCCCTCGCCGGCCTCGCCGTCTACGCGGTGATGCTCGGCGGCTGGTCCAGCAACAGCAAGTACGCCCTGCTCGGCGGGCTGCGCTCGGCCGCGCAGATGCTCAGCTATGAAGTGTTCATGGGCGTGGCGCTGATGGGCGTGGTGATGGAGACCGGCTCCTTCGCGGTCAACGACATCATTGCCCAGCAGGGCGCGCACCACTGGTTCATCTTCACGCAGTTCTTCGGCTTCTGCACTTTCGCCCTCGCCGCCGTGGCCACCACGCACCGCCACCCCTTCGACCTGCCGGAGGCCGAGCAGGAACTGGCGGCCGGCTACCACACCGAATATTCCGGCATGAAGTTCGGCATGTTCTTCGTCGCCGAATATGTCGGCGTGGTGGTGGTATCGGGCCTGCTGACCACGCTGTACTTCGGCGGCTGGCACGGTCCGGGCGCGGAGCACTGGCCGCTGCTCGGCTTCATCTACTTCTTCATCAAGACCTTCATCTTCATCATGCTCTTCATCCTGCTGCGCGGCTCGCTGCCGCGGCCGCGCTATGACCAGGTGATGGCGGGCGGCTGGAAGTTCTGCCTGCCGCTGGCCCTGATCAATATGCTGGTCACCGGCGCGGTGATCCTGGCGAAGGGAGCCTGAACCCATGAGCAATTTCTTCAAGAGCTTCTGGGCCATCATGGTCGGCATCTACACCAATCTGCGCAGCATGGTAATGGTGGCCAGCCATACCTTCCGCAAGCGCGACACCATCCAGTATCCGGAAGTGAAGCCCTATGTGCCGCCGCGCTACCGCGGCCGTATCGTGCTGACCCGCGATCCGGACGGCGAGGAGCGCTGCGTTGCCTGCAACCTCTGCGCCGCCGCCTGCCCGGTGGGCTGCATCTCGCTGCAGAAGGCCGAAACCGATGACGGCCGCTGGTACCCGGAATTCTTCCGCATCAATTTTTCGCGCTGCATCTTCTGCGGCCTATGCGAGGAAGCGTGCCCGACCAACGCGATCCAGCTGACGCCGGACTTCGAGCTGGGCGAGTACCGCCGCCAGGACCTGGTGTACGAGAAGGAGCACCTGCTGATCAGCGGCACCGGCAAGTACCCGGACTACAACTTCTACCGCATCGCCGGCCTCAGCATCGCCGGCAAGCCCAAGGGCGCGGCGAAGAACGAAGCAAAGCCGGTGGATGTGAAGAGCCTGCTGCCGTAACGAGGACGGAACCGACGTGGAAATCGCCTTCTATTTATCTGCAGCCGTCGCCGTGATCGCCACGCTGCTGGCCGTGACCAACACCAACCCGGTGCATGGCCTGATGTACCTGATCGTGTCGCTGCTGGCCGTGGCGATGGTGTTTTTCGCCATCGGCGCGCCGTTCGCGGGCATTCTGGAAATCATCGTCTATGCCGGCGCCATCATGGTGCTGTTCGTGTTCGTGGTGATGATGCTCAACCTGGGCCGCGCCACCGTGGAGCAGGAAAAGCGCTGGCTGCGCTGGCAGGCTTACGCCGGCCCGGGCGTGCTGTGCGCGCTGCTGCTGTTCGAGTTGGTGCGCGCGCTGCATCCGCTGGGCAGCGCCGGGCCGCAGATCGGCTATGGCGTGATCGGCGCACGCGAGGTGGGCATCGCGCTGTTCGGCCCCTACCTGCTGGCGGTGGAGCTGGCCTCGATGCTGCTGCTGGCGGCGCTGGTCGCGGCGTTTCACCTCGGGCGGCACGAAGACTGAAGTAGCGAAGCAACAAGCTGCAAGTTCTCCCCTGCCCTGGTGGCCGGGGCGGTACCGACAAGGAAAGAACGAACTTAAGAGATGAACGGAGTGAGCGCCATACCGCTGGAGCATGCGCTGATCCTGGCCAGTATCCTGTTTTCACTGGGACTGCTGGGCATCCTGATCCGCCGCAATATCCTGTTCGTGCTGATGTCCATCGAAGTGATGATGAACGGCGCGGCACTGGCCTTCGTCGCCGCCGGCAGTCGCTGGGGCGCGGCCGACGGACAGATCATGTTTATTCTCATCCTGACCCTGGCGGCGGCCGAAGCCAGCGTCGGGCTGGCCCTGGTGCTGCAGATCTACCGGCGTTTCAACACGCTGGATACGGATGCGGCCAGCGAGATGAAGGGCTGATCCGATCATGAACCTCTTATTCCTGGCATTTGTATTCCCCCTGCTCGGCTTCCTGATCCTGGCCTTCGGCCGCGGCAAGATTCCGGAGACACTGGCCGCCGTGATCGGCGTCGGCTCGATCGGCCTGTCGGCGCTGATTACCGCTATCGTCGGCGTGCAGTTCCTGCAGCATCCGCCGGACGGCGGTGCCTATGTGCAGCCGCTGTGGACCTGGATGCAGGTGGGCGGCTTCGCGCCGCAGTTCGCGCTGCGCCTGGACGGCCTGTCGCTGACCATGATGGGCGTGATCACCGGCGTAGGTTTCCTGATCCACCTGTTCGCCTCCTGGTACATGCGCGGCGACGAGGGCTACGGCCGCTTCTTCTCCTACATGAACCTGTTCATCGCCAGCATGCTGTTCCTGGTGCTGGGCGACAACCTGCTGTTCCTGTACTTCGGCTGGGAAGGCGTGGGCCTGTGCAGCTACCTGCTGATCGGCTTCTGGTACCAGGACCCGGCCAACGGCGCGGCGGCGCGCAAGGCTTTCGTCGTCACCCGTGTCGGCGACACCTTCATGGCCATCGGCCTGTTCCTGCTGTTCCATACGCTGGGCACGCTCAACATCCAGGAAATCCTGCAGCTGGCGCCGCAGGCCTATCCCCCGGGCAGCATCATCGTCACCCTGATCGCCCTGCTGCTGCTCGGCGGCGCGGTGGGCAAGTCGGCGCAGCTGCCGCTGCAGACCTGGCTGCCGGACGCGATGGCCGGCCCCACTCCGGTATCGGCGCTGATCCATGCCGCCACCATGGTCACCGCGGGCGTGTATCTCATCGCGCGCACCCACACGCTGTTCGAGCTGGCGCCGTTCGCGCAGGAGATGGTCGGCCTGGTCGGCGCCGTGACCCTGCTGCTGGCCGGCTTCACCGCCCTGGTGCAGACCGACATCAAGCGCGTGCTGGCCTACTCCACCATGAGCCAGATCGGCTACATGTTCCTGGCGCTGGGCGCCGGAGCCTGGTCGGCGGCGATCTTCCACCTGATGACGCATGCCTTCTTCAAGGCCCTGCTGTTCCTGGCGTCCGGCGCGGTGATCCTGGCCTGCCACCACGAGCAGGACATCCGCAAGATGGGCGGACTGCGCAAGAAGATACCGCTGGCGTTCTGGAGCTTCGTAGTGGGCGGCTCGGCGCTGGCCGCCCTGCCTTACCTCACCGCCGGATTTTTCAGCAAGGACGAGATCCTCTGGCAGGCTTATGCCGGCGGCCACGTCGGCCTGTTCTGGGCCGGCCTGTTCGGCGCCTTCCTCACCTCGCTCTACACCTTCCGCCTGATCTTCACCGTGTTCTTCGGTGAGGCAAAGATCGACGCCCATGCCGGTCACGGGGTTTCCTACTGGCTGCCGTTGAGCGTATTGCTGGTGCTCTCCACCACCGTCGGCGGGCTGATTCATCTGCCGCTGGATGGGGTGTTGCCCGCCAGCCCCGCCGGGGAAGGCGGAGCGGTACAGCTGCAGATCAAGCTGCTGTCCGGCGCCGTCGCCATTGCCGGCATCGCCATCGCCGGCTGGCGCTTCTTCGGCCAGCCCGCCCTGCTGCACTGGCTGGAGAACAACGCCCTGGCGCGCCTGCTGAGCCGCTGGTGGTATGCGGCCTTCGGCTTCGACTGGCTCTACGACCGCCTGTTCGTGAAGCCCTTCCTGTGGGCAGTGCGCGTCAACAGCAAGGACGTGTTTGACCAGATCATCGGCACCGTGCCGGTAATTCTGACCTCCCTCAACAAGGCGACGGCGTTGAGCCAGAGCGGCCGCCTGCGCTGGTACACCGCCAGCGTGGCCTGCGGCGCCGTACTCATCATCGGCGCGGTGATCTACCTATGATTCTCGTCTGGCTGTTCGCACTGCCCTTCATCGGCGGCTTCTTCTGCTGGCAGATCGAGCGCTTCGGGCGCGGCTTCCCGCGCTGGGTGGCGCTGGTCACCATGTTCGCGGTGCTGGGCCTGGCCTGGTACCTGTGGCAGACCGGCGACTATTCCCTCACCCTGCTCGGCGACAGGCACCAGTGGGTGCAGGAATTCCAGATACCGTGGATTCCGCGCTTCGGCATCAGCTTCCACCTGGCGCTGGACGGCCTATCGCTGATTCTGGTGGGCCTGACCGGCCTGCTCGGCATCATGGCCATCGCCTGCTCCTGGCGCGAGGTGCAGCGCAATGTCGGCTTCTTCCATCTGAACCTGTTGTGGAACCTGGGCGGCGTCATCGGCGTGTTCCTCGCCATGGACCTGTTCCTGTTCTTCTTCTTCTGGGAAATGATGCTGGTGCCGATGTACTTCCTGATCGCGCTGTGGGGCCACAACGCCCCCGGCGGCAAGGGACGTGTCTACGCGGCGACCAAGTTCTTCATCTACACCCAGGCCAGCGGCCTGCTGATGCTGCTGGCCATCCTGGGCCTGGTGTTCGTGCACTACAGCAACACCGGCGTCCTCACCTTCGACTACCCAGCCCTGCTCAATACGCCGATGAGCGCGAAGGTGGAGTGGTGGCTGATGCTCGGCTTCTTCGTCGCCTTCGCGGTGAAGCTGCCGGTGGTGCCACTGCACAACTGGCTGCCGGACGCGCACTCACAGGCGCCCACCGCCGGCTCGGTGGACCTGGCCGGCATCCTGCTCAAGACCGCCGCTTACGGCCTGCTGCGCTTCGCCCTGCCGCTGTTCCCTCATGCCTCGGCGCAGTTCGCGCCGGTGGCCATGTGGCTGGGCGTGCTCGGCATCGTCTACGGCGCCGTGCTGGCCTTCGGCCAGAACGACGTCAAGCGCCTGGTGGCCTACACCAGCATCAGCCACATGGGCTTCGTGCTGGTCGGCATCTATGCCGGCACCGAGCAGGCGCTGCAAGGCGCGGTGATCAACATGCTGGCGCACGGCATCTCCGCCGGCGGCCTGTTCATCCTCTGCGGCGAAATGTATGAGCGACTGCATACACGCGACCTGCGCCTAATGGGCGGCCTGTGGTCGCGCTTCCCGTTCCTGCCGCCGATCGCCCTGTTCTTCGCCGCCGCCAGCCTGGGCCTGCCTGGCCTCGCCAACTTCGTCGGCGAATTCCTGATCCTGCTCGGCACCTTTCCGGTGGCGCCGTTCCTGACGATCATCGCCTCCAGCGGCCTGATCCTCGCGGCGGTGTACTCGCTATGGTTCGTGCAGCGTGCTTTCCATGGCGCGGTTCATGGCGGCGACAAGAACAAGCTGGGCGACCTGAATGCCCGCGAACTCGCCACCATGTTCACCCTGATGGGCCTGCTGGTGCTGTTCGGCCTTTATCCGCAACCGGTGTTCAATTTGTCCAAGGCGCCCATCCAGGCGGTGCAGCACATCTACCAGGCGGCCCAGGCCGCACGGGCGCAGGCTCCGACGGGGAGCGCGCCATGAATTTCGCGCTCGATACCAACCAGTGGCTGGCACTGGCGCCGATCCTCATCGTCAGCGCCACCATCATGTGGGTGATGGTGGCCATCGCCTTCCGCCGTCATCACTGGTGGAACGCCACCGTGGTCGCGGTGGGCCTCAACGTGGCCCTGGTCTCCGCCACCTACCTGGTGCTGCCGCAGCTGGCCGACCAGTTACCGGACTTTCTGCAGGCGCCGATCCTGAAGATGCTGGACTTCTTCGGCCACCCGCCGCTGCCGCAATACATCACGCCGCTGCTGGTGGTCGACAGCTATGCCTGCTTCTACATGGGGCTGGTGCTGGCCGCCGGCCTGGCCACCGCCACCCTGACCTTCGCCTACATGGAGGGTTACAAGGGCAACAAGGAAGAGGTCTATATCCTGCTGGCCCTTTCGGCGCTCGGCGGGCTGGTGGTAGTGTGCAGCCGCCACTTTGCCGCGTTCTTCATCGGCCTGGAACTGCTGTCGCTGCCGCTCTACGGCATGATCGGCTACCTGGTGAAGGAGCGCCGCTCGCTCGAGGCCAGCATCAAGTACCTGGTGCTGTCCGCGGTGGCCTCGGCCTTCATCCTGTTCGGCATGGCCCTGATCTTTGCTCAGACCGGCACGCTCGATTTCATCCAGATCAGCCACCGCGTCGGTACGGCGGCAAGCTCCGGCCGCACCATCCTGATGGTCGGCGGCGGCATGCTGCTGGTGGGTGTCGCCTTCAAGCTGTCGCTGGCGCCGTTCCACCTGTGGACGCCCGATGTCTATGAAGGCGCGCCCGCACCGGTCGCCGCCTACCTCGCCACCGCCTCCAAGACCGCGGTGCTGGCGCTGCTGCTACGCTACTTCGTCGAGACCAAGGCCTACCAGTACGTCACGCTGATGAACGTGCTGACCGCCATCGCCATCCTGTCCATCGTGCTCGGCAACATCCTGGCGCTGCTGCAGGACAACATCAAGCGCCTGCTGGCCTACTCCTCCATCGCGCACTTCGGCTACATCTTGGTGGCCTTCATCGCCGCTGGCGCGCTGGCCACGGAAGCGGTGGGCATGTACCTGCTCACCTATGTCGTCACCACCCTCGCCGCCTTCGGCGTGGTGACCCTGGTGTCCAGCCCCTATGGCGACCACGACGCGGATGCCTTGTGGGACTACCGCGGCCTGTTCTGGCGCCGCCCCAACCTCGCCGCCATCCTCACCGTGGCGCTGCTGTCGCTGGCCGGCATTCCGCTCACAGCCGGCTTCATCGGCAAGTTCTACGTCATCGCCGCCGGCGTCGACAAGCGCCTGTGGCTGCTGATGGCCGCCCTGGTGTTCGGCAGCGCCGTGGGCCTGTTCTACTACCTGCGCGCCATGGCCCAGCTCTACCTGCGCGCCCCCTGGGTGCGCAAGTTCTCCGCCCCGCTGGACTGGGCGCAGAACACCGGCGGCTTAATGCTGCTGGCCCTGGCCTTCCTGATGCTGCTGCTGGGTGTCTACCCGACGCCGTTCATCGCCATCGTGCAGGCTGCGGGGTTGGCCGGGCAGTAAGCCGGGAAGAAAGTGATCCGCTGCAAAGAAAAGCCGGGCTATGCCCGGCTTTTTCGTTATGAGTGACCGTTAAAGCCGGGGCAGTTCAGAGTGAATATTTCCAGACCGGAGCATGCGGCCGCTGCCTGACGCGGCGCTGATAGCGTGGCCTGCTGTGTTTAGCGCGCGCTGCGGCGTGCCGCTGCTTTTGGAGTACGCCGGGCATGGCCGCGGCGGCTTGAAGCGCGGCCGCGATTGGGGGAATTACCGCGCTTTGTGGCGACCGCGCGCCGCGCGGAGTTCTTGCGGGCCGTGCTCTTGCGGCGCGCCGCCACCTTGCGGCCGCCGCCGGACTTCTCGCCGCCGCCGCTCTGCTTGTTCACCGTGGCCCAGGCCCGCGCCTCGGCTTCCTGCTTATCGAGGCCGCGAGCCTCATAGCTATCCTCGATGTGCTCTGCCTTGCGTTTCTGCTTCTCGCTGTATTTCGTCTTTTCGCCTCGTGGCATGGTTTCACCCTCCATGGCTGAACCTCATGACGGATCGATCCCGCCTGTTTCTTAGGCGGCAGATGATGAGGTAAGTTCCCGCAATGGCAGAAACAGTGCGCCCGGCGGATACGCCAACCAGTTCACCCATCCCCCGCCCTGATGAACCCTGCCGTGCCGGACGGGTCTGTTCTTCAGGCGCACACCAAACGTGGAGGAAACTGTGAGCTACCGTCTGAAAGGCTCGTGCCAATGTGGTGCCGTGACATTTACGGTGGATAGCCACGCACCCTATCCGTACCAGCTGTGCTATTGCTCGATCTGCCGCAAGACCGGCGGTGGAGGCGGCTATGCCATCAATCTTTCCGCCGATGCCGCCACACTCAAGGTGAAGGACGATGGCAGCAAGCGCGTCTATCATGCGCGCCTCCACCAGGACGGCAGGAGGACGCGCCAAAGCACCGCCGAGCGCCATTTCTGCGGGCGCTGCGGCACTTCCCTGTGGCTGTTCTCGCCGGAATGGCCGGAACTGGTGCATCCGATGGCCTCGGCCATCGATTCCGAGCTGCCGGTACCGCCGGATCGGGTCCACCTGATGCTGGGCTCGAAGGCCTCATGGGTGCGGCCCGACATCGGCGATAAGGATCAGCGTTACGACGAGTATCCGGAACTGTCTATCGAGGATTGGCACCGACAGCGCAGCTTGTGGATCGATTGAAGCAAACTATTGCCGCCGTGCTTTGAACTTCGCGCCGATATTCCTCTCAAAACTTCGGCCAAGGAAAAGGGGCGAAGTGAATATCTCCTGTTAGCGTCGCTGCTCCACCGCCATCCGCACCGCCAAAGCCCCCAGCACCGTCCCCATCATCCAGCGCTGCACCAGCTGCCAGCGCGGACGCTGCGCCAGGACGCGAGCAATGCCGGCCGCGCTCAACACGATGGAGCCGTTGACCGAAACGCTGATGACGATCTGGGTCAGGCCCAGCGCCAGCAGCTGCGTCAGCATCGTTCCACCGGACGGCTCGACGAACTGCGGCAGCAGAGACAGATACAGCACGGCAGCCTTGGGGTTGAGTAGGTTGGTGAACAGGCCCATGGCAAACAGGCGCCTCGGGCTATCCGGAGGCAGTTCCCGCAACTCGAAGGGTGAGCGCCCATTCGGCCGGATTGCCTGCCAGGCCAGGTAGAGCAGATAAGCGGCGCCGGCCAGGCGCAGGGTGTCGTAGGCATAGGGCACCGCCATGACCAGGGCGGTGATGCCGAACGCGGCGCAGAGCATGTATATGATGAAGCCGGTGGCCACGCCGGTGAGGGACAGCAGGCCGGCCATGCGGCCCTGGCAGAGGGTGCGGGAAATCAGGTAGAGCATGTTGGGGCCGGGCGTCATGACCATGCCCAGGGCGACCAGGGCGAAGGCGAGCCAGTGCGTTGCGGAGGGCATCCCGGTTCTCCGGATTTCGAGCTGGCGCCAGTGTAATCAAGGCTGCCCTGCTCTGGACACCACAGTTGCCGGGAATCGCGGGCGGCACAGTGGCCGTTACCGGCAAAGAAGCGTGGAAAAGCGCCCTCTCCCCCTACCCCTCTCCCGCAAGCGGGAGAGGGGAGTTGCATGCGACTAAGGCAAAGATGCTCTGATGCCGGGACCACTCCCGCAACGCAGCATTCACCGCCCCTATCGGCGCCATTCAAACATTCGATTGGTCAGGGTTGCGGCCTTCACGCATTGTCTGCGCACGCGCAGGCAATGCCGGAGGGGAGCATGAACAATTCAGGTCGGGCGGGTCCGCTCCGGACAGCGCTGCTGATCGGTGTCGCGATCTTCATCAACCAGGCCATGGGTGCCGAGGCGCCGGCAACCGCGCCGCATGGCGCGATGGCGATGGCGGAGCAGCAGCAGCGGCTGGACCAGCTCATCAGCAGTTCCACCGCCCCTCCGCCGGGTGTCGATCCGGTGGCCTGGGCGGCAATTTATATTCCGCCGGGCAACGAGCTGACCGCCGATCGCATCGCGCTGGGCCGCAAGCTGTACTTCGATACCCGTCTGTCGAAGGACGGCACGGTGGCCTGCGCCACCTGTCATGACGCCAGCCGCGGCTTCACCGATCACCGCAACGTCTCGGAAGGCATCGGCGACCACCTCGGCCGGCGCAGCGCGCCGACTACCATGAACGCGGCGCTGTTCCAGAGCATGTTCTGGGACGGGCGCGCAGTGTCTTTGGACGAGCAGGCCAAGCTGCCGATTCTCAATCCGATCGAGATGGGGCATCCGGACGCGGCCAGCGCCATGGCCTCGGTGGGCACCGACCCGGCTTACCAGGAGCTGTTCCAGAAGGCCTATGGCCGGGCGCCGAACTATGACGACCTCGGCCGCGCCATCGCCAGCTTCGAGCGCACGCTGATCTTCCTCGATGCGCCGTTCGACCGCTTCGCCGCCGGCGACAGCAAGGCCATCTCGCCGGCCGCGCAGCGCGGCTTCGCCCTGTTCAACGGCAAGGCGCGCTGCGTCAGCTGCCACATGATCAATTCCTCCAATCCGATCGGCACCGACAACCTGTTCCACAACATCGGCGTCTCGGCGCGCAAGCAGAACTTCGAGGCGCTGGCGCATCAGGCCCTGGGCGCGCTGAAGGACGGCAGCGATGTCGATGCGCTGGACAAGCTGGCGCTGGAGACGGACATGTCCGAGCTAGGGCGCTTCCTGGTCAGCAAGAAGCGCGGCGACATCGGCGCCTTCAAGACGGAGCAGCTGCGCAATGTCGGCATCACCGCACCCTATATGCACGACGGCTCGCTGCACAGCCTGTGGGACGTGCTGGACCACTACAACAAGGGCGGCGAGACCAATCCCTATCTGGACGGCGGCATCGAACCGCTGAACCTGAGCGAGGACGAGATCAACGACGTGGTGGCCTTCCTCTTCACGCTCACCGACTCGCGCTTCGCGGCGCAGAACGAGGCGGCGATGCGCGAGCAGCAGGCCTATGCGGCGAAGAAACGGCCGTTCCGCGACAACGCGCTGGCGCACCGCGAGGTGCTGCCTTTCGAACAGCGGGTACTCGGCCCGGCGGGCCTGAAGTAAGGCGGAGCCCATCATGAGCGACGACATGAACGACAAGCTGAAGATCCCCCACATCAGGAGCGTGGAGACGCGCCACCTGGAGGAGCGCGAGGCGCTGTTCCGCGGACTGCGCAATCTGGACCGGCGCGCCTTCCTCAAGGCCTCCGGCGGCGCCGCCGCAGCGGCGGTGGCCGCCGGCGTTACCTACCCTTTCCACAGCTTCCTGCCGATCAACGTGGCCTATGCCGATGAGGGTGGCGCGGCGCAGGGCTTCAACTTCGCCTACATCTCCGATTCGCACCTGTACGTGAAGAAGACCAACGAACGCTTCGTGCGGCAGCTGCTGCGCGCGGTGGACGACGTCAACAGCCTCGACCCGCAGCCGGATTTCGTGCTCTACGGCGGCGACCTGGCCCAGCTCGGCCGCCGGGAAGAGCTGGACATGGGCGCGCAGATCCTGAAAAGCCTGAAGGCGCCGGTGCACATGATGGCCGGCGAGCACGACTGGTATTACGACATGGGCGAGCACTGGAACACGCTGTTCGGCCCGGAGCACTACAGCTTCGACCACAAGGGTGTGCACTTCGTGGTGCTGATGAGCGTGCACGAGAAGGACTTCTGGAGCGCACGCGGCATGAGCCCGGCGGAGCGCATGCACACGGTGGCCGGGTTGGACAACGCGGTGCAGAGCGCCTTCGAGGTCGGCGCGCCGCAGCGCGAATGGCTGAAGCAGGACCTGGACAAGGTAT
This sequence comes from Nevskia soli, assembly GCA_026224805.1. Taxonomy (GTDB): domain Bacteria; phylum Pseudomonadota; class Gammaproteobacteria; order Nevskiales; family Nevskiaceae; genus Nevskia; species Nevskia soli_A. The sequence continues at coordinate 15,011 of JAMFRN010000143.1, forward strand.
CGGCCACGACGCCGGTAATCGTGTTCTCGCACTCGCCGCTGTACAAACTGTACCGGCCGTGGAATTTCTGGACCGACGACGCCGAGGACGTGCAGGCGATATTGCAGCGCTTCGATCATGTCACAGTGCTGCACGGCCACACCCACCAGGTGCTGACCAACCGCATCGGCAACATCCAGTTCCACGGCATGCTCTCCACCGCCTGGCCCTGGCCCTACGCGCCGCAGGGCCTGCCGGCCTTGACGGTGCAGATGAACCGGCCCAATCCCTTCGACGCCAACGACGGCCTCGGCGACGGCTCGGTGGCGGTGCACCCGGACGGCCTGGTCGATAAGCTCTACAACCTGTGGAACCGCAACCCGATGCAGGTGAAAGCCAGCTACCTGAGCAGCGGCGGCAAGAGCGACATCCCCGTTGCCCCGACCCTCTCCAGCTACTGATCGGACCATACCGGAGCACCGCAATGAAGACCCCCGCTCTACTGGCCCTGGCCCTGCTGGCCGTATCGATGCACGCAAGCGCCCAGGATGCCGCCGGCACGCCGCAGCAATCCCCGGCGCCGGCTTCCGGCACCACGCAGGTCAAGCTGTGCGACAACAAGACCACGGTGCAGGTATCGAAGGACGCGCCGAAAACCCGGGAGGAAGGCCAGAAGATCTCCGACTCCCTTATGGCGCAATGGAAGGCCGCCAACCCCGGCAAGGACTGGGTGCAGGCCGAAGTCGAGGCGCACCAGGTGGTGACGCCGGAGGACAATTCCAAGCTGGTCGGCACCGGCCAATCCTCCACCTACGGCGCGGTAACGCAGCAGGACGTGCAGGTGTGGAACAACGAGACCTACAAGATGGCGGTGTACGGCTCCACCGTATTCCACAGCAGCGACGAGCTGGGCAGCGACATCGCCGTGTCCTGCGATATGTGCCATCCGCGCGCCGCCAATACCCACCCGGAAACCTATCCCAAGTTCCAGCCGCAGCTGGGCCGCGTGGCGCTGCTGCGCGACATGATCAACTGGTGCATCGAGCACCCGGTACGCGGCAAGGTACTGGCGCCGGACGATCCCAAGATGCGGGCGTTGGAGGCTTACATCCTGGCGCAGCGGAAGGGTGTGCCGCTGGATTACGGTAAGCGGTGATTAACGCCCTCTCCCCACTGTCGTGGGGAGAGGGGACTTAATCAGTACTTTGTAGGTCGGTTCAAGCGCGCGCAGCGCGCGGAACCAACGAGCCGTGCTGTCGGCTCCGCCTGCGTCTTGAGCCGAGCTACATACTGCCTCGGCAAACCTCTACGTCATACCGGCTTTCGCCGGTATGACGTTATTGTGTGGGCATTGGGGTACAACGTGCCCGGCGAGGCTATCAGCCTGAAGGCCGACCTACGAACCTACATCTGCGTTTCAGTGCCGCCGCGCGCGCAGCGCCTTCTCTTCCATCAGCACCGTGCGCGTGCCGCCGGGCGGATTGTCCCTGACCAGCTCGCCGAGCAGCGACAACTCATCGGCCTTCGGATAGCCTCGGCGCCAGACCAGGCCGACGCGGCGGCTGGCGTTGGCGGCGTGCAGCGGCCGTACCACGTAGGCGGGCTCTGGCCCCAGCGGCGGGCGCGTGGCCAGTGCCGGCAGCAAGGTGCAGCCGAAGCCGGCGGCGACCAGCTGGCAAATCGTTTCCAGGCTGGCGGCGCGGAAGTCGTCCAGGCCTTCCTCGTCGACCACCGGGCGGCCACAGGCGGCCAGCGCCTGGCCGCGCAGGCAATGGCCGTCGGCCAGCAGCAGCATGGGCTCCTCGCGCAGATCGGCTTCGGTGACGGCATTGAGGCGGGCCAGCGGATGCTGCGTCGGGCAGGCAAACCAGAACGGCTCGTCGAACAACGGCAGCGCCTCGAAATCCTCGCCATCCAGCGGCAGCGCCAGCAGGGCGGCATCGATCTGGTAGTTGCGCAGCCGCTCCAGCAGGTGCCCGGTTAGATCCTCGTGCACCACCAGTTGCAGGCGCGGATAGCGGCTCTTGGCCTGCGGAATGAACCACGGCAGGAAATACGGCGCAAGCGTCGGAATCACCCCCAGGTTGAGCGGGCCGCTCAGGGGCTCTCGCGGGGTGCGCGTCGAAGTCAGCAGGGCGTCGACCTGGGTCACGATGCGGCGCGCCTGCGCCACCACTTCCTGTCCCATCGGGGTGAGCGAGATGGACTTGGCGTTGCGCTCGATCAACGTGGCGCCGAGATACTCTTCCAGCTTCCTGATCTGGGTGCTCATGGTCGGTTGCGACACATGACAGTCTTCGGCGGCGCGTCCGAAATGCGCACGATCCGCAAGAGCCACCAGATAACGCAATTCCCTTAGCGTCATGGCCGATCTCCTCTCCTGGCTACTTTTATTGGCTGGGTGCGGCCCGCTGATTAGAGCCCCGCGAGGAAGTGGAATCCAATTGAATATTGCTGGGTACTGGATAGCCTCAGTCAATGATCGGTGATCGCAGCGATCGGATAGGGCGGTTTTACCCGCCCCTTCCACACCACCGTACGTGCGGTTCCGCATACGGCGGTTCATGAGCGACGCTGGAAGCACAGAGTGACCAGAGACAGGAGCCCCAATTGGCTGAAATAGGCATTGGGGCAAGCGTGGCGCATATGGAGGGCGCCGGAATTCCACCACGGTCCACGGCCGTTGTTGGCGGATTTCCAGGCTCTTATCTCGTCCAGACCGAGTCCGATGAGGGCTTGGATTCGGGTCTGTGGATGCTTCCACTGCCGCCAGATGATGCAGCGCAGACGGCGACGGATCCACACGTCCAGCTTTTCCAATGGCGTCCGGGATTGGGTGAGCCTGAAATAGCCCATCCAGCCCCGTAGCACCGGGTTCAATGCTGCAATGGTTGCCAGCAGGCTGCGCCCACGTCCTTGCCGAAAGAGGCCCTTCAGCTTGGCCGTCAGACGGTGCAAGCTTGGGGTCGCGATCCGGCTTTTGGGTGCGTGCGCACTCAAGGTGTAGCCGAGAAACTTCCGCTGGGAGGTCTTGGCGACCGCGCTCTTGGCCGTGTTGACCTTGAGCTTGAGCCGCTTCTCCAGAAACTGCGTCAGGCCTGCCATCACCCGCTCGCCGCTCGCCTGCGTTTTCACGTAGACGTTACAGTCGTCGGCATAGCGGCAAAACGACAGTCCGCGCTTCTCGATTTCCTGATCCAGGTCCGTCAGCAGGATGTTGGATAACAGCGGAGACAGCGGGCCGCCTTGCGGCGTCCCTTCCTCCCGGGGACTGGCCACGCCCCCTTCCATCACCCCCGCTTCCAGATAGCGCCGGATCAGCTTGAGTACCCGCTTGTCTTCGACCTTCCGAGCTACCCGCGACATCAGCGAGCTACCCGCGACATCAGGATGTCGTGGTTGACCCGGTCAAAGAAGGCTTCCAGATCCCAATCGACCACCCACGTTCTGAAAATCCCGGTTCGAAGACCGGCTGCAACACCTGGTTCAGCGCCTGCTGAATGAGTCGGTCCATCACCGTCGGTATGCCCAGCGCCCGGACCCCGCCTTGCGGCTTGGGGATTTCCACGCGCCGGACCGCCTGCGGCAAGTACGTCCCTGCCAGCAGCTTCTCCTTGATCACCGGCCAGTGCAGGCGAAGCTTTTCCCCGAGCGCCTCGGTCGTGACACCATCCAAGCCCGCTGCGCCCCGGTTTTGTTTCACCCGCCGGTAGGCTGCCCTCATGTTGGACGGTGATACCACCACTTCCATCAGGGTCTGCATCTCCGGTTTCGTCTGCCCGCCGTCCACCGTCACGACGTCCACGCGTCCCTCGGCCTCTGGCGGATTCCGTCCGCTACCCACCGGGGTCGCCCCATTGCTGGGCTTCTGTTTCGTCCTGTCGTCACGAGCTTTTACGTCGGTCTACTTCCGGTCTCTCATGTTCGGGCCTTCAGAGTTGCCTCCTACTTATGCCCTCGGCTGACTTCTCGCTCCGGCCAACTGCTCCGTCGCCCTTTCAGGCGCAAGGCGAGATCTCCCCGGGTATGACGCACCTGCCTTTACGCTTATGCCTGTCGGATCTACGCCGGATCGTTCCGTGCAAGTACCGGGCTTTGGCGAGTGTGGCCGCCTTACCCCGATCCGTCGCCTCATCCGCTTCCTGTGCGTCAGCCCAGCGTTTTGCTTCCGGCTTCCTTCAGACCCCGCCTCACAGCGACGCCCTTGCCTTCCGCTAGCACTTCCCCTTGCCGGGTGTGCAGGGGACTTCCACCCCCAAGCAAGTGCGCCCTGCCGGGCGCACCACAAAAAAG
>JAMFRN010000144.1 GCA_026224805.1 Nevskia soli
CCTGCTGGTTGTAGGCGGTGCCGACCGACCACAGGTTTTCATTGATGCCCTCGAAATTCTGCTTCAGGCCCTGGCCGATGAAGCTGACCGAATCGCCCGGTGTGTGTCCGACCGGAATGCGGTATTCGGCGATGGCGGTGCTGATGTTCTGCGAGGGCTGCACGGTCAGGCGCAGCTTGTGGCCGTCTTCGTTAAGGCGGCGGAACTCGACGCCGGCCAGGGCGCGGGGTCCGGTATCGGTGCCGTAACCCACGCCGAGCTTGTACGCCTGCGGCTGCTTCGGCGTGGTGTGGATGACGATGGGGATGCGCCGGTCGGCGCCGGCCTTGCTCTTCTGCGGCTCCATTTCGACCAGCTTGAAATAGTCCAGGTCGGTCAGGGCGAACTGCGTCTTCAACACCTTGGCCGAGTCGAAGGGTTCGCCCGGCACGATCTTGATATAGCGGCGCAGCATGCTGTCCTTGAGCTTACCGTCCTGCCGGATGGTGACCTCGCCGAAAAACCAGCGCGGCCCGGTATCGACGGTCAGCAGCACTTCGGCGCTGTTGTTGTCGACGTCGACGCGCAGCTCGCGGCGGCTGAAGGTGGCATCGAGGTAGCCGCCGGCGTTGGCGGCCTGCATCAGGCGTACCTTCAGCGCCTCGTAATCCTCGTGCTTGAGGCGCTGGCCGGTAGCCAGGCGCGGCCGCCCCACGATTTTCAGCAGCGGGGCGAAATCCTTGCCTTCGCCGGTGATCTGGATGTCGATTTTGGCGATATCGGTTTCCGGCCCGGCATTGACCTGGTAGGTCACGGTCCAGTCCGGCGACTGGCCTTCCAGCTTCGAGCTGATCACCGGGTTGTACCAGCCGAAGGGTTGCAGCGCCTTGCGAATGTCCTCCTCGCCCTGCTTGGCCAGCCGCTCCACTTCCTCCGGATCATATTGGAGCTTGTCCGGAGCCTTGCTGGCGTCGATGCCCTTGGCGTAGTCGAGGATGCGCAACTGGGCGAAGGCGTTGTCCTCCTCGTCCGAACCCAGGCCGCGCACGCGCACGTCGATGCCGGCGAGCGCGGGCGCGCTCGCCAACAGGGCGCAGCAGAGCAGGAACAGGCGGGCTTGGAACATGCCCGGGAATGATACGTCACCCCTGCGTGGACCCAGTACCGGCCAAGGCGACCGGGGCGACGGGGGCAATGGGGGACAATTGCAGCTACATTATTGTTTGGGCGACTTGCGCGGCAAGGGGAATCGATGGCGCAACATCTCGCAGGCGGCAATTTCCGTTTTGCCAGGGCGGCCCTTGTCTGGGCCTGTCTGCTGTCGGCGATCGGCTGCCTGTTGCTGCCGCCGCCCGCGCGGGCCCAGACCCAGACTCAAACTCAGGACCTTGCATGCAAGAAGCGGTCCGGCCTCATCGAGCGAACCATTTGTGCGGATCCATCGCTGGGCCAGCTGGACGCATCGCTCGCCAGCGTCCTGAAAAGCGCGCTGGCCGCGACACCCGACCAGGGCATTGCGCTGACGTCCGATCAGCGCCGCTGGCGTTCCACCCTGGCCAAGCAGTGCAGGAAAAAGCGCGGCGATGCGGCGGACGCCCTGTACAACTGCCTTGCCGGCGCCTATCGCTCGCGCATCGCGGAGCTGAACGGCCTGGTGAAAGACGCGGCCTCCCGCTCGGCCGTCGGCAGCTGCCAGCTCATTGCCGATCGTTACCGCGACATCGCGGAGCTGCATCCCCTGGACACGCCGCTCGGCGCCGTGGCCAATCCCGACTCGGGCGTCGCGCTGGCCGCTCCCTCGGGCGCCATCAACGGCTTGCCGTCCGGCCTGGCCGACTGGGCCGGCGCGCAACAGCCGCCGTTCACCATTGCCGACGAGCTGAGCCAGGCCGTGGACTTCAGCAGCGGAACCATCGAAAAACTGCCGAACGCCAATTTCTACTCGATCAGCACCATACGCGGCGAGGCGCAGTGCATCGAGTCCGTCTACTTCGCGGTCAAGGACGGACAGGCACAGCGGGCCGCCCCGCCGCCGGGCTTCGAGGATGATGCGGCTTCATGCGGGGCGCATCGCGCCTACGGCACCATCGACAACACCCCCGCACTGTTCGAGGAGAGCTTTGACGCGGGCCCCCTGATGGAATCGAGCATCAAGGTCGCCACCTGGGGCGCGGATCAGTTCGCCGCGGCCTGCAAGGTGCGCTTCTCGTTTGTCCCGCGATTCACTTACCGATTGCTCAAGGAGTGGGACAACTCCTGCAACGGGGGATACGAATGCGAGCCGATGCGGGTGGAGTCCTATCGGCTGGCCAAGGACGTGCAGAGGGATCCAGCCGGGACCCAGAAAAAATTGCTGGCCGAGCTTTCCACCGAGCAGCAGGTCGAATACTACGGCGCCATCCAGGATGCTCATGGCGATCAGGGCGCAGCGACAGTACCGGATGGCCTGGATCCATCGACCCTCACCGAGGAAAGTCCGCTGCGCCTACCGTACTTCAACTGGGGCCGCCTCTATGTCGCCAGCCTTTATCACTTCACCAGCGGTTCGCAGTACTACTCGGACTGGCGCGTCAAATTCGAAAAGATCGAGGATGGCCGGCTGCTGCAGGTGGCGGTCTTGTCGGTCGGGATGACGAAGGGGGAGGTGGCGGATGTTTCCATCACCTCCCTGATGCCGCACAACTAGAAGCTATCCTGAAAATATCCCCCCGCTTGCAGGGAGAGGGGCGCCGGCGCAGCCGGCTTGGCACGTCACCGGCGGAGCGGCCGCCGGCTCAGCGATGCAGCGCGGTGCTCAGCAGCGGCGGCCGGTCCATGGTCATCAGCTGCGAATCGATGGCTACGTAGGGCAGCACCTTGTAGCCGCGCGCGCGCAGCTGGGCGACGAGCCCATCCGGTCCGACCAGGTGGGCGGCGCCCACCACCACCAGCTGCGGGGAGGCGCCATCCATCAGGCGCTTGAGCTGCGGCATCCAGCTGCGATTACGCTCGGACAGCAGGTGCTGGTAGACCTCGGGATAGCCGGCCTTGAGCTGCTTGTCGAGCGTCTCGATGGCGTCGACGTCATTGTCCTTCCAGGCGCGCAGCAACTCGCCCGGATCGTCACCGGCGTCGCCGCCCGAGTCGTCCAGGGCCGAGGCCAGGAATTCGCGCGACAGCGCATCGCTCATGGTGGTGAACAGGCCGACATGGACGGCCGGCTGTTCCAGCCAGCGCACGTCCTTGCCGTCTTCATGAGCCCAGCCGTAGATCTGCCGGTCGATGCCGTTGTCGCCGCTGAAGCCGGCCTTGCGGTAGCTGAACACCTCCAGGGTCATGGCGCAGAACCAGGAGCGGAACGGATCGCAGGCCGATACCGGCATGCCGATGTGGGCGGCATGCTTAACCAGCTGTGCATACATCTTGTCGCCGATCTCGGCTTTCAGGCCCTGCTGCGAGCGGGCCGCCGCCATCATCGCGATCTGCACCTGGGGCTGCTGCAACGCGCCGATATCGGTCTCGAACACCACGCTGTCGGAAGCGTCGTAGGCGTCCTGGATTCCCGCCGGCAGGTCCCCCGCCGCCTCGGGCAGCAGGTGCACCGATCCGAGCAGGTAATGGGTCGCCTTGGGCCCTTCCACTTGCCACAGGAACGGCGCGTCCGCGGCGGCGCCGGCCGTGCCGGCGCAGCTCGCGCTGAGAAGCAGGAACAGGCACAGCAAACCGCGGCGACTCATCGGGGTCTCCGGCTCCCGCGAGGGAACCTGGCTATCGGGGGGACGTATTCTAGTCTTCGCTCTTGCTTTGCATCAGCCAGCCGTCCGCCTCGCCGCCGCCGTCGAGTGCGGAGAAGTCGAACAGCTTGGGGTCGGCCAGCTGCGACGGCGCCACGTTTTGCAGGGCGCCGAAGATGTTCTCGATGCGGCCGGGGCTCTGCTTCTCCCACTCGTCCAGCATGCGCCGGATCTGCTTGCGCTGCAGCTGCTCCTGCGAGCCGCAAAGGTTGCAGGGGATGATGGGGAACTGGCGCAGGGCGGCGTAGGCGACGATGTCCTGCTCGCGCACGTAGGCCAGCGGGCGGATGACGACATTGCGGCCGTCGTCGCTCTTCAGCTTGGGCGGCATCGCCTTGAGCTTGGAGCCGTGGAACATGTTGAGGAAGAAGGTGGCGACGATGTCGTCGCGGTGATGGCCCAGGGCGATCTTGGTAAAATTATTTTCGGCGGCATAGGTGTACAGCGCCCCCCGGCGTAGACGCGAGCACAGGCTGCACATGGTCTTGCCTTCGGGGATGACGCGCTTCACCACCGAGTAGGTGTCCTGCTCGATGATGTGGTACGGCACGCCGCGCGCCTTCAGGTAATCCGGCAACACATGCTCGGGAAAATCCGGCTGCTTCTGGTCCAGGTTCACCGCCACCAGCTCGAACGGCACCGGCGCCGCCTCGCGCAGCAGCACCAGGATGTCCAGCATGGTGTAGGAATCCTTGCCGCCGGACAGGCACACCATCACCTTGTCGCCGGCGCGGATCATGGCGTAGTCCTGGATCGCCTGGCCGACCTGGCGGCGCAGGCGCTTGACCAGCTTGTTGGCCTCGCCCCGCTCCTTGCCATGCGCCGGGTGCGCTGACGCCGCCGGGACCTGGCCCGGCGCCATCATCGGATGAATCACTGCTTCGCTCACTGCACTTGCTCTCAGATCGCTTCGGCGGCCGTATCGTCCTGCCGTACGTGGATTTTCTCACGATACAGGCCGATGACGAAAATGAAGAGGAATCCGGCCAGGGCCGCAGCTCCGGCGAAGAACAGGAAGTAATCGGCGCCGACCAGCCGGTAGGTGGAGACCTTGGCGGTATCGGCCTTGTACTCGCCGGTGCTGGCTAGCGGCTGGCGGTGAACCACGTCCATCAGCTTGACGCGGTTGCCGGAGGTGTCAATTTCGGAGATGAGGAAGGTGCCGGCCAGCTCGGTCGGCTTGCCGTCGTCGCCGGCCACGGTCAGGCCGGTATCGCCGGCGAAATCGATCTTCTGGCCGGTCTGCATGCCGGACACGTCGCGCAGCGAGACCCAGGTCTCGGCGCCGGACTGCGCAGCGCTGGCCTCGAGCGGCTTGATCATGCTGGTGTTGACCTGGACGGTGAAGGCCTGGCCGACGCTGACCGAGAACAGGTACATCGCCGCCATCATGAAGCTCTTCATCTTCAGCGGCGCCTGGCTGTAGGCGAACTCCAGCGCGGTAATGGAGATCAGCACTTCGGAGGCGCTGAGCACGCCGTAGGCCAGGATCTGCCACCAGCCGCTGACGACGTGGCCGTGCACGATCCGGTTCTCGATCCAGGCGATGATCAGGAACGAGGTGGCGATGACGAACAGGCCGACGCAGATCTTGCGCAGCGCCGTGATCTTGAACAGGCGCTGCCACAGCGGAAAGATGCCGAAGGTGAAGATCGGGATCATCAGCAGGATGAACAAGCCGTTCACCACGGTGAACTGCGCCGGCAGCATCTCGTAGCCGGCCAGCGCGCCCAGCCCCGGCACGCCCTGCAGGAAGGCGAACAGGTGCTTGTCCATCAGGTCCGAGGTGGCCTGCAGGGTCCAGGTCTGGCCGTTGGACTGCTCCCACAGCGACCAGAAAATAGCGATGAAGATGTAATAGATGAAGGCCAGTTTCAGCACCAGCTTGAGCGCGTCGCCGGTGAAGGACTGCTCCAGCCAGCCGACCAGCTCCGGCGGCAGCGCCTTGCGCAAGCCGGTCTTGAGGCACAACCAGATCACCAGGGCCATCTGCGACAGCAGGACCAGCACGCCCACCGCCGTACTGTTGGCGGCGTAATAGGCCCACATGGTGATGCCCAGCACCGGCGCGAAGCACAGGGCGAACATCAGCGCGCCGCGGTTCTGGCGCTGTTTCATTGCCGGCGGGATCACGGTGAAACGCTTGCGTCCGGCCCAGAACACCGCCGTGGCCAGCAGCATCATGGCCGCGGGGACACCGAAGGCCACCTTGGGGCCGTAGGTCTCCAGCCAGACCGGGCACATGAAGATGGAGATGGAAGAGCCCAGGTTGATCGAGAAATAGAAGTAGCTGAAGGCCTTGGAGATCAGGTGCTGATTCTTCTCCGTGAACTGGTCGCCGACATTGGTCGAGACGCAGGACTTGATGCCGGTGCCGAAGGCGGTCAGGAACAGGCCCGCCGCCAGCGCCGAGGGGCCGCTGACCATCGCCACCACGGCGCAGCCGGCGCAATAGAACAGCGCCAGGAACATGATGGTCTTGAACTTGCCCCAGAACACGTCG
>JAMFRN010000145.1 GCA_026224805.1 Nevskia soli
AGGTTCCAGTAGGAGCCTTCCATGCGCAGATGCAGCAGCAGGCGGCAGGCCATGAATACGGCGGCGTTCACCACCACGATCAGCAGCAGGCGCGACAGCAGTTGCGCCAGCAGGAATTCGAAGGCGCGCAGCGGCGTCGCGTTGAGGCGCTTGAGATAGCCGTTCTTGCGATAGCGCACGATGACGTAGCCGATGCCGAACAGGCAGCCGAACATCATGTTCATGCCGAGCACACCGGGCGTGACCCAATCGACGTAGCGCACTTCCTCGCCGCTGGTGGCCTGGCGCTGCAAGACCTCGCCGCCGGCGCCGCGCAGCAGCTGTTCCAGCAGCTTGCCCTTGGGCGATTGCTCATTGACCCAGTAGCGACCGGACCCTTGGGTGAAATCGACCAGCATGTCGATGCGCTGCAACTGCACCTTGTGCAGCGAGACCTCGCCCGGCTCCTCGCGGTAGAACTGCACCTGCGGCGTGGCCAGGAAGGGATGCAGCTTCGCATCCAGCGCCACGCCTGCGGGCGCCAGCACCCCGACCTTGAACATCGGCTGGCCCGGCCCGGAGAAGACATAGGCCAGGCCCAGCACCAGCAGCACCGGGAAGATCACGTTCCAGCCGACCGCGGACTTGTCGCGGATGAATTCCAGGCTGCGTGCCCAGGTCGCGGCGCGCATGCGGCGCCAGGAGTCGGCGAAGGGATTGCTCATGTGCGCAGCTCCCGCCCGGTCAGTTCCAGGAACAGATCTTCCAGCGTGCGCGAGCGGATGCGCAGATGCGCCAGCGAAGCGCCCACCGCCAGCAGACGGCCGATGGTGCCGTTGATGTCTGGGGTATGGATCTCCACCACGTCACCCTTCTGCTTGTAGCTGACGCCATCGTTGAGCCTGCTCGCTTCCGCCAGCGGCAGCTCCAGCACCGAATCGTCGAAATGCTCGGCCAGCAGCGCCGCCGGACTACCGCGCGCGATGATCTTGCCGTGGTCGACGATGGCGATCTCGTCGCACAGCAGATAGGCCTCTTCCATGTAATGCGTAGTCAGCACGATGGTCTTGCCCTGCGCCTTGACGCCCTGCACCAAGTCCCAGAAATTGCGCCGCGCCTGCGGGTCGAGGCCGGTGGTGGGCTCGTCGAGGAACAGCACTTCCGGCTCGTTGACCAGGGCGATGGCCAGCAGCAGGCGCTGGCGCTGGCCGCCGGACAGCTTGCTGGTGTCGCGGTCGAGGAATTCCTCCAGCCGGCACAGCGCGATCAGCTCGTCCAGCGGCCGGCGCTTGGGATAGAGCGCACTGAAGAAGCGCAGGTTCTCGCGGGTGGTGAGGTGTTCCTGCAACGCGGTGTTCTGGAACTGAATGCCGACGCGCTCGCGATAGTGGCCGCCGAGCGCCGCGCCGCGAAACAACACCTGGCCGGAAGTGGGCTTGAGCAGGCCCTCCAGCATCTCGATGGTGGTGCTCTTGCCGGCGCCATTGGGGCCGAGCAGGCCGAAGCAGGTGCCTTCCTGCACTTCGAAACTGACACCGTCCACGGCGCGAACACGCGGATAGTGCTTGACGAGGTCGCGGACTTCGAGGACGGCTGGCATGGGGGCTTATTCTGCCGGAAGCTAGATCACTACGCTGGACTCCGTGACGGGCACGCCAAGGTCACCTGTCCGCTGCGCCATATCCGCCAGATTTCCATTTGGGGCAGACTGGCCCAATAACAAGTGGCACGCTCGGAGGAGATTCATGAATACGATAGTCCGCGTTGTTGCGGTGGCAGCAGCTCTGTGGAGTGCAGCCGCATTCGCCATTCCGGAAGGACCCGCCTTCCCTTCGGCCGGCTGGACCGAGCGCGAGGTGAAGAACTTCGCCACCGTGACCCAGGCGCCCGCCGTAACTGGGCAATCCGGCCTTCCTGGCGCGCCTGACCACGCAGAGCCTGCTCAATATCGCCAGCCTCACCGCCCGCGACGTAGCCGATCCGAGCTGGCTGCTGGCCTCTTCCACGCCGCTCGACCAGCTGCTCGCCGCGCTGAAGAACCCGGCTTCACTCAGCACTACCCTGCAACAGGTGCTCGACGAGGTTCTGGCCGATCCGGAAGCGGCGGTATCGCTCTCCCTGGACTCGCCGCTGACCCCGCTGTGCACCAGCTATGCGTTCCAGTGCGACGGCGATCCGTTCAGGTTCCCCTCTGCAGCCGGGCCGGATGGAAGCAGCTTCTACACCAGCGAAGCGGTGGTCACTCCAGTGGTGTTCTACGACTCCGGCTGCGCCCGGCTCAACGGCCAGGTGTGGCAGCCAAAGAACCTGGCCGCCGGCACCACCCTGCCGGGCGTAGTGATCCAGAACGGCTCGGTGGAGGCGCCGCAGACCGCCTACTGGTGGGCGGCGCAGCTGCTGGCGCGCAACGGCTACGTGGTGCTCAGCTTCGACCCGCGCGGCCAGGGCCGTTCCGACGAGCAGACCCCGTCCGGCGGCCAGGGCACCAATATCAACCCCTCGGTGTTCTGGACCGGCCTGGTCGACGCCATCGATTTCTTCCGCTCCTCGCCAACCACACCGTACCCCAACAACGCGGCCTGCGCCAAGGACTATCCGACCCCGGTCGCCGCATCCAACCCGGCCTATGCCGCGATCGATCCGGACCGGCTCGGCATCGTCGGGCATTCGCTCGGCGCCATCGGCGTCAGCATCGTGCAGGGCTATGGCGCGCCCGGCGCCGATCCCTGGCCGGGCAAGCTCGACAAGACCAATCCAGTCAAGGTGGCGGTGGCCTGGGACGGCCTGCTGGCGCCGGGCAGCACGCAGGTCGGCGGCGCGGCCGGCGGCGGCGTGCTGACCCTGCTGCAGCAACTGCCCCTCACCGAGCAGGCGTATGCGGCCATCTTCCAGCTGATTATCGCGCGCGGCATCCCGAACTACGCACCGCGCGTGCCCAGCATGGGGCAGTCCTCGGAATACGGCTTGGCGCCGACGCCTTTCCAGATTCCGCCCGATCCTGAAATGCACAAGGACGGCTTCGATGCCTGGCAGACCGCCGGAGTGCCCACCTTCGAGTTCACCATCCAGGGCAGTTCCCACTACGAGTGGAGCCAGGTGCCGACCTTCCCCGCCAGTTCCTGGTGCCCCAGCACCAGCACCGGCGCCTGCGTCGGCGGCTGGGGCGAGCCGATGGCCGAGTATTACACCCTGGCCTGGCTCGATCGCTGGCTGAAGAACTCCGGCGAGACCGGCTACGACGACGCCGATACCCGCCTGCTCGATGATTCCGGCCCGCAAGGCGCGACCAAGACGAGCTTCTACTTCCGTTCCGCGCGCAGTTTCCCGGATCGCGGCGGCACCGAGCATGTGTGCGCCGACATTCGCGCCGGCTGCACGGATACCAGCAGTCCCAGCAGCAGCTCAAGCAGTAGCAGCTCCAGCAGCAGTAGCAGCGGCAGCACGAGCAGCAGCTCCGGCAGCGGCTCGGGCGGAGGCGGCTCCGGCGGCGGCGCGTTCGCGCCTTGGCTGCTGGCTGGCCTCGCCGCCGCGCGCTGGAGACGCCGCTACCTGGCCAGGCGGTAACTGTGCGGCGGCTGCCCCTTCCAGCGCTTGAAGGCGTGGATGAAGCTCGCCGCCTCGGAATAGCCCAGGCGCTCGGCAATCTGCTCCACCGACAGGTTGGCGGCGGATAGCAGTTCTTCCGCCAGGGTCTCGCGCACCTCGTCGGTCAGCGCCTTGTAGCTGGTGCCTTCATCCAGCAGGCGGCGGCGCAGGGTGCGCGGCGTCAGCAGCAACTCGTCCGCCACCGCATTCATGTCGGGGATATGGCCCGGCTGGCGCAGGATGCGGTCGCGTACCCGCTCGGCCAGGCCGCTGCGCGCCTTGCGCGCGGCGAGCAGCTTGCGGCACTGCTCCTCGGCCATGCGCCGGCTCGACTCGTTGGCCTGAGGCAAGGGCGAATCCAGCACGGCGGCATCCATCGCCACCTCGTTGCGCGCCGCGCCGAAGCGCGGCTCCACCCCGAACAGCCGGGTGAAATGCTCCGCATAGCCCGGGCGCCGGCAGCGCAGCGACAAGCGACGCGGCACCAGAGCGCTGGAAAACATCTCGCGCTGCAGGGTCAGCGCCGCGGCGGCGTCGCGCTCCAGCAGGAACTGCCTTACATCTTCGGGGATGGCGCTGTCGTCGAACAGCAGCCGCATTTCGCCGTCGGCCATTTCGGCGGTGATGCGGTTGTAGGCATAGGTCAGGTTGAGATAGCGCAACGCCACGTCCACCGCGCCGCGCAGATCGGGGCTGCTGACGATGGCGAAGCCGAGAATGCCGTAGACGCTGAAGTGATAGCGCGTGCCCGCCTCCAGCCCCAGGCCCGGAACCTGGCCGAGACCGCGCACCAGATTGCGCACCAGCCCCAGCTCCTGGTGGGCGCTGACCACCGCTGCAGGATCGGCCAGCTCGGCCGGGGTCACACCGGTTCCTTCCAGGCAGGCGCCAAGCGTCAGGCCGTGCTCCACGCCGAGCTGCGCCTGCAACTGCATGCTGGCGATACCGCGCTGGAAATCCCAGTTTTGCACCCTGTCTCCTCGTTGCCGTGTCGCCGCCGCCTGCCATCCCCGGCGGGACTTTGGCAGGCTTTGCGCCTTCTGTCCTCAATTATCAATATTTTGTCCCGGAACGCCATAACCCAGTCGAACCCGGCGCCCTAAGCTGGCTGCACAAGTTCGAAACAAAGCGGCTGGAGGAATCAGATGGATGCAGGCGCAAAGCGGGTGACGCTCAACAAGGCTGCGAGTCAGAGCGTGGTCATCATCGGCAGCGGCTTCGGTGGCCTCAGCATGGGGCATTCGCTGCAGCAGGCCGGCATCGAATCCTTCACCATCCTGGAAAAAGCCCAGGACGTCGGCGGCGTCTGGCGCGAGAACACCTACCCCGGCGCCGCCTGCGATGTGCCTTCGCACCTGTATTCCTTTTCCTTCGAGCCGCACTATCCCTGGTCCTGCCGCTACGGCAAGCAGGCGGAGATCCTCGATTACCTGCGCCATGTCGCGCGCAAGCACGATCTGCTGTCGCATATCCGCTTCGGCTGCGAGGTGCTGGGCGCGGATTACGACGCGGCGCGCGGGTTGTGGCGCATCCGCCTCAAGGGCGGCGAGACGCTGGAAGCCAATATGCTGGTCTCGGCCGTGGGCCAGCTGCACCAGCCGCAGATTCCGCAGATCAAGGGATTGGAAAATTTCCAGGGCCGCAGCTTCCATTCCGCGCGCTGGGACCACGGCTACGACTTCAAGGGCAAGACGGTGGCGGTGATCGGCACCGGGCCAAGTGCCGTGCAGCTGGTGCCGGAGATCGCCAGGGAAGTGAAACAGCTGCACCTGTTTCAGCGCTCGCCGGGCTGGTGCGTGCCGAAGTTCGACCGCCCCTATCGCCGCTGGGAACGCAAGCTGATCGAGACCTTCCCGGTGCTGCACGATATCGACCGCACGCGCATTTTCTGGACCTTCGAACTGCTCAACTCGGCCCTGCTGCGCAAGCCGGTGCTGGGCACCGTCGCCAAGGCCATCCTCAGGAGCAGCGCGGAAGTCTTGAAGCATTTGCAGGTGCGCAACCGCGCGCTGCGCAAGAAGCTCACTCCGGATTACACGATGGGCTGCAAGCGCACCCTGCTCTCCAACGAGTGGATGCGCACCCTGGCGCAGCCGCACGTCGAAGTGGTGAGCGAGGGCATCCGCGAAGTCACCGCCAGCGGCATCCTCGGCGAGGACGGCAGGCTGCGCGAAGTGGACGCCATCATCTACGGCACCGGCTTCACCTCCACCGAATTCCTGGCGCCGATGGAAATCCACGGCCTCAACGGGCGCAGCCTGCGCGAGCGCTGGAAGAACGGCGCCGAGGCCTACCTCGGCATGAGCGTCAGCGGCTTCCCCAACCTGTTCGTGGTCTACGGCCCCAATACCAATCTCGGCGCCGGCTCCATCATCTACATGCTGGAGCAGCAGACGCGCTATATCGCGCAGGCGGCGACGCTGCTGCGCGAGCGCGGCCTGGCCTCGCTGGAAGTGCGCGTCGACGTGCAGCACGAATTCAACGCAATGCTGCAAAAGCGCAACAAGCAGACCGTGTTCGAAGCCGGCTGCCACAGCTGGTACCTCACCGCCGACGGCCGCAACACCAACACCTGGGTCGGTTACATGAGCGAGTACGGTCGCCTTACCCGACAACCGAACCTGGCGCATTACCACCTGGTACCGGCGGCGGTCGCCGCTGCGGACGCAGCACTGCCCCGCGCGGCCTGATAGGCTTCAGCGGCACCATTCGCAAGCGGGAATCGAAATGAAAGCAGTGCTGCGCACCGTGATCAGAGTGCTGTTCAAACCCCTGCTCGCGCCCTGGGTACCGCTCGCCGTGCAGCGCCGTGGTACCTGGTTGGCCGGCCTGCTGTCGAAATACCCGCGCGACACCGAATCAAGCAAGCTCGACATGAACGGCGTGCCGTCCCTGCGCCTGCACACGGCCGCCGCCGCAGCCGACAAGGCCATCCTGCTGCTGCACGGCGGCGCCTACGTGCTGGGCGGTCCCGCCAGCCACGGCAGTCTCGCAGCACAGCTGGGACAGGCCGCGGGCGCCGAAGCCTATCTGGTAGATTATCGCCTGGCGCCGGAGCACCCCTATCCCGCCGCGCTGGACGATGCACTGGCCGCCTATCGCTGGCTGCTGCAGCACTATCAACCGGGACAGATCGTCATTGCCGGCGACTCCGCCGGCGGCAACCTGGCCCTGGCCACCACCATCGCCATCCGCGACAGCGGCCTGCCGCAACCGGCCGCGCTGGCGCTGATCTCACCCTGGCTGGATCTCACCCATGGCGGAGAGACGATCGGCACCCGGGCGCAGCGCGATCCGATGCTGAACGCCGCCTGGCTCGACGCCTGCGCCAAACTCCACGCTGGCGGCGTGCCCTTGGCCGACCCGCGCATCTCTCCCCTGTTCGGCGAACTGAAAGGGCTGCCGCCGATGATGATTCACGTCGGCAGCGAGGAAATCCTACTCAGCGATGCGGAGCGGCTGGCGCAGCGGGCCGAAGCCGCCGGCGTGGAAGTGAGCCTGCATTGCTTTGATGGCCTGTGGCATGACTTCCAGCTGCACGCAGGGCAACTGGCCGAAGCGGATGCTTCGATCGCGGAGCTGGGCGAGTTCATGCGGAAGAAGACAACAGCAGCTTCGTAAAACTATCTTCTCACCGCACCGTGCTGGGCTTCATGTGCAGCAGCTCGATCAAATCCTCGCGCCGGTAAATCGCCAGCTTCCGATAAATCCGCGTGGTGTGATTCGCCACCGTCGACACCGCAATCCCGTACTGGCGCGCGATTGACTTGAGCGTCTTGCCATTGCTCAGCGCGCGGGCGATTTCCTGCTCGCGCGGCGACAACGCGTCCAGCGGCAGCGGCTTGCGCGCATGGAGCAGATACAGATTGCCGCAGCGCGCCACGCGCAGATGCAATCCCCCCTCCATCATTTCGCCGCCTTCCTCGCCGAGTGCACTTTCCGGCAGCGTGAACGGCAGCCGCAGCACCTCACCGGCATGTCCGGTTTCTTCCAGCAAGCCGCGGAAACGGCTGCTGACCGCATAGACCGCGCCGCCCGCATCGACCAGCGCAGCCGAGCCGCGATTGGCGCGCCCCATCGAGTGCAGCCAGTCGTCGCGCCGCACGAATTGCAGCATCGAAAGGGCGCCGGCGGCGCACAGGTGCATGCAGATCCGCTCCAACGACTGCTCGTCGACATGTTTGGCGCGCGGCGGATATTGCAGCAACACGGTATGCAGCAATTCCCTCCCGGCCGGACTGTGGACCACAGCCTGGGCCGTGGCCGACACCTCCAGTACCGCCACCTCGCGGCCGCGAGGCAGGGACAGCTTGGCCAGCGCCGTCTGCGTCACGAACGGCAGCGGGTGCTGCGTCAGCTCGCCGTCATTGCCGCGGGTGCCGCGCGACCACCAGGCGGCGGAGCTGGCTCCGAGCTGCTCGCACAGCATGCGCAGGGCACGTCCCCGGAATACCTGCCAGTCGCCTTCCGTGGCCGTGCAGTACAACGCGCTGACCAGTGATTCAGTGCCGTCCATGCTCGATTCCAGGCGCGATGATTGATTTTCGATTCAAGATTTCCATCTTCAGACGCAGACGATTTCTTATCTCATGCTCCTATTGTGCCTGTTTCTGAACGGATTTCGTCACCCGCCGCGATTTGCGCCCGGCGCCCGCGGCGGCTCCGCGGGCTTTTTTGGACGGCGCGATGCCCGCGGCGCGCTCCAGCTCGGCCAGCGCATCGGCAAGCAGATCCATCAGGTGCCCGATGTCCGGCACCGCGTCGAGGTAGGCCGTGAGGCCGACATCGAGCTGGTCGCGATAGCTCAGCACGGTGATGTTCAGGGCCAGTCCGTGATACGGGATGCTGATCGGATAGTTCGCCAGCAGCGGCGCGCCCGCCAGATAGAGGGTCACGCGCGGCCCCGGCACATTGGAGATGAGCACATTGACGGGCGGCTTGAGACGATCGCTGTTGATGAAATTCTCGTACAGCCGGGCGGCTCGCGCCATCAGCGCCGGAGTCGGCAACTCCATCCAGTCCATCAGCAGCTTGGCCGGCACGGCGCGGTGCACGCGCTTCAGCCTGGCGGTGCTGCGGCTGACCGCGGACACCCGCTGCAGCGCATCGGCGTAGTGGGTGGGCAACTCGGCGGTCAGCATGGCGACGCGGTTGCCGCCGCCGGCCCGGCGATCCTCGCGGCTGCGCACCGAGATCGGCACCGCGGCCACCAGCGGCCGCTCCGGCAGCTCGTCCTTTTCCAGCAGATACTGGCGCAGCGCGCCGGCGCAAATCGCCAGCACCGCGTCGTTGACGGTGATGCCCAGCGCATCCTTCACTGCCTTGATGCGCGGCAGGGGGAGGGAGCGGAAGGCGTAGCTGCGCCTGGCATCAATGGCAACGTTGAAGCGCGTCCGCGGCGCCGGCCGGAAGGGCGGTGCGGCGAGCGGAGGCTCCGGCGTTTCGCCGGCCGCTGGCTCGGCGGCGGCAACTTCCTCCCCGCGACCGAGCAGGGCCTTGCCCAGCTGCCAGGCCACCGGCCCGCTGCTGCGCAGAAGGCCGACGAACTGGCGGTGACGGCTCCAGGCCTGCTTGGCCGTGAATAGCAGGCGGTCGATGACCAGCGGCAGCTCGTCCGGATCCCATTCGGTGACCGGCGGCGGCAGCTGCGGCGCGATCGGCTCCAGATCGAGCAGCTTGCTCAGCAGCTCAGCGCCGGAGACGCCGTCGATGCAGGCATGATGGATGATGGAAATGCAGGCGGCGCGCCGCCGCGACAGCCCTTCCACGTAGTAAAAAGCCCACAGCGGCCGATCGCGCGGCAGCGCGCTGCCCGCCAGCTCGGCGACCAGCTCGGCCAGCTGCCCATCGCGGCCCGGCGCCTTCAGCTGCAGCTGCTGGACATGCCGCTCGAAGCGGAAATCCGGATCCTCGATCCAGAACGGCGGCACCAAGTTGAGCGGCATGCTCACCAGCCGGCGTCGGAAACTCGGCAACAGATGCAGGCGCTCGGCGATGCGCTGGCGCACCGTTTCGAAGCCAAAGCCCTGCGGAGCATGCGCCAGGTCGAGAACGGTGACCCCACCGATATGCATCGGCGCATCGGCGGTCTCGAGGTTGAGGAACATCGAGTCCATGCCGCTGAGCTGCTTCATCGCATTCACCTCCTGTGGATGCAGGCTACATTCTGAACGCCCGCGCGCGATGCCGCCATCGCTCTTACGGGTAGTCTTGATCCGACCGGTGAAGGTGCGGAAGATTCCCGGCGCTGCACATCCAAGCACCCCCCGGCGGTGGCGCCCTGATCCAGCACTTGCGGTTTGGCGAATACCGGATTATTTTATGACCGACTGGTCAGTCATTTATGGATGAGGGTCATGACACAACATTTCCTCGCATCGCTGAATCTGTCCTGCCGCATCGAAGGCCAGGGACCGACGCTGGTCCTGCTGTCGGCCAATCCCGGTGATAGCCGCGACTTCGATGCAGTCGCGCCGCAGCTGGCGCAGCGCTTCCGCGTGATCCGGCTGGACTGGCCGGGCTACGGCGCCAGCCCGGCGCCGCAACCGCCGGCGCAGGCCAGCGCCAGCTTCTTTCTGGAGCGGTTCGACGCTTTCATGGAGGCGCTGGAGATCTCCAGCGCCCATCTGCTGGGCAACTCGGTCGGCGCCAATGTCGCGGTGCGCTATGCGCTGCGCAAGCCGCAGCGGGTGCTAAGCCTGGTGCTGGTCTCGCCCGGCGGTTTTACCGCACACAATGCATTCACGCGCGCCTTCTGCGCCTTGCAGGGACAGGTCTGGTTCAAGCGCCTGCTCGGCGCCGGCTTCACCCGCTGGTACCTGCGCCGGCGCAATCCCTGGACACAGGCCATGATCGCCCGCGCCGGCGGCGAGCAGGCCGGCCCTGACGCGATACAGGTCAACGCCGCGGTGTGGCGCAGCTTTCTGGAGCCGCAGCATGACCTGCGCAGCGCGGCCGGCAGCCTGCGCCTGCCGGCCCTGGTGGTGAGCGGCAAGCATGACCCGGTGCTGCCGCCGAAGCCCGACGGCCGCAGCGCCGCCAAGGCTCTCGGCGCGCGGCAGGTGGTGCTCGACTGCGGCCATGCGCCGTTTGCCGAACTGCCCGAGCAGTTTCTCGAAGTGGTCAACGCATTCTGGGAAGCACGGGAATTGCACCATGTCGCGTGACGGCAGCGCCACACGCGAACGCCTGCTCAACGCCGGCCTGCAACTGGCCCAAGCAGGGGCATTGTCTGCGCTGCGGGTGGATGAGGTAGTCAATGCCGCCGGCGTGGCCAAGGGCACCTTCTACGTCCATTTTTCTACCCGCGAGGATTTCCTGGTGGCCCTGCACGGCCGCTTTCACGACCGGCTGGCGGAGAGCATCGACCGCGCCGTCGCCGGCCACCCTTTCGGCATGCAGCGCCTGCTGCGCGGCAGCCTGGCCTACCTGGATGGCTGCGCCGAGCAGCACGGCATCAAGGCCATGCTGCTCGGCGCGCGCGCCGAGCCCATCATCCAGCAGGCGGTATCGGCGCAGAACGCGCGCTTCGCCGGGCTCGCCGCCGACGAGTACAAGGCGGCCGGCTGGCCGGCGCCGCAGCACGCCGCGGGGTTGTGGGTGGGCATGGTGGCCGAAGCGGCCATCGCCGAGGCCGAGGCCGGCCGCAAGCTGGCGCCGCTGCGCCAGGCGCTGCGGCGCTTCCTGGCGCTTATCGATTAGTGTCTTGAGTTAGAAGTACGCTGACAAAATCAGCATCGTCGTCCCCGCGCAGGCGGGGACCCAGTTTGCTTTGCGACCCTGAAAAGGCAAGAACTGGATTCCCGCCTTCGCGGGAATGACGAAAATTTGTTAAATGAATTTCTAACTCATGAGACTAGCGTCGCCTGACCGGGCTCAAAGCCGCTGCAGGAGCATCGTGCGCGCAGACGCGATCGAGACCTTCATCGCCGTAGGAAACCGGGTCGTCCGATGGCTCCAGGTGGGTGAAGACCGTAACATTGGGTACGCGCTCGGCGAGGCGCTGCTCGACCCGCTCGGCCAGGTCGTGCCCCTGCTTCACCGTCCAGTCGCCCGGCACCAGCACATGGAAATTGACGAAGCGCCGCGCCGCGGAGCGGCGGGTGCGCAGCGCGTGGAAATCCGCGCCCTCGCGGCGGAACTCGTCGAGTACCGCATGCAGCACCAGCTGCTCGCTCTCCGGCCACGCCGCATCCATCAGGCCCATCGCCGACTCGCTGATCAGCTTATAGCCTTCCCACAGCACGTTGACCGCAACTCCCAGCGCCACCAGCGAATCCAGCCACAACCAACCGGTCAGGGCCGCCAGTCCGACGCCGACGATCACCCCCACCGTGGTCCATACGTCCGCCATCAAATGGCGCGAATCGGCCTGCAGCGAAATCGAATGGTGCCTTGCCCCGGCACGCCCCAGGATTCGCGCCACGACGAAATTGATCACCGTCGCCACCGCCGCCACAGCCAGGCCGATATCCGCCTCCTGCAAGGCATGCGGCCGCCACAAGCCCGGCAGCGCCTGCACCACGATCACGCCGGCGGCCAGGAAGATCAGCATCCCCTCGAAGCCGCTGGAGAAATACTCCGCCTTGCTGTGGCCGTAGGCATGCTCCTCGTCCGGCGGCTGCGCCGCCAGCCGCAGCATCAGCAGTGCCATCACCGCGCCGCCGAGATTGGTGCAGGTCTCCAGCGCATCCGAAAGCAGGCCGACCGAACCGGTCAGCTTCCAGGCGCCGAGCTTGAGCGCCAGCACGCCGATCGCGGTGAACACCGACAGCCAGGCGTAGCGGGTCAACGAGAATCCTGAGGTAACCACTTGAGTCCTATTTCTTGAGTACGCCGACATCGCGCAGATCGGCGCTCATGATGATTGGCCGCGTCCATACATCCGCGAATTGTAATGGCGCCCGTCGCAGCGCGGCGTTCTGGGAATGACTTCGTTTCGCAGTCGCGTCAAGGCAGGGAAATCACCCGTCCGTCATACCGGCGAAAGCCGGTATCCAG
>JAMFRN010000146.1 GCA_026224805.1 Nevskia soli
CACCTTCGCTGTCCTCGCCGCCCTTGGATTCTCGCTGAACAACCTATCGTTGTTCGGACTGGTGCTGGCGGTGGGCATCGTGGTGGATGACGCCATCGTGGTGGTGGAGAACGTCGAGCGCGTGATGACCGAGGAGGGCCTTTCGCCGAAGGAAGCGACGCGCAAGTCGATGGGGCAGATCACCGGCGCCCTGGTCGGCATCGCCCTGGTGCTGTCGGCGGTGTTCCTGCCAATGGCCTTCTTCGCCGGCTCCACCGGCGTGATCTACCGCCAGTTCTCCATCACCATCATCTCGGCGATGGCCTTGTCGGTGCTGGTGGCGCTGGTGTTCACGCCTTCGCTGTGCTCTACCCTGCTGCGGCCGCCGGAACCGGGCGCGCACGAGCGCCGGCGCGGCTTCTTCGGCGCCTTCAACCGCGGCTTCGAGCGCATGAACGGCGCCTACGAGCGCGGCGTCGGCCACGTCACCGGGCGCACCGGGCGTTACCTGCTGGTGTACTTGGTGATCGTGGTGGGGATGGGCCTGCTGTTCGTGCGCGTGCCCAAGTCGTTCCTGCCGGACGAGGACCAGGGCGTCATGTTCCTGCAGGTGGTGGAGCCGCCCGGCAGCCCCAGCGAGCTGACTCAGCAGACGCTGGACCAGGTACGCGACTACTTCCTCAAGGACGAGGCACACATCGTCAGCGCGGTGTTCACCGTCAACGGCTTCAGCTTCGGCGGCCGCGGCCAGAATTCCGGCCTGGGCTTCGTGCGCCTGAAGGACTGGCGCGAACGGCCGGCGGCGCGCGACTCGGTGTTCGCCCTGGCGGCGCGCGCCAACCAGCGTTTCCACCAGATCCGCGGCGCCATCGTGGTGGCGTTCGCGCCGCCGGCGGCGCTGGAGCTGGGCAACGCCACCGGCTTCGACTTCGAGCTGGAGGACCTGGGCAACGTCGGCCACCAGGCGCTGATGGCGGCGCGCGGCCAGCTGATGGGCATCGCCACCAAGGACCCGGCAATCGGCATGCTGCGTCCCAACGGCCTGGCCGACGAGCCGCAGTACGGCTTGGATATCGACTGGGAGAAGGCCAGCGCGCTGGGCCTGTCGATCTCCGACATCAACACGACGCTGGGCGCCGGCTGGGGCTCGTCCTACGTCAACCAGTTCGTCGACCGCGGCCGCGTCAAGCGCGTCTTCATCCAGGGCAACGAGCAGTCGCGCATGCTGCCGCAGGACATGGACAAGTGGTACGTGCGCAATGCCGCCGGGCAGATGGTGCCGTTCTCGGCCTTCGCCAGCGCGCACTGGATCACCGGCTCGCCCAAGCTGGAGCGCTACAACGGCAACCCCTCGCTGGAGTTCCTCGGCGCGCCGGCGCCGGGCAAGAGCACCGGCGACGCGCTCAAGGCGATGGAGAACGCGGTGACCCAGCTGCCCAAGGGCATCGGCTACGAGTGGACCGCGCTGTCGTACGAGGAAAAGCTGTCCGGCTCGCAGGCGCCGGCGCTGTATGCGATCTCGCTGACCATCGTGTTCCTGTGCCTGGCGGCACTGTATGAGAGCTGGTCGATCCCGTTCGCGGTGATGCTGGTGGTGCCGCTGGGTATCATCGGCACCGTGAGCGCGACGCTGCTGCGCGGCCTGGGCAACGATGTGTTCTTCCAGGTGGGCCTGCTGACCACCGTGGGGCTGTCGGCCAAGAACGCGATCCTGATCGTGGAGTTCGCCAAGGAAAACCACGAACACGGCATGGGCCTGGTGGAGGCCACGGTGGCGGCGGCGCGCCAGCGCCTGCGGCCGATCCTGATGACCTCGCTGGCCTTCATCCTCGGCGTGCTGCCGCTGGCCATCGCCACCGGCGCCGGCGCCGGCGGGCGCATCGCCATCGGCACCGGGGTGATCGGCGGCATGATCACCGCCACGGTGCTGGCGGTGTTCCTGGTGCCGGTGTTCTTCGTCCAGGTGCTGTCGGTGTTCAAGCCGCGCCGCAAAGAACCGGCGCCGGTCCCGGCCGGACAGGAGGGCTGAGCCATGATCCGCAAGATCGACATTGTCTTCACCGCCGCTCTCGCCGCCGCTGCCCTCGCCGCCTGCACAATGGAACCAGACTACCAGCGCCCCGCCCCGCCGGTGCCGGCGCTGGACGGCGGCACCGGCGGCAGCGCCGCCGCCGACATCGGCTGGCGCGATTTCTTCCCCGACCCGCAGCTGCAGCAGCTGATCGTCCTGGCCCTGGCCAACAACCGCGATCTGCGGATAGCGGCCCTGAACGTGCAGTCGGCGCAGGCGCAGTACCGCATCCAGCGCGCCGACCTGTTCCCCACCATCTCCGCCAGCGGCACCGAGCAGGCGGAGCATTATCCCGCCAGCGTGCTGGCGGCGGAGACCGGCGGTGCGGCGGCGGCCTCGGCGGTGCCCGCCAACGGCGCGACGTTGCGCACATACAACGTCGGCATCGGCTTCACCAGCTACGAGCTGGATTTCTTCGGCCGCATCCGCAGTCTGGATCACGCCGCGCTGCAGCAGTACTTCGCCTCCCAGGAGACCCGTCGCAGCGAGCAGATCACGCTGGTGGCGGAAGTGGCGACGGCCTACCTCACCGTGCTGGCCGACCAGACCCTGTTCGATCTCACCAGCCAGACGCTGAAAAGCCAGAGCGATTCCTACGATCTGACGCAGAAGCTGTTCGATCATGGCGCCACCACCGCGCTGACGCTGCGCCAGGCGGAGAGCACGGTCGACACCGCCCGCGCCAACCTGGCGCTGTACACGCGTCAGATAGCGCAGGACCGCGACGCCTTGGAGCTGCTGCTGGGCGCGCCGATTCCGCCGGAGATCGACTTCTCCGCCGGGCTCGACCGCGCCAACCTGGTGGTGGAGCTGAACGAGGGCATCCCCTCGGACGTGCTGCAGCGCCGGCCGGACGTGCTGTCCGCCGAGCACCAGCTGATGGCGGCCAACGCCGACATCGGCGCGGCGCGCGCGGCGTTCTTCCCCAGCGTCTCGCTCACCGGCAACTTCGGCACCGCCAGCAGCCAGCTGTCCGGGCTGTTCAAGGACCACTCCGAAGCCTGGACCTTCGAGCCCACCATCAGCGTGCCGATCTTTGCGGGCGGCGCCAACCTCGCCAACCTGGACGCGGCGCACCTGAGCCGCGACACCAACGTGGCGCAATACGAAAAAGCCATCCAGACCGCATTCCGCGAAGTGCAGGACGGGCTGGTGGCGCGCGGCTCGCTCAACGACCAGATGGCCGCGCAACAAGCGCTCGTGACGGCCTCGGCCGAGGCCTACCGCCTGGCCGACATGCGCTTCCGCGGCGGCGTCGACACCTACCTCACTGCCCTCGACGCGCAGCGCACTCTGTACGGCGCGCAGCAGACCTTGCAGCAGGTGCGGCTGACGCGGCTGCAGAACCTGGTGACGCTGTACAAGGCGCTGGGCGGGGGCCTGGCCGAGCATTCGGCGCCGCAGCAGACCGCGGCCGGCAGCGCGGGCTAGGGCCTGTGAACGGGAACATAATTAATGAATGCACCGGGCCAGCGATCAGCTGCCCGGTGCCGGGGGGTGACGAGCATGGTGCAAACGGCAACGCCAGGGCATAACGCGCCGGCGGGGGCGTCCTATTCGGGGCTCGGCGAGCTGTTGCTGCGCGTGGTCGGCGCGGTGCTGCAGATCCTGGCCACCTGGGCCATCGTCCATACGCTCGATCCGGACGCGGCCGGCGTCTATTTCCGCGGCTTCGTCATCTCGCTGGGCCTGGCCACGCTGCTGCGCGCCAAATACGAGATTTACATTGCGCAGCACATCATCGGCCGCCACGCCGCGGCCAGCGGCATCGCCGACGGCGTGCTGCTGGTGCAGTTCGGCCAGCGCGTGCTGGTGCGCTCCAGCCTGGTGTGCGGCGTGCTGCTGGTGGTGACGACCGACCTGGATATCCAGCAGCCGCATCTGCAGCCGGTGCTGGAGACCTACCTGCCGTTCGTGCTGGCCATCCCCTGCGTCAGCCTGTCGACCTTCATCGGCGAGGCGTTGCGCGCCGCCAACCGGACCATGCTCGGCACCGTGGTGGCCTCGTACGCGCTGAACCTGTCGATCATCCTGGCGGTGGTGCTGGCTCCGGAGGACGCCTCGCTGACGCTGTACGCCTGGGCCTACTTCGGCGGCACACTGGTGGCGGCGGCGCTGGCGGTGTATCTGGCGTGGCGCGCCTTTCCCTGCGGCTGGAAACAGGGCTTCCGGCCGATCCCGCGCGAAGTGCTGGAAGCGGTCGACAACCTGGCAATCATCGGCCTGGGCCGCGGCCTGCTGCTATGGGGCCCGCTGTGCATCCTGGCGGTGTGGGCGCCGGCGGTGGAGATGGCACGCTACGCGGTGGCAGCGCGCACCGCGCTGATCGTGGACTATTTCCTGCCCGCACTGAACCTGACCAACGGCCGCCAGATCCTGGAGCGTTCGCGCTCGCCGGTGCAGGCGGCACGGCCGCTGCTGCTGGCGCAGCTGGGCCGGGCTGTGCTGTACAGCTCGGCCTTCATCGCCGTTCTGCTGGTCGCGGCCCCGGCAACGCTGGCGCTGTATGGGGCGCCCTACGACGATCAGTTCACGATCTACGCGCTGCTCCTGGGCGTGCAGTGGGCCAACAGCGTCGGCCGCCCCGCCGTGCGGCACGCGGTGGCGGACTGGGATGCGCGGCGCATCCGGGTGGCGGTGGAATCCGGCGCGTTGGCGGCAGTGGTGATCTGCGCCCTGGCCGTAAACCAATGGGGCGCGCTGGCGGCAGCGGCGGCCTCACTGGCTGGAGCGCTGATCGTCAACGGCAGGGCCATCCTCCAGGCACTTGCGCTGCCAAAGCGATTGCAGGGCCCGAACTGAATCAAGAGCACCTGGCTTGGCCGGCTCCGGGAGCAAGAACAATGCTGACCGCTCGGGTATAGCCCGCTCGTGAGAGCCGGGTCGCCGGGCCGGTCCGATTATGCGGCGTCAGCTCTCGGCCCGCGCCCGGTTGGCTTCCACCACCGTAACCGCCGTCATATTGACGATCCTGCGCACAGTAGCGGAGGGCGTCAGGATATGCGCTGGCGCCGCACAGCCGAGCAGCATCGGGCCGATGGCCACGTTATGCCCGGCGGCGGACTTGAGCAGGTTGTAGGCGATGTTGGCGCTGTCCAGGTTGGGACAGACCAGCAGATTGGCGTTGCCGTGCA
>JAMFRN010000147.1 GCA_026224805.1 Nevskia soli
AGCGCCGCGCGCTTGGGCCGCAGCAGATACAGGCCGATCGAGAAATACAGCAGGCCAAACACGGCCGCGGTGACCACATGGGCGTGCGCCGGATACACCGCGAGCTGCGCCACGTGGGTTACGCCGGACAGCAGCATCAGGCTCGCGGCGAGCTTGCGGGCGGGTGACAGCACAGGTTCCATCGGGACCTCGATCTGGCCAAGTTCGGTACAGGTTAGCGCCTTGCCGGGATGGCTGCCGAGAGCAACGCCGATCAGCACCCCTTCAGCCACTCCACCGGTTGAGCCGCAACGCGCAGCCGCTTTTGCGCGATGAGCCGCCCGGACGGTTCCGGAGCATACCGTCCATCTGTCGAAGATCACCGTCTAGGGGGTCCCAAAGCCATCCCTCCCACAGCTATTGCCGCTCATCCGCCTGGTCCTTATGGGACCCCCTATCAGCCATAGGATTGCGTCCGTGAGGGCAGGCATTCAATTCCGAGGCCCCCTTTAACTTCAACACCGTGGGGAGAATGTCGATGATCAGCAAACGTAAATTTTCCGCAATTTCGGCTGGCGCAGTGTTTGCCGCTTCCGCCGCAGTTGGCCTCGCTTCCTTTTCGGCCCATGCCGGCAACTCACCCGAGTCTTCCCAGTTTCTGGTGTCCCTGACGGTGCAGAAGGATTGCACGATCATCGCCGGCAACGCGCTGAATTTCGGCACGGCGACCAGCAGCTACATCACCACCGCCATCAACGGCACCACCACGTTCAGCGTGACCTGCACCAACACCACCCCGTACCACCTGAGCCTGGACAAGGGCTCCACCACCAGCTCGACCATCCTCAGCCGCCTGCTGCTCGGCGGCGCGACCAGCGCCACCGTTCCCTACCAGCTCTACACGGATAGCAGCTACGGCACGATCTGGGGCGATGGTACCAACGGCAGCACCGTGGCCGGCACCGGCACCGGCCAGGCCCAGGTCATCACGGTCAACGGCCAGGCCTTGTCGACCGGCAGCATGCCCGCCCCGGACACCTATACCTCCACCGAGACGGTGACGGTCACCTTCTGAAGGTGGGCGTTGCAATCGAGGGTCTTGGAAACGGGTAGGTCTCGGAACGCAGGTGGGATCGGCTTCCAGCCGGTTGCCGGTCGCACCTGAAAGCCGGGTATCCCTGCATTACCCCCTGCGCTGGCCGTTTGCGGCAGGGACTGCTTTACCCAGCGATTGGGCTTTGGGAAGAGGTATCCAGATGAAAACAAGAAAAAACTTGCGCGTCCTTGCCGCCGCTGGCGCCGTGGTGCTGGCATTGGCGGCCGGCTCCCCCGCCGCCCTGGCCGGCTCGGCCACCAACAGCTTCCAGGTACAGATCACCCTGGTCGCCAGTTGCGCGATCAGCGCGAACGCGCTCAATTTCGGTTCCAGCGTGGGCTTGCTGACCTCCGCCGTCACCGGCAATTCGACAGTCAGCGTGACCTGCTCCAATACCACGCCTTACAACGTCAGCCTCGACCCCGGCACCGTCAGCGGCTCGACCGTCGCCGCCCGATTGATGGCCGGCACCGCCACCGGCAACACCAGCACCACGCTCGGCTTCCAGCTCTATTCCAACTCCGGGCTGACCACGGTCTGGGGCAACACAATCGGCACCAATACGGTGAGCGGCACCGGCAACGGCAGCGTCCAGACCCTGACCGTCTATGGCCAGGTGCCGGTGCAGGCTTCGCCCAAGCCGGATACTTATCAGACTACCATCACCGCTACCGTAAGCTATTGAGGACTATGTACCGGCCAACTACCAAGGTGCGCTGAAATGAACAAGGGCACATCAGGCATCGCAGCGATCGGCCTCGCCACGGGAGCCGCCCTGCTTTCGCGTGGGGCGTCCGCGCAAAACCCGATTTCGTCCGGAACCAGCACCCGCACCGCCACCTTCATGGTGTCGGTCATTGTCGACAGCGACTGCCTGATCTCCGGCACCAACGCGCTGAGCTTCGGTCATACCGGCCCGCGCCTCAAGACGAGCGCCGTCGCTGCCCTCGCGCAGACGGACCAGGCGACCCACTTCAGCGTCACTTGTTCGAAAAACACTCGCTACACGCTGTATCTGGACCAGGGTAGTGTCGCCAACTCCACAGTGAACGCGCGGCTGATGGCCGGCACCAACGCCGGCAATACCGACAAGCTGCTGTATCAGCTTTACCTGGATCCGGCCTATTCCACCATGTGGGGCGACGCCAGCTCCAGCAGTTCCAACAACGTCAGCGGGATCGGCAACGGCGCGCCCCAAGCCTATACCGTGTACGGCCGTATACTGGATCAGAACATGCCGAACTCGGATCTCTACAGCTCGATCATCACGGCTTCGCTGACCTTCTAATCAGGGAGAATGCACATGGCTCAATCACCGCGGCAAGAAGGATCGGCATCTTCCGATCGGTCGATCCCGGCCGCTGCGCTGCGCCGGATGCTGCTGCAGGCAGCCGTGGCAATCGGCATGGCCGCATTGGCGTCCACCCATCCTGCACTGGCCGCTTCGCTGCAGGTTTCGCCAGTGACGCTGCTGTTCCAGCAGGGGCAACCGGCACTGGGAATCACCTTGCGCAATACTGGCGACGCCCCCCTCACCGGCCAAGTGCGGGTGTTCGCCTGGGGCCAGGACGGCAAGGATGACACGCTGGATCCGGTGCAGGCGCTGGTGGCCAGCCCGCCGATGGTGGTGATACCGCCGCAGGGCGAGCAATTGGTGCGCGTGGTGCGTACCAATCGGCAGCCGGCGGACCATGAACTGACCTATCGCCTGCTGATCGACGAGTTGCCGCCGCCGCAGGAAGCTTCGACTTCGGCCGGAGTCAGCGGCGGCATCAACTTCCGCCTGCGTTATTCGATCCCGGTGTTTGTGCCGATGGCCGGCGCTCCGGGGGAACCCAAGCTGAGCTGGACGCTGAAACAGCACGATGGCGGCTGGTTTTTGGGCGCCAGCAATGCGGGCGCCACGCATGCGCAACTGAGCGCGGTCAAGCTGAGCGGGCCGGACGGGGAAAGCTTTGACGTATCCTCCGGGCTGCTGGGCTATGCCCTCGCCGGCAGCGGACGCGAATGGCGTCTGTCGGAGAAGTTTCCAGCCAAGCTCGCCGTCGCCGGGCTCAAAGTGCAGGCGACGGTCAATACCAGCGCCCAGGCCGCCGCCGTGGCGGTTGGCGCCACGCCGTAAACGGAAGGGATGGGCGCATCAGCCACCCCGAACCACTGCGACGCGTATCCCAAGGCAATGGACACAACAGCCCGCCCGTCATGCGCCCGCAATTTCGTCCATCTCGATTCCGGCAAGCGGCCTCGATCGTGCTCAGCCGCTGCCTGGGCAGCGCAGCGAGGCGCAGCGGGCGCGCTGTGACGGTGGCGGCGCTGGCGCTGCTGGCGATACGCCCGGCACTGGCGCAGGAGCCGGCGCCCTCCAGTCTCGATCTGGGAGCGCCGCCATCGCCAACGATGTTGCAGCAAGCCACCACGCCGACGGGCATCACTCCGGATGCGGCCAACTACGCCGTGCTGTATCTCGAAGTCACCCTCAACGGCCGGCCGACACAGACCATCGTCTCGTTCTACCAGAAGGGCGGGCATCTGCTGGCGGACCTGCAGGATCTATACGAAATCGGCCTTGAGAGCGGTAGCCTCGACCAGCTGCCCGATCTGAAATCGATCCGTCTGGACCAGTCGCAGGGCGGCACCGTCAGGTTGATCGCGCTGGATCAGGTGCCGGGCCTGCATTACCGCTACAGCGTCAGCAAACAGACCATCGATCTGACCGCCAGCGATCGCCTGGTGGCGCCGAATCAGCTGGGGAGCCGCTCCGCGGGTCCGCTCGCCGCCGCGGCGGATACCGGCCTGGTGCTCAACTACGACGCGTTCCTGCAAGGCAGTCCGGATCGCGGCGTGGCCACCACCCTGAATGTGTCCAACGAAGAGCGGCTGTTCAGCCGTCTGGGCCTGTTCGACAATACCGGCGTGGCCCGCGCCGGCGGCGGACTCGATCCGTACACCCGGCTGGACAGCATCTGGCACTTCGACGACCAGCGGAATCTCACTACCGCGCAGGCCGGTGACGCGATCTCGTCCTCGCTGAGCTGGACGCGATCGGTACGGCTGGGCGGCTTCCAGTTCCGCCGCAATTTCGCCCTGCGGCCGGACCTGATCACCTTCCCGGTGCCGACGCTGTCGGGCAGCGCCGCGGTGCCGTCCACGGTGGACCTCTACGTCAACAATGTGCGCCAGTTCAGTAGTCAGGTGCCCAGCGGTCCATTCATCATCAACAATCCGGTGGCGCTCACCGGCAGCGGCGACGCCCGCCTGGTGGTACGCGACGAACTCGGCCGTGAAGTCAGCACCACGCAGCCGATCTACGTCGACAACCGCATGGTGGCGCGCGGCCTGAGCAACTATTCGCTGGAGGGCGGCTTCCTGCGCCGCAACTACGGCGTGAACTCGTTCGACTACGGCGGAACGCCCAGCATCAGCGGCTCCTACCGCTATGGCTGGTCGGACGCCCTCACTTTTGAAAGCCATGCCGAGGCCACCGCCGGCCTCTACAACGGCGGTGTGGGCGCCCTACTGCGGCTGGGACAATGGGGTGTAGCCAACGCCGCCGCCGCAGGCACGGTCGGCAGCAGTCCGGGCACCCAGGCCAGCCTGGGCTACCAGCTGATCCTGCCGCGCTTCAGCTTCGTCGCGCAGACCACGCGCAACTTCAGCCAGTACCGCGACCTCGCGGCGATCGGCGGCAGCCCGCCGCCGCGCATCTTCGACCAGATCAATGTGTCGATGCCGATCCTGCACACGCAGAGCATCGGTCTCAGCTACATCCACACCGAGACCGCGCTGCAACCGAGCGAGGCGGTCGCCACGGTGAGCCAGCCGCCGATCAACACCGCCGCAAACAGCGTGACGCGCATCGCCTCGCTCACCTACACGACGCAAGTGCTGAGCTGGTGCAGCATCTTCGCCAACGCCTACCAGGATTTCGACTCCACCCACTCGCACGGCTTCTGGATCGGCGCGTCGATCGACCTGGGGCATCGGGTGACCGGCTTCGTCAACGGCGGCCGCAGCCAGGGCCAGAACAGTTACGGCGCCAGCCTGGTCAAGACCACCGATTACGACGGCGGCTGGGAATGGGGCGTGCAGGACAGCGAGGGCCAGAGTTACAACCGGCTCGCGCGCGCGGGCTATCTTGGACGCTACGGCGAGCTCAGCGCCGCCGCACAGGACAGCCAGGGCCAAACCGTGTTGTCGCTTGAAGGCGACGGCGGACTGATCTTCATGGACGGCGTGCTGGAACCCTCGCGGCGCATCTACGACAGTTTCGCCCTGGTCTCCACCGACGGCATCGCCGGCATCCCGGTGCTCAACGAAAACCGTGTGATGGGCAATACCGATCACAGCGGCCACCTGCTGATCCCGGATCTCAATTCCTACCAGAACAACCATCTCGAGATCGACAGCATGGTCCTGCCGGTGGACGCCAGCATCCCGGTGACCAAGATCGACGTGACGCCGCGCAGCCAGGCCGGCGTGCTGGCACACTTCTCCGTACAGCACTACACGGCAGTGACCGTGATCCTGCTCGACACCGCCGGCAAGCCGCTGCCGACGGGAACCCTGCTCAGGCACGCGGAATCCGGCGGGGATTTCGTCGTCGGCTACGATGGCGAGGCGTTCATCGAAAATCTGCAGCCGCACAATCATCTGACGGCGCGAAACCTGGACCCGCACCAGACGGTGAACTGCTCCGCGGAATTCGACTACCGGGCGCCGCGCGACAGCAACAGCCTGCCCACCATCGGTCCGGTAGTGTGCAAACAAAATGGAGGAACTGCGCGATGACAGGCTGGACCGGAACATCGGGGCGTCACTGCAACCGGCCGAGTCGGGCGCTCATGCTCTGCTTCGCGGCAATTGCCCTGCTGCAGCCCGTCCTGGCGCGCGCTCAGAGCTGCACCGTCTCGTCTCCCACCGTGAATTTCGGCACCGTCAACATGGTGTCCGGCACCACCTATGCCCCGAGCGGCACGCAATTCACCGTCAGCTGCACCTACCCGAGTGTATTGATCACCACCGCCGCCGCCTTCTCGGTGTGTCTGAATGTTTCCGGTGCCAGCGGCTCGACGCCCCGCACCATGAGCAGCGGCAGCAACGGCCTCAGCTACAACCTTTATTCCAACAGCACGCATTCGAATATCTGGGGCAACACCAACACTGGCAACCCTTCCAATGTCGCGGTGACCGTAACGACCAATACTTGTGGTCAATTGGCTTGCAGCAGCATATCCGGCAGCAGCAACGTCACCATCTACGGCCAATTGCCATCCACCGGGAATACGACGGCGCCGGCGGGCACTTATACGCAAAACTCGAGCGGCACCGCCCCTTTCAACGTCACATCGGGTCTGCTTGCAGGACTGCTCACCTCGCTGACCCCGTGCACCTCGGGCACAACCAATTCCAACAGCAGCGGCAATTTCATTGTTGCCTCCACAGCCACAGTCCAGCCTTTCTGCTCGGTTACAGCCACCAACATGAGCTTCGGCGGAAGCGTTGGCGTGTTGAGCAGCGCCGTTCCCGCCACCAGCACCATCACCGCCACTTGCACCTACGGCGACAGCTACACCCTCGCGCTTAACAAGGGCACCACCAGCGGTGCCAGCTTCACCACTTCCCGCTTGATGGCGGGCAGCGGCAGCGCTACGGTGCAGTACCAGCTCTACACCAACTCCAGTTACAGCACGATCTGGGGCGACGGCACTTCCGGCACCAGCACCAACGGCGGCACCGGTAACGGCACCGCCCAGAATTACACAGTCTACGGCCAGGTTCCGCCGCAGCCCACACCCGCGCCCAATACCTACAGCGACACCATCACGGTGACGATCACCTATTAGGTCGATGCCTGGGCTGCGGCGCCCTTGAGCGACACGATACGCAGCGCCAGCTCCAGTGCCTGCTCGTAGTTGAGCCGCGGATCGACCGCGCTGCGATAGGCGCGCTCCAGGTCGGTTTCGTTCAGATCGCGCGCGCCGCCCAGGCATTCGGTGACGTCCTCGCCCGTCAGTTCCAGGTGCACGCCGCCGAGTTGCGAACCACTGCCTGCGTGAATGGCGAAAGCTTGTTCGATCTCGCTGAGGATGTCGGAGAAGGCGCGGGTCTTGAGGCCGTTGCCCGCGGTCTGGGTGTTGCCGTGCATGGGGTCGCACAGCCACAGCACCTGGTGACCCTTGGCGCGCACGGCATCGATCAGGCTCGGCAGGTGCTGCGCGATCTTGCCGGCACCCATGCGGTGGATCAGGGTCAGCCGTCCAGGCTCGTTGTCCGGATTGAGCAGCTCGCACAGCTGCAGCACCCACTCGGTGCTCATCGAGGGGCTGACCTTGACGCCGATGGGATTGCGGATGCCGCGGCAGTATTCGACATGGGCGCCATCCACCGCGGCTGTTCGCATGCCGATCCAGGGAAAATGGGTTGACAGGTTGTACCAGCCCGGCTGGCGCGGCACGCGGCGGGTTTGTGCCGCCTCGGCGTTGAGCAGCAAGGCTTCATGCGAGGTGTAGAACTCGACGCGGTTGAAGTCGCTGATGGTCTGCCCGGCCAAGGTCTCGAAGAAACGCAGGGACTCACCGATGGCTTCAACCCGCTCGCGGTATTCGTTGGCGTGCGGCACGTGCTGCACCCAGTCCAGATTCCAGTATTCCGGGTGATGCAGGTCGGCAAAGCCGCCGTCGATCAGACCGCGGGTGAAGTTCATGGTCATAGCCGAGCGCTTGTGGCCCTCGATCAGGCGCTGTGGATCGGGCATGCGCGCGGCGGCGGTGAATTCCGGCAGATTGACCAGGTCGCCGCGATAGCACGGCAGGGTGATGCCGTTCCTGGTCTCGGTATCGGCCGAGCGCGGCTTGGCGTACTGGCCGGCGAAACGGCCGATGCGCACCACCCGCTTGCGCAGGCCGTGCACCAGCACCAGGCTCATCTGCATCAGGACTTTGAGCCGGTTGGCGATGATGGTTGATTCGCAGTCGGCGAAGCTCTCGGCGCAATCGCCGCCCTGCAGCACGAAGCGGCTGCCGGCCTGGGCCTCGGCCAGTTCCGCCTTGAGCTTGTTCACTTCCCAGGAGGTGACCAGCGGCGGCAGGTGCGCCAGCTCGGCCAGAGCCTGTTGCAGCGCGCCGGCGTCGGGATAGGCCGGCTGCTGCACGGCCGGGCGGGACTGCCAGGATTCGGGGGTCCAGCCTTTGGGAGAGTCGGGGGTCACGGCGGGCACTTCTTCTTACGGCGATAATGGGGCAGGAATTATAGGCCCTACTCCCCCAGATGACCTTGAACCCCGCCCCGCAGGGCTACGCCGAGGGTCCTTTCGGGATCGTTGGGGACGGTCGCGTGGCGACGCACTTCGCCCACTATTTCCGGCTCGCCGGCATCCCGTTCCGGCAGTGGTCGCGCCGCTCGCCCGCCGCAACCCTCGCCGATTGCCCGGTGATCCTGCTGCTCGTCTCCGACCCGGCGATCGAGGAACTGGCCAGCCGCTATCCCGGCCGCACGCAGGTCCACTTCTCGGGCTCTTTCACCAGTGCCACAGTCCACGGCATGCATCCCTTGATGAGCTTCGGACGCGAACTTTATGCACTGCCGGAATACGAGCGCATCCCCTTCGTTACCGAGGATCCCGCCCTGTTCCGTCGCCTCTTTCCGCGCCTGGCCAACCCCTGCCACGGTATCCGCCGCGAGGACAAGGCCCGCTACCATGCGCTCTGCGCCATGGCGGGCAATTTCACCGGCTTTCTCTGGGCCAGACTGTTCCAGGAATTTCCGGCCGCATTGGGTATCCCGGCCGAAGTCGCCATCCCCTATCTGGAACAAGTCTGCCGCAACATCGCTGCGGCGCCGACGCAGCCGGAGCGCTTCCTCACCGGTCCCATCGCCCGCAACGACGCCGCGACCGTGGAGAAGCATCTGGCGGCCCTCACCGGAGATGACTATCGAGCAGTTTACGAAGCCTTCGCCCGCATCCATCTGCGCTCGGACCAGCCCGCTCCCTGAACACGGTGACGGCGGGCCGGAAACGGGTTTTCAAGTCGCGTCGAGAAACTCCAGCACCGCGGCAATGAACTCGGTGGGGTATTCCACGTTCGACAGGTGTACCGCGGGGAGCACCAGCAGCCGGGCTCCGGGCACGGTCTCGGCCAGCAGTTCGCCGTGGCTTAGGCTTGTTACCGTGTCGTAGCGCCCCGCGATCACCAGGGTTGGAGCCCGGATCAGGGCCGCGGTGCGGCGCAGATCGGCGTCGCGAAGTCCGGCGAAGCTTCCGGCAAAGCCGCGTGGATGGGTCGCGAGCAGCGTGGCGCGGAACCCCTCGATGACCTCACCGCCCGTTTCCAGCATGTGGGAAGGAAACCAGTTGCCGAGAAACCCGGCGGCGGTTTCCGACAAGTCGGCCACGAGAACCAAGGCGATGCGCGCATCGAATTGCACCACCGCCCCCAGGTACGACGAGGTGTTGCACAGGATCAGCCGGTCGATCCGCTCGGGTACGTGGATGCCCAGCCACTGCCCGACGAAGCCGCCCAGCGACAGCCCGCAGAAATGCACCCGCTCGATGCCCAGGGCGTCGAGCAGCTCGACGACGTCCCGGCCCAACCGATCCATCGAATACGCTTCCGCCGGCGCATCCGAGGCGCCGTGGCCGCGCGCATCGTAGCGCAGCACGCGGAAGTGCGTGGCCAGGGATTCGATCTGCAGGTCCCACATGTGCAGATCGGTGCCGATCGAGTTGGACAGGACCAGCACGGGCCGGCCGACAGCACCATCGAAGCGGTAAGCGATCTGGCAGCCGTCGCCGGTGGTGAAGAAGGACAATTCGCTGTGTTGCTTCCTGACGATCGCGTGCATATCTCTGCGCTCCTGCAACGGCGGATGCCGTGGAGCGGATACTAGTTGCGACGATCTCCGCAAGATATTACAAAGTTAAATCAAACTTTGTAGGAAAATCAGATATGAGCGGATTCACCCTGCACGACCTGCAATGCTTCGATGCCGTGGTCCGGGCCGGCGGCTTCCAGGCCGCCGCGGCGGCGCTGCACCGCTCGCACCCGGCGGTGTTCGCCGCCGTCGCCAAGCTCGAACGGCAGCTCGGCCTGAACCTGCTGGATCGCAGCGCTTACCGCGTCGCGCCGACCGAGGCGGGGCGTTCCTTCCACCGCCGCGCGCAATCCCTGCTGCGCGAGATGGAAGGCCTGCGCACCCATGCCGCGCAACTGGCGCTGGGCGAGGAAAGCGAGTTGCGGGTGGTGATCGGCGACCTCTGTCCGCTGCCGCAGACCCTGGGCCTGCTCAGCCGTTTCTTCGCCGGATGTCCCGCCACGCGCCTGCACCTGCACTTCGAAGCCGTCTCCGGTCCCTGGGAGCGCCTGTTCGACGGCGCGGCCGACCTGATCCTGCACCACGTCGACAAGAGCGACCCGCGGCTGGAATGGCTGGGCTTGCGCAAGGTGCCGATGGTGCCGGTGGTGGCGCCGGGCTTCCTACCCTTTCCCATCACGCGCTCGATCCGGCCGGACCAGATGCGCGACTTCACCCAGTGCATCATCCGCGACAGCGCGCGCCACTCCCCGGCGCAGCCCAGCTATTTCATCGTCGAGGGCGCCCACCAGTGCACCGTGGCCGACCAGCTGATGAAAAAGGAAATGATCCTGCACGGCATGGGCTGGGGCCATCTGCCGCGCTTCCTGATCGAACCGGAACTGCGCGAGGGACGGCTGCTGCCGATCACCGGCATCCATTTTCCAGGCAGCGTAGTGGAACTGGCCGCGGTGCGGCGGCGCGACCGGCCGCAGGGGCCGGTTGCCAACCGGCTGTGGCGCTACCTGCAGGAACAGGGACCGTCGATACGTGCCGCCGCCGAAGCGCCGCCGCCTTCACGACGCCGCAGGCCGGCCGCGGCAGGTTCGGCCGCCACGCGCCGGCCCCGGGGTGCGCGATAATGAGGCACAGAATACGAGCCTCTTGCCCCCTCCGATGAATCAGAATCCCGCGCCCCAGGATTTCGCGGCGCACACGCCGCTGATGCAGCAGTACCTCGGCATCAAGTCCCAGCACCCGGATACGCTGGTGCTGTTCCGCATGGGCGACTTCTACGAGTTG
The DNA here is from genome assembly GCA_026224805.1 of Nevskia soli. Lineage (GTDB taxonomy): Bacteria > Pseudomonadota > Gammaproteobacteria > Nevskiales > Nevskiaceae > Nevskia > Nevskia soli_A. The sequence continues at coordinate 11,168 of JAMFRN010000147.1, forward strand.
TTCTACGAGGACGCGCGCAAGGCGGCGCGCCTGCTCAACATCACCCTGACCAAGCGCGGCGAGTCGGCCGGCGCGCCGGTGGTGATGGCTGGAGTGCCGCACCACGCGGTGGAGCAATACCTGGCGCGGCTGATCAAGCTGGGCGAGTCGGTGGTGATCGCCGAGCAGGTGGGTGAAGTCGGCCTGGACAAGGGACCGGTGCGGCGCGAGGTGGTGCGCATCGTCACGCCCGGCACCGCTACCGACGAGTCCCTGCTCGATCCGCGCGTGCAGAACTTGCTCGCCGCCGCCTGCCATTCCGGCGGGCGCTATGGCCTGGCCTGGATGGAGCTGTCCTCCGGCCGTTTCGCGGTGCTGGAAACGGAGCGCATGGGCGACTGGCAGGCCGAGCTGCACCGCCTGCGGCCGAGCGAGCTGCTGACGCCGGAAGAGGCCGGGCTGGACTTGGGCGGGTTGAAGAGCCGCGGGCGGCCGATCTGGCATTTCGATCCCTCTTCGGCGCGGCGTTTGCTCACCGAGCAGTTCGGCACGCGCGACCTGCGCGGCTTCGGTGCCGACGAACTCGGCGCCGCCCTCGGCGCGGCCGGGGCGCTGCTGCAATACGTGCAGGAGACGCAGAAAGCGCGGTTGACCCATCTCACTGGCCTGCGCGTCGAAGCGGTGGAAGACGCCCTGATCCTGGACCCGGCGACACGCCGCAATCTGGAAATCGAGCACTCGCTGTCGGACACGCATGACATCACCCTGGCCGGCGTGCTGGACCGCTGCGTCAGCGCCATGGGCAGCCGCCAGTTGCGGCGCTGGCTGTTGCGTCCCCTGCGCGACCGTGCGCGGGTTGGCGCCCGCCACGATGCCGTGGCGGCACTGCTCGACGGCGGCGGCTACCGCGGCCTGCGCGAAGCCCTGCGCAGCGTCGCCGACATGGAGCGCATCCTGGCCCGCGTGGCCCTGCGCTCGGCTCGCCCGCGCGACCTCAGCGGCTTGTCGCTGAGTCTTGCCGGCCTGCCGGCGGTGAAGGCGGCGCTCGCCGCGGCCGAGGCGCCGCTGCTGCGCGAACTGCTGCTGCAGCTGGGCGATCACACCGGGCTGTCGGCGCATCTGGGCCGGGCGCTGGCCGATGAGCCACCGCTCACGGTCAAGGACGGCGGCGTGTTCCGGCGCGGCTTCGATGCGCTGCTGGATGAGTTGCGCGGCCTGTCGGAAAACGCCGACAGCTACCTGGTCGAGCTGGAGCAGCGCGAACGCGCCCGCAGCGGCATCGACGCGCTCAAACTCGGCTACAACCGCGTGCATGGCTACTACATCGAGATCGGCAAGAGTCATATCGCCAAAATCCCGCTGGACTACACCCGCCGCCAGACCCTGACCAATGCCGAGCGCTACATCACCGAGGAGCTGAAGCGCTTCGAGGAAAAAGTGCTGAGCGCGCGCGACCGCGCTCTGGCCCGCGAGAAGCAGCTGCATGAAGAGCTGCTCGATCTGCTCATGGCGCAGCTGCGGCCGCTGCAGGAAGCGGCCGCGGCACTGGCCGAGTTGGACGCCCTGGCATGTTTCGCCGAGCGCGCCGAGGCGCTGCGCTGGAGCCGGCCGCAACTGGATGAGACCCCGGGCATGGAAATCCGCGCCGGGCGCCACCCGGTGGTGGAACAGACCCTGACTACGCCATTCGTACCCAACGATCTGGAACTGAACCCGGGGCGGCGCCTGCTGGTGATCACCGGCCCCAATATGGGCGGTAAGTCCACCTACATGCGGCAGACGGCGCTGATCGTGCTGCTGGCCCATGCCGGCAGCTTCGTGCCGGCGGAGGCGGCGCGCATCGGCCCGGTGGACCGCATCTTCACCCGCATCGGCGCCGCCGACGACCTGGCCCGCGCGCAATCGACCTTCATGGTCGAGATGAGCGAAACCGCCAATATCCTGCACAACGCCACCGCGCAGAGCCTGGTGCTGATGGACGAGATCGGCCGCGGCACCTCCACTTACGACGGCCTGGCGCTGGCGCGGGCCTGCGCCGAGCATCTGGCGTCGCGGGTCGGCGCCTGGACCCTGTTCGCCACCCACTACTTCGAGCTGACAGCCCTGGCCAGCGAGATGGCGGGCATCGCCAACGTGCATCTGGACGCGGCCGAATACAGCAACGCCGGCGGCGAGCAGCTGGTGTTCCTGCACCAGGTGCGGCCCGGGCCGGCCAACCGCAGCTATGGCTTGCAGGTAGCGGCGCTGGCGGGTGTGCCGGCGGCGGTCACGGCGCGCGCGCGCGCGGTGCTGGCCGAGCTGGAACGCGGCGCCACGGCAGTGGCAGCGCCGGCGGCAGCTACAACACCGACAACCGCACCGACGCAATCGGAACTGGCGCTTTTCACCCCCGCGCTGGCGCCGGTGCTGGCCCTGCTGGAGGGGCTCGATCCGGACGCCCTGTCGCCCCGGGAAGCATTGGATTTCCTCTATCTGCTGAAAAAGACCCACGACGGCTGATCTTGGCCAGACACCCCCCATTACGGGGTTGGTGGCGGTTTGGAACAGTGCTTACCGTGTCCCCGTGCTCAAACAGGGGGATGCCGTGATCAAGCTGCTGATGCTCGGAGTCACTGCCGCTATGGTTCTGCCGTTGGCCGCCGCGGCCACCGAGCACCGCAAGCCCGGCTTGTGGCAGATCACGCTGCAAACGAACTTCACCAAGGGCGGCCCGCAGATTCCGCCAGATCAGCTGGCGAGGATGCAGCAGCTGGGCATCAAGATGCCGGGCATGGGCGGCGGTCCGCAGACCATGCAGAACTGCCTGACGCCGGAACAGGCGGCCAGAGACGACCATCCGGACAGCGGCCGCGGCGACTGCCAGCTGCAAAACGCGAGCTGGTCCGGCAATTCCTTTTCGGCAGACCTGATCTGCCATGGACGCGAAGGCGACATGCATGGACATGAGCAGTTCACCGGCAGCGGCGGCACCAGCTATAGCGGCACCGCGCACGTCGAAGGCAACAACCCGCACCTGGGCGGCGACTTCGCCATGGACAACCAGATCAGCGGCCAGTGGCAGGGCGCCGATTGCGGCTCGGTGAAGCCCTACCCTTCGAGGCCCTCTGCTCCGCAGAATTAACCTGGAAGAAAACAAGGCGGCGGGACCTGTTGATCCCGCCGCCTTTTTTGTTGTGAACCGTGCAACGGATGCAGGCTAAGGACGCTGCTGCTCCGCGGGCACAAACTGCTCCAGCACCGCCTTTTGCAACAGGTCCGGCGGCAACAGGCCCTGCGCGATGACGAAGTCGTGGAAGCGCTGTTTGTTGAACTTCGCCCCCAGCGCCAGCTCGGCGCGCTGCCGCGTTTCCATCATGGCCTGGTAGCCGACGAAGTAGGAGGTGGCCTGGCCCGGCGCGCGGAAGGTATAGCGGTCGGTCTCTTCCTTCGCCAGCCCCTCGGACAACACCACCTCGTCCATCAGGAACTGCTTCACCTGCTGCGGCGTGATCATGCCCAGGTTGACCATCGGATCGAGGAAGGCACGCGCCGCGCGCATCAGCCGGTTCTGCAAACCGACGAGCTGGCCATCCAGCGGGAAATACGGCTTCATCTCCGCTTCCGAATACAGCGCCCAGCCTTCGACATTGACGCTGTTGAAGGCGAACACGGCGCGGGCGATGGACACGCCGTGGTCCATCATGGCCGAGAACTGCAATTCGTGGCCCGGCCGCGCCTCGTGCGCGGTGAGGGTCCAGGCGGCCGCGTCATAGGTGAAATCGTCGGTCTTCAGGTCCTTCTCGCCGGTCTTGCCGGGAGTCTTCAGGGGCAGCACGAACTCGCCGTATTCGCCGGTGTTGCCGATCAGCCGGGGCGGGCTCATGTGTGGTGCCGGAATCTGCGCCGTCTCGGCCTCGGTCGCCAGGCGGATCACCGCGTGGCGCTCCGGCACGGTGATCTCGTGCTCGCGGCGCAGGATGTCCTCGATGGCGGCCAGACGCTTCTGGTAGAACGGCAGGATGGCCGGGCCGGTGATCTGGGTCTTCTTCAGCTCGCGGATCACGTCGCGGTAATCGGTGGACTTGAAGCCCTTCTGCTTCGCCACCAGCGGCGCCAGGGTGCGCATCTCGTTGCGGATTTCGGCGAAGGACAGCAGCGCCCGCCGGATCAGCTCGTCGGGCGGCACAGTGTTGCCGAACTGCTTCAGGTTGTCGGCATAGATCGCCGGCGGCAGGCGGTTGTCGGCGCGGCAGCGCGGCAGGATTTCCTTGCGCACCCAGTCGTTATAGTCCTGGATCTGCGCAGTCAGGGTCGCCAGCGGCTGCTCGTAGCCGGTCAATCCACTACCTTTGAACAGCTCGCCGAGGCCGGCCACCAGCCGCGGCGCGTCGGACATATCCTGCTCCACCTCATCCTTGAACGGGCCGGTGAGATCCTTGACGCCGAAGCGCTCCACAGTGCGCGCTTTCGCCAAGTCAGCCAGCGAAGTCGAGCCCGGCTCCAGACCGGCGTACAGGCGCAGGCGCACCAGGGCAGCGGCCTGGCGCTGCTTGGGCACGCGCGGATCGAGCAGGCCATGGATGCCCTCGAATGCTACGCCGGCCGCGGCGAAGTACGGCAGCATCAGGTCATGCTGCAGCTTGTTGGTGTCGAACTGCTGCTGCGCCGCGGTAATCATGATCTGCAGGTCCTGCTGCAGCGACGGATCGGTCGCCTGCGGCAGCTGGGCATTGAGCCCGTCGATGACCTTTTGCAGGGCAGCCTGGTTGCGCTCGTAGACCTGCGGCTGCAGGTCGATGACCTTGTCGTCGTAACCGTCGACGCCGAGCTGCCCCGCCTGCTCGGGATTGAACTGGGCGATGGTATCGAGCAGGGGCTGCGCGGCCTTGTTGCTATCCTGCACCCAGGCCGGCACAGCCGGCGCAGCGGCGGCGGACGTGGAGAGGGACACGGCGGCGGCACAGGCCGCGATCGCGCTGGCGCAGACTTCCGCCAAGGCCCGCGACAGCCTTCCGGAAGGATTCCGGGTCACACTCGGCTTCGGCATCGTCGACTCCCTATGCAAAGAATTAAATACTTGGATGCTGCGGACAAGGTTTCGGGTTTACATTCCAGCGTGGCTTAACACCAGTTTCACCACCAGCCATAGCGTCAATATGAGCAAGGCCGTCAGGACGAGGCCCACGGCGATGAATTTCGGCGCGCTGCCGTGCTGGAAATCGCGTTGACGGTGACGTCCGCTCTGCACCCCGAAAAACGAGGACAGCACGCTGCCGACGGTTTGCAGCAGCGTGAGCTTGTCGGGATCGGGCTGCGGCGGTTCGACACCCTGATTCATCAGCGATCTCAGTAATCGGTCAGCAGCCGGCGTGAAATATCCAGGTCCGCCGCCGCCTTGTTGTGCATTTCGGTGGCCAGCATCTGCTCCAGTTTGCTCCCGATCAGGGGCACCGGACAATTCAGCGTCCATTGCAGCACGTTGACGCAGCCGCCCTTCTCTTCCACCACTCGCATGGCGGCGCTCATGCGGATCGGCGCGTTGCGGATTTCGATGCTGAGGCGGCCGTTGGCCGTTTCCAGATCCCAGACATCCTCCTGCGTGAGCTGCACCGAATCGCCGATGAACTTCTTGGCGAAGCCCGGCACATCGGCATCCGGCTTGCGGCTGTAGCTGCACTTGATACGAAAGCGCTTGCCGTCCAGCTCATGCTCCAGAATCTTGATGTCCCAGCCACCGCTGGCGGCGTATTTGCGCTCGAAATAGGCGCGGTCGCTGAACATGCGCAGCACTTTTTCCTTGGGCTGATCGAAACTCTGGCGTTCTTCGTATTGGGTGCTCATGCGGAAATGGGGAATGGATGATGTGAGTGAACAAGTAAACGGCATAGGGGGCGCGGTTAGAGGACTTTCGCCTCCGAGCTAACGAACATGCTCGGCACACAATAAAAAGCCGCCGGGTTTGCACCCGGCGGCCTGAAGCAAATTACGGCAACCGCTGTTTGCTACTTGGTCGTGAGCTTCTGCACCGAAGCGGCGGTGAAATAATCATCCGGCCAGCTGACGGTCAGGTCCACCGGCTTGTCTTCGTTGAAGGCCGCGGTGATGAAGTAACGGCCGGAGAAGAAGTCGTAGATGATTTCCGGCACGGTGGAGGCGGCCTGGATGTTCGGCGCGGTGACCAGATGACCTTCCTGAAACTTGTACAACTGGTCCTTGTTGTCGTAGTCGTCCACCGCCTCGATGTTCCACGCATCCTCGTCGACGTAGAAGCGGCGCGTCTTGAAGGTGTGGTTGGTGCCCGGCTTGAGGGTCGCCTCGACCACCCAGTAACGATGCAGCTCGTAGCGCGGCAGATCTTGGTTGAGATGATGCGGACGGATGATGTCCTTGTACTTGACCGTGTTGCCGGCGATCTTGTCGGAGTTGTACGGCAGGTAGAACTCCTTCTTGCCCACCAGCTTCCAGTTGTAGCGGTCGAGGGCGCCGTTGAACATGTCGACCTGATCGTAGAACTGGTTGCCGTCGGTGCCTTCGTACGGGTTGTCGTACTGCACCGTCGGCGCGCGGCGGATGCGCTTCAGGCCCGGGCTGTAGAGCCAGGCGGCGCGGCCGTTGTCGCCGGTGCCGGACTTCTCGTGCACCAGGATGAAGGTGCCGGCCAGGCGCGGCGGCGACAGGGTCTGCGACAGGTACTTGAGGAACTCGCCCTGGCCGATCTTCATCGGCACCGGGCTCTTGTCGTTGGCGTAGGAGAACTTGACCTGTTCCAGGATCTTGGTCTGCTGGAAATCGCCGCTGGGCTGCACGATGAACTGGTTGTTGTAGCGCTGAGCGGCGTCACCGCGCCATTTCAGGCGGTGGTTCCAGATCACTTCCGCGCCGGTTTTGGGCTGCGGGAAGGGAAAGCCCAGGGTGCAATTGTCCGGCTCGTCGGTGCCGTTGAGCTTGCAGGTGGTGGCGTTGGCGGCGGTGGCCTTGTAGATGAAGTCCGGGAACGCCACCGTGCGGTGCGTCGGGTAGATGTTCATCTTGTAATCGGCGTAACGCTTCAGCAACTCCTTGTGGCCTTCGGTGAGCTTGTCGGCGTACTTGGCGTAGTTGTCGTGGGTGATGGTGAAGAGCGGCTTGTCACCGTCGAGCGTTTCGTCGTGAGGGTATTCGCCGGCCAGCGGACCACTCTTCGGACGACCGCCAGTCCAGGCCGGAATGGTGCCGTCGGCGTTGGCGCCCTTTTCGGCGCCGACCGGGGTCAGGTCAGCTGCAGAGGCGTGCTGGGCGGACAGACCCAGTGCCAATGCGCCGAGAAATAGGAGTTGTTTCTTCATTGCTAATACTCTCCTCAACAGGGTGTTTGTAACCGTCCGGCAGCGTATGGTCGGATCATCCGCACCGATGCTACAGAAAAAGTCCACGGCCGCCAATAAGAGGGCGACTCCGGCCGACGCCCGGCCAATCGCGCCGGATGAGGTGAATGCCGGGTTTGGAGTCTCAGGTTCCGCCGAAGTTCGGCACAACAGCTTCACTTACGTGCAGCGGCGACGCCGCGAACGAAGTGATTGATGCCGGGCCCCTAGTTGGCGGCAACGCTTTCCAGATCCAGACGCTGCAGCAGCCGGTCGCGCGCGCACAATTCCACATCCAGCGTCGCCAACATGATGAAGACGCCGGCCAGACGCCGGTGCAGGAACACGATCTCGCGCGGCGGCACCCGGAAATGCACCGACAGCGCATTGCGCGCTGCAACATTGGCGGCGCGCATCGGCAGGTCGCTGGCGCCCCAGCGGTAATCTCCCCGGGCATTGCGCAACTCCGGCGGGATGCGCGGATCGTCGGAGCCATTGAACGGCTCCACGATCAGCTGGCACATCTCCACAAAGGCCTTCAGCACCGGCTCCGGAAAGGCGCCCCCTATCAGTCCGATTTCACCGGCGCCGCGCAGAATCTCCTCGCGATTGCCCATCAGGGCGCCACGCACGATGCCGCGATACGCATCGACGAAGCGGCGCCCGAAGCGGCGGGTCGCACCGAAATCGAGCAGCACGATGCGATCCTCGGTTTCCTTTTCACCCAAGCGAATGCGGTAGTTGCCGAAGTGGGGATCGCTTTGCACCAGCCCCCAGTCGAAGAACTCGGTCAGGAACAGGTCGAGAAAATTGAGACCCAGGCGGTTGCGACGCGCCAGCGGCAGCGAGCGCACCGCGGCGTCGCGCGCCGACACCCCCGACTCGAAGCTGGTGGTCAGCACCTGCCCGCTGGAATATTCGCCCAGCACGCGGGGCACGCCAAAGCGCGGGTCATCCGCCAGGCGGCGCGCGAATTCCTCGGTGAAGCGCGCCTCGGCGTGGTAGTCCACCTCGCGGTACAGCATCTCGCGCACCTCGGCGAAGACCGGGGCCAGGTCCAGGCCCTTGGGCGACAGGCGGGTCAGCAGCAGCAGGCGCGACAGGGTCTTGATGTCGCTGTCGATGGCGTCGGCCACGCCCGGATACTGGATCTTCACCACCAGCTGCAGGCCGTCGGACTTGCGTACCGCCCGGTGCGCCTGTCCCAGGGACGCGGCGGCCAGCGGCGTTTCATCCACTTCCAGCTCGGCCAGGCGCTGCCGGCCGATGCTCTTTTCCAGCACCGGCGCCACCACCTTCCAGGCCACCGGCGCGGTGTCGTCCTGCAGGCCGGACAATACTTCCACCGCCTCTTCCGGCAGGAAATACTGCCCGTACAGGGACAGCATCTGCCCGGCTTTCATGACGCTGCCCTTGAGGCGCCCCAGCTCGTCGGCCAGCACCCGCGCCTGCCGCTCGTAGAATTCGCGGTCGGCCGAGCTACGCGCCACCTCGCCGCGGAAGATGTTGACCAGCGAATGCGCCACGATCTTGGTGCCCGCGCCCAGGCCGAGCTTGGTCAACGCGAGGTTGCGCTCCAGCGGGCGGGTTTTGATCGAAGACATGGTAGGCTTTTTGCCGTTGCCTGAGTCCATAGTGTTTGTCTGTCTGATTTCCTGCGGGGGACCGATTGCCATGCCGGCGCTGGCCGATATTGTATTGACTGCGGAGCGCAAGGACGCGCTCGTCGCCGACTGTGTGCATCTGACCGAAAACCGCATCGCCGGGCGCAGCGGTCTGCGCGGTATCGCCCTGAAAACCGGCCTGTCCCTGCTCAAGGCCGCGCGTCCGGACATCTTGCCGCGCGCCATGCAAGCCCTGCTGCCGGATTTCGTGGTGGCGCTGGACCCGCTGTACCAGGACTACCTCGCCGCATCCGATCGCCCGGCCGATTTTGCCAGCTTCCTGCAAGGCCGCTCCGACGCGGCGGTCGATGCCCTGCTGGGCGTCACCGATGCGCGCGCCGCCCGGGTGCACAATCCCGCGATCAAGTCGGTCTACGCCCGCCTGCGCGGGGGCGCCGAAAGCGAAGTCGGCGCCGCGCTGCCCGATTTCGCCAACCTGCTGTCGAATTACCTGGCGCGCGCCACAACCTGCGCGACAACCTGACCGTGGCATCATCCTCCCATGCGCGCCGCGACGCCATGGGCCGCTGCGCGGTGTTTGCCGAAAACCCGCGCACAATGTCGCTATGGCGCTTGACACTCCGTCTTGATCCGGCAAGATGCGCACAATACCGGCCGGGAGCCGGCGCAGCGGCTCACGCAGCCGCCAGGTCAGTCACAAAATCAAGATGGAGGGCGGGGTCATGCTGTTGAATGGGCGGCTGAAGGGATTGCATCGTTACGTCACCGTTGCGGCGCTCTTTGCCGCCAGCCTGGCAACGATTTCAGGGCCGGCCGGCGCCGTCGATTTCAATATACCGGTACCCGGCAGCGACAACGGCATCCATGGCCAGCTGAACACCACGGCCACGGCCGGCGTCGGCTTCCGCACGCAGAGCCAGAGCGACAACCTGGTCGGCAAGTCCGATCTCAACCCCAACGCCTGTGGCACCTCTCCTGGCTCGGCCGGCACCATCATCTACCAGAATTGCCAGGGCGTTTACCGCACCCAGGGCTACGTTTCACAGCGGCTGGAGCAGGTGCCCGGCTCGTACTCGATGGCGCATGATGACGGCGACCTCAACTACAACAAGGGCAGCATTTTCCAGGCGCCCGCCAAGGTCACGCCCGACCTGACCCTGACCTGGGGCGACTTCGGCTTCTTCGGCCGCTTGCTGTACTTCTACGATGCCGTCAACAACGATTTCAACGAGCGCCACCCGGACATCATCACGCCGCAAAACGTGAATTCGGTCGGTCGTGTCGGCTCGCCGGTGCCCGGCCTGTCCGCCATCCAGCTGCCCGCCCCGCTGGCCGGCAACATCCCGCTGCTGTCGGAACGACTCTACGGCGTCGGCGCCTACGAGCGCACCAAGCGCACCGATCCGGCCGTGCTGAAGCAGGTCGGGACCAATCTGCAGTACCTCGACAGCTACATCTACGGCAAGATCCCGATCCCCTTCACCAATGACAAGAAGCTGACCGTCAAGCTCGGCCGCCAGACCATCAACTGGGGCGAAAGCACCACCCTGGTGTTCAACAGCATCAACCAGGCGAACCCGATCAACGGCAACAATTTCTACCGTGTCGGCAACCAGCTGGAGGAGGATTTCACCCCTCTCAACCAGCTGTTCCTCAGCTTCGAGCCGTTCGACAGCGCCACCGTGGAAGGCTTCTACCAGCTGGAATGGAAGCCGCTGGAAGCGCCGGCGCCGGGCAGCTATTTCTCCTCCAACGACCTGGGCACCTACAACGCCGGGCACTTCGCCAACCTCAGCTTCGGCAGCAGCGCCGACGATCCGAACAATATCGGCCATCCGCTGGACAGCCCGCTGGGGCTGATCACCTACACCACCACTTATGCCGGCCGCTCGGCCGACATGAACCCCCGCACCAGCGGCCAGTACGGCGCCAAGCTGGACTACTACGCCGACGGGCTCAACAACGGCACCGACATGGCGCTGTATTACGAGCACTATCACTCGCGCCTGCCCTATGTCGGCTTCTTCGCTACCAAGGCCAGCTGCGCGCGCCGCGAGGGCAATGCCAACAACAACGACGCCAACAGCCTCCTCTCGTTCCTGCTTGACTGCCCGGGCATTCCCGCCCTAAGCGGACTGCTGACCTCGCGCAAGGACGATGCCGTACCGCTCAATACCGGCAAGGTCTTCCTGGAATATCCGGAAGACATCGACCTGCTTGGCGCCAGCTTCAGCACCACCTTCGGCAGCTACTCGGTGCAGGGCGAAGTCTCCTACCGCCCGAACCTGCCGATGCAGGTGTCGATCGCCGACCTGGAATTCGCCGCGGCCGGCCCGACGCTGACCCGCTGCAGCGAAGTCAGCATGAACTGCACCGGCACCGCCGGCCTCAACATCGCCAACCAGGCCAACGGCGGTGTCGCCTCGGATGGCAGCAGCGATTTCGTCAGCGCCACCGGCACCAACCCGTATCACGACACTTTCAACCTGCTCGGTCTGGGCGCCGCTCCCGGCTCGGCGCGGTCCTTCCCCAACTTCGTCATCCCCTACCGCGGCGGCGTGGTCGGCGAGAATGCGCCGACCGACAACACCAAGCCGCTGAATCGCCAGAATCCGGGTTACATCCAGGGCTACCAGCGCTTCGAGCTGGTCAAGCTCGACCTCGGCGTAACCCGCGTGCTGGGTGCCTCCGACAATCCCTTCGGTGCCGACCAGATCATCGTGCTGGGCGAAGTCGGAGCAGACATCATCCCCGACCTGCCCAACCACGACTTGCTGCAGATCGATGGCCCCAATACCCCGCTCAGCGCCACCGCCGGCGCCGACGGCACCGGCGCCAATGGTTCGCGGCTGGCCTGCTCCAATGTCCCCGACTGCTCTTACGGCGTCGACGGCCTGCGCTTCAATCCGCATCAGCAGCCGATCAACGATTTCGTCAAGTCCTTCGCCTGGGGCTATCGCATGGTGGTCCTGGCCAGCTATGAGAACGTGCTGCCGAACATCGGCATCCACCCGACCCTGATCTTCGCCCAGGACGTGCAGGGCATCTCCCCCGGCCCGGCGTTCGAATTCGTCGGCGGCCGCAAGGAAATCGATACCCTCTACGAAATCCGCTACAAGTCCGCGCTGTCGTTCAACGTCGGCTACACCTGGTACTGGGGCGCCGGCGACCAGAACACGCTGTCGGACCGCGACTTCGCCCAGGCTTTCGTCAAGTATCAGTTCTGACCAAAGCCGGCCCCGCCCGGGCCGGTTGCCGTATAAAGCCCCATCGCCCGGCGGTGGGGCTTTTTTCGCCTGCCCGGAGAGCGCTTGACCCTGAAGTGGACTCCAGGGTTTAGACTGGGGCTTCAACCGCCATTGATCGGGATTGGCCATGCCTCCGAGCGCCGTGTCTCAGCCGGAACAGTTCACCATTGGCCGCCTCGCCAAGGCCGCCGAGGTGAATATCGATACTGTCCGCTTCTATGAGCGGCAGGGGCTGCTGCAGATCGCCCCGCGCAGCGCCGGGGGCTATCGGCTTTATGGCGCCGCCGACGCGCAGCGCATGCAATTCATCCGCCGCGCCAAGACCCTGGGCTTCTCGCTGGAAGACATTGCCGAGCTGCTGCAGTTGACCGAGGACGGCCACGACCGCAGCCGGGTCAAGGCCATCGCCCAGAAGCGGGTTGCCGACCTGGAAGAGCGCATCCGCGAGCTGGAAAAAATGCGCTCGGTGCTGGCCCATCACGCCGGGCATTGCTCGGGGCACGGCGCGGTCAAGGGCTGCCCGATCATCCAGGCCCTGCTCAGCGAACAGGGCTAATTCAACTCAAGGGTCCGGTGCCGGCCGGGTCAAACTTCCTATTTATGGTATTGCCCGGGCGGCTTATGGTGTAAGCAGACAGAGGAGTCTGCGCAATGGAAGCGAACCCTACCCTATTCAGGAATGCAACCGTATTCGACGGCAGCGGCGGGGCGCCGCAGGTCGCGGACCTGCTGGTGCGCGATGGACGCATCGCGGCCACCGGCAAGGATCTGCCCGCGCCTGTCGGCGGCGCGGTGATCGACTGCAGCGGCCGCTGGCTGATGCCCGGGCTGCTCGACATCCACACCCATCTGGATCTGGAAGTGGAGCTGGCGCCGGAACTGCCGGAAGCGGTGCGCCACGGCACCACCACCGTGGTCATGAGCAACTGCTCGCTCGGCGTGGCCTACGGCAACCAGCGCCGCAACGGCGAGGACCCCATCGTCGACTGTTTCGCCCGGGTGGAGAACGTGCCGCGGCAGGTGCTGCGCAAGGTCGGCGATGCGGTGCACTGGAACGATTCCGGCGCCTACCTGGAACATTTCGAGCGGCTGGCGCTCGGCCCCAACGTGATGCCGATGATCCCCCACTCCATGCTGCGCATCGAAGTGATGGGCCTGCAGGCTTCCGTCACGCGCGAGCCGACCGCCGACGAACTGGGGCGCATGGAAGCGCTGCTGGAGAAAGGCATGGCCGAGGGTTATGCCGGCTTCTCCACCGACGCCCTGCCCTTCCACTACCTCGCCAATCGCCCCAACACGCGCAAGCAGATCCCGACGCAGTTCGCGCCGTTCCACGAGCTGAAGCGCCTCACCCACATCGTGCGCCGCTGGGACCGGGTATGGCAGGCCACGCCGCCCAAGGACAGCCGCTTGCAGACCTTGCGCACCTTCCTGCTCAGCAGCAGCCGGCTCTACGGCCGCCGGCTGAAAACCACCGCCGTGGCGGCGATCGACCTGCACACCAACCGCTCCCTGGCCAAGCTCGGGCTGACGCTGTCGCGCCTGCTCAACTCGAGGCTGCTCGGCGGCCTGTTCCGCTTCCAGGCGCTATCGGCCCCGTTCAAGCTGTGGAGCGACGGCGTCATTACACCGATCGCCGAGGAGATCCCGGAACTGCGGCTGCTCAACGAGTGCGAGCTGGACGACCGCGCCGGGCGCCTGCGCATCCTCGACGATCCCGACTACGTGCGCGCCTTCCGCGCCATGTGGCACAAGGGCAAGCGCGGCTTCAACCTGGCCAACCTGAAGCGCCTGGTCGGGCGCGAGGACAATGTGCTGAACCGCCGGCTCGACGACATGCATGTGGAATCTTGCCCGCTGCCGTGCTGGAACGGCGAGACCCTGGAAGCGGCCTGGCGCCGCCTGCTGGCCTGGCAGGCCGGCAGCGGCGGCGCCAGGAACGCGGACGAGGCGGCGTTCTTCGGCACCTTCCCCAAACCGGCCGGCGACGATGCCGATTTCGTCCTGCACCTGCTGCGGCAATGGGATACGCAGCTACGCTGGCACACCACCACCGCCAACCGCAATCCGGCGATGGTGAAGAAGCTGCTGTTCCATCCGCTGACGCTGCCCGGCTTCAACGATTCCGGCGCCCATCTCACCAATATGGCGTTCTACGACTGCAATCTGCGCACCCTGAAAATCGCCCAGGAAGACGGCCTGCAACAGGTGGCTGTGGCGGTGCAGCGCATGACGCAGGCGCCGGCGCAATTCTTCGGGCTCAATGTCGGCACGCTGCAGCCCGGGGCGCAGGCCGATCTGTGCGTGGTGGACCCGCAGGCGCTGCGGCAATGGCAGCCGGAAAGCACCGTCCGCTACATCCGGCGCGAAATCTTCGATTGCGAGCAGTTGGTGAACCGGCCCGAGGGCGTGGTGACGCAAGTGATGATCGCCGGCAAGCTGGCCTGGAGCGGCAACGGCTACACGCCGACCTACTCCCGCGAACGCTTCGGCCGCGTACTGCGCGCCAAGGATCACCCGGCGGAGCAGGCCCTGGCGGTGGCGGCTCCTGATTTTCTGGCCGCGGCGTAATTCACCAACTGTCGTCCTGCGCCGCGCTCAGTTCTGGCCGTTGAACAAGGCCTGGCTTTCGCCAGTGTTTTGCAACAGCAAAAGAGAGATCGGCGAGCCATCCTTGCTGCCGCCGGCGGCGTCCAGCGCGGCGATATTCAAAGAGAATGTGGACGTGCTGCTGCCGGCCAGCGGCATGGTCACGCCTGTGGCGCCGCTGTCGAACACGATCGCGTTGGCGTTGTTCGGGTCGGTGATGACGATTTCGTACTTGCCGGCGGCAAGGGCTACCTCACCGGAACTGCTCCCGTAGGACACGGCAGTCGCCGTCGCCCCCGTAATGCCACTGCCCGGAGCGACCAGGTAGATGTCGAATTCCGGCACCGACTGCGATTCGGCGTAGGCGGCATGCACCCATTGCAGCCGCAGCCCGCTCGCCGGTGCGGTCAGCGACTCCTGCGTTGTGAATCCGCCGTGCGTGCCGGCGATGGTGCCGGTGGCGAACAGGGTGGTCAACTGGTCTGTCGCGATGGCCACGGCGGGGATCTGGAAAGTCTCGGCATCGCTGCTCAGCGTGGCGCTGTAGCTGCCGGCCGCGACCAGATAATTCTGGCCGACCGCGCCGAAGCTGACGCTTGCCGTGGCGCTGCCGTCGAGGCTGACGGTCAGTCCGCTCGAATCGGTGATGCCGTTGACCGCGCGGAACCCTCCGTCGGTGGAGCCATTGCCACTGCCCACATCACTGCCATCGCTGCAGCCGACCAAAATGGCGGCAATCAAGCTGAATGTCGGAATCAAAGCGGTTTTCAATATCGTGCTCCTGGCCTCTGCGAGCCGCCGCCAAGCCCTATCTTGGCATTGGGAATGCTGCAAATAGCGTGCCGCCCCATGAATCCCATGCATGGCCGGCAATAAAAAACAAACATTTCATCGGCAGGCGCTGCGCACTTAGCATGTACGCGGCAAACAAAAGGCAGACATCAACATGGATTCAGAATTGAGCGGACAGGCCTGATGGGCGCCGTCTACCTGATCCGCCACGGTCAGGCTTCCTTCGGCAAGACCGACTACGACGAGCTGTCGCCCACCGGCGTCGAGCAGGGGCGCATCCTCGGTCTGGCGCTGCGCGCGCGGGTGCCGCAGGTGGACGCGGTGGTCACCGGCGCGATAAAGCGCCACCGCCAGACCGCGGCGAGTTGCCTGGAAGCGATGCAGCTGGCGGTGGCAACACAGGACCTGCCGGGCTTCCGCGAATACGATCACGACGAAATCATCGTGCGCCACGAGCCGCGCTTCGCCCGGCCCGAGACGATGATGGCCGAGCTGGCGAAAATGCCGGAGCCGCGCCGCGCCTTCCAGACGATTTTCGGCAAGGCGATGGAGCGCTGGATCGGCGGCGGCCACGATGCGGAGTACAGCGAGTCCTGGCCGGTATTCCGCGAGCGCTGCATCGGCGCCCTGGATCAGTTGATCGCGTCGCTGGGACCGTCGAAGACCGCCCTGGTGTTTACTTCCGGCGGCGTGATCAGCGCCATCTGCCACGCCTTGCTGAAATTTCCCGCGCTGCAGGCCTACCAGCTCAACCTGACCCTGGCCAACTGCGGCGTCACCAAGATCATCTACAGCGAACGCGCCCGCTACCTGAGCACGCTCAACGAGCACGCCCACTTCGAGGGCATGCAGCATAAACTCATCACCTACCGCTGACCTCCAGGCTGCCACAACCCTCATGCGCAAGAACATTCTTATCACCGGCGCCAGCTCCGGCCTCGGCGCCGGCATGGCCCGCGAATTCGCCAAAAAGGGGCGCGATCTGGCGCTGTGCGCGCGGCGCACCGACCGGCTAGAGGAGCTGCAGCAGGAGCTGTTAGCGCTCAACCCGGCGATCCGTGTCTCCATCAGGGAGCTGGACGTCAACGACTACGAGCGCGTCTTCACCGTGTTCCGCGAGTTCGCCGAGGAATTCGGCGGCCTCGACCGCATCATCGTCAACGCCGGCATCGGCAAGGGCCGGCCGGTGGGTACCGGCTACTTCTGGGCTAACCGCCAGACCGCCGAAACCAATTTCGTCGCCGCGCTGGCGCAGTGCGAGGCCGCGGTAGAAATCTTCCGCCAGCAGCAGCACGGCCACCTGGTGATGATCTCCTCGATGAGCGCCATGCGCGGCATGCCCGGCAATATCACCACCTACGCCGCCACCAAGGCCGGCGTCGCCGCGCTCACCGAAGGCATCCGCGCCGACCTGCTGCGCACCAAAATCAAGGTGACGACGCTATATCCGGGCTACATCCGCAGCGAGATCAACGAGAAGGTGAAGAACACGCCGTTCATGATCGACACCGCCACCGGCTGCCGCGCCCTGGTCGCCGCCATCGAGAAGGAAAAGGTGGAAGCCTGCGTGCCCGCCTGGCCCTGGAACCTGATGGGCCTGGCCATGCGCAACCTGCCGCTGAAACTGGTCGCGCGCATGGGTTGATGTAGGATTGCTGGGCCTCGGGCGGCTACCCGGGCGGCTGCGAAAACAAGGGGGAGCGCCGGTGTCAGAAATCGTGCTGCATCAATGGGTGATGTCGCCGTTCTGCAACAAGATCCGGCGTTGCCTGGAGTTCAAAGGCCTGGGTTATCAAGTGGTGAACTACAACGGCCTGCGCGCGTTACAGGCGGCCAAGCTATCCCCGGCCGGCAAGCTGCCGGTGCTGGACCACCATGGCGAGCGCCTGCAAGATTCGGCGCACATCGCCCGCTTCCTCGACCAGAAATATCCCGACAAGCCGCTCTACCCCACCGACCCCGGTGCGCTGGCGCAGTCGCGCCTGCTGGAAGACTGGGCCGGGACTTCACTGTACTTCTACGAGCTATACCTGCGCATGCTCGATCCGGTGGCGATGGAGAAGGCGTTGGACCTGGTCTGCGCCGGCCGTCCGCACTGGGAGCGCTCGGTGGTCAAGCTGGTGCTGAAACGCCGCTATCCGAAAAAGCTCGGCAATCAGGGCCTGGGCGCGTACTCGAAGGTCGAGGTGGTGAAGATGCTGCTGCAGCATGTGCAGGATCTCGACACCATGCTGCAATACCGCCTGTTCCTGAGCGGCGACGCTCTCACCATCGGCGACATCTCGGTGGTGGCCCAGCTCGACGAGATGATCCGCACCAGCGACGTGGCGGAGCGCATCCTGTCCTGGCCCCAGGTAAAAGCCTGGCGCGAGCGTTGTGGCGGCCTCAACGGCTGATCTGCCCTCGGGAAAGGCCTCGACGCCGCAATTTGCTGCGCCGCAGCAGGTGACCGCGGATGTTGCGCAAATATGACAGTCGCATGACAATCCCCGAAGCCGCTTGATCCTATCCACAGGGCACAGACCCTGACCGCTGCAGCGTCCTAGCAGAAGGCCGGAAAGATCGGGCATCGCCGCAATCGGCGGCACGGCACGGGGAGAAGGTGCAATGACGACACGCAAGCACGGCAAGGGCAGCGGCACTTCGGGTGAATCGTTCAGTGCCGGCCGGCGGCGTTTTATCGCCGGTGTCGCCGCGGCGGCGGGCGGCTTGGCGCTGAATTCGCGCAGCGTCGACGCGGAGGTAGCCCCTGCGTTGAGCCCCCTGCCGGCCGATCCGTCGACCTGCGGGATCGATCACATCGTGGTGGTGATGATGGAGAACCGCTCCTTCGATCACTTCCTCGGCTGGGTGCCCGGCGCGGACGGCATCCAGGCCGGCGTGACACTGAAGGACAGCGCCGGCAAAAGCTTCCAGTCGTACAACCTGGCGCCGCATTACCAGAACTGCTTCCTGGCCGATCCCGACCACAGCTACGCCGGCGGCCGTACCGAAATCAACGACGGAGCCATGGACGGCTTCCTGCTGACCCAGCCCAACGGCGACACTTTCCCGCTTGGCTACTACACTGCCGAAAGCCTGCCCTTCTTCAAGGGCTGCGCCGACAACTGGACCATCTGCGACCGCTACTTCAGCGGCATCCTCGCTCCGACCACGCCCAACCGCTTCTACATGCACGCCGGGCAGACCGATCGCATCACTAACACTACCACCACCTCGACCTTGCCAACCATCTGGGACAGCATGCTGGCGGCGGGACGAAAGGTAGGCTACTACTACGCTGATGTTTCCTACACCGCGTTTTGGGGCAGCAAGTACAAGAGCTTTTCGCAGCCATTCAGCAAGTTCGCCACGGACGTCGCCGCCGGGACGCTGGCCGATCTCACCTATGTCGACAACGTCGGCACCGACGTACACGAGCTGGTCGGGGTCTCCAGGGACGATCATCCCTACGCCGATGTCCGCGACGGCCAGGCATTCCTCAACGAGGTCTACAACGCGATCCGCCAGGGACCGCACTGGGCCAGCACGTTGATGATCATCAACTACGACGAGTGGGGCGGCTTCCGCGATCACGTCGCTCCGCCGTTCGCACCGGTCACCACGCAGGAATTCACCGCCACCGGCAATGACGGCCGCCTCGGCTGCCGCGTGCCCTGCGTGCTGATCGGCCCGCGCGCGCGGCGCGGAGTGGTGGAGCATACGCAGTTCGATCCGAATTCGATCCTCAACATGATCGCCTGGCGCTTCGGCTTTGCGCCGCTGGGCGCGCGCGCCAGCTCGATCAATATCGCCCAGGCGCTGGACTTCAGCGACGTGCCGAACGGCTACGCCCCGGTGTTCACGGTGCCGCCCGGCCCGTTCGGCGGACTGGCGATCGACGCCTGCCTGCCGCTCGGCGAACTGCCGGTGGTGCTCGACACGCTCGACCCCAGCCTGAAGGGCCTCAGCGTCGCCGACCAGCGCCGGGTCGAGCACGAAAAGGAACTGGCGGACCTTCGCACCCTGGGCAAGCGGTACGGGTTTTAGATCCCTATCGAGTTGCTCTGTAAAGTGGACAGGGACTAGGTCCCCGTCAGTAATTGTTCTGTACTTGGACGGGGACTAGGTCCCCGTCAACAGTCTTCTTTAATTGGGACGGAGATTAGAGTCTCGTCCCGGGGTTAGTCTGTGTGGTCATCAGGCTTTGCTCTCCAGGTATTTCTTGTTGGCCACATCCGCATCGTGTTTTTCAATCCGCATCTGCAGCGCATGTTCAATCGGACCGCAGACGATCAGCAGGAACATGGTCGCGATGAAGCCGATGATCAGGATCGGCCAGGCCGCCAGCGCGCTGGCGATGCCCAGCGCGGCCACCACCAGGATCGCCGCGGCGGTGGTCAGGCCATAGACGTGGATCTGGTCGGGGCCGCGCAGGATCACGCCGGCGCCGAGGAAGCCGATGCCGGAAACGATGCCCTGGGTGACGCGGCTGGCGGGGTCCGAGCTATTGAAGCCATGCTGCGTGGCGTATTGGCTCAAGGTCAGGACCAGCAGGCAGGAAGACAGCGAAACCAGGCCGAGGGTGCGCAGCCCGATCGACTTGCGGTGCAGGTCGCGATTGACTCCGACCAAGGAGCCCGCCAGCAGCGCCAACGTGATGCGCAGCGTCATGTCCAGCCAGTATCCGCTATCGTAGTTCAGCATGATGCGACTTTTCCCCCGTCCTTCCGTTCGTGTCTTGCCCACAGTGTAACGCCGCCGGCCGCTGCCCGGCGCGGAACAAGCTGTGTAGACTAAAACCATGCGAGCCGCGGCTCCAAAAAAATGCCGCCCCGTCAGGCTCACCACCAAACTGGAGAAATTCGATGATGCGTTTGCCGCGCCATGCCGCCCTGCTGGCATTGACGATCAGCTGTTTCGCGCACAGCGCCTGGGCCGAAGGTCCGGCCGCAACGCCCGCGGCGGACCCGAACCTGGCGTTCGCGCAGGAATTCGGCGATCGCTTCTTCAAGGCTTACTGGCCGCTGCATCCGGACCAGGGGATCGCGGTCGGCTACTACCAGGTGGCGGACCGGCTGACTGTGCTGGACGCCCGCGAGCGCACCACCGAGCTGCGCTTTCTCGACCGGCAGCTGGCGCGCCTGCACAGCTACCAGCCGGACACCCTGGACAACGCCCATCGTACCGACCAGGCCCTGCTGGAAAACGAGCTTGAATCCGAGCGCTGGCACCTCAACGGCCTGCTGGACTGGCAATGGGATCCGTCCAGCTACAACGTCGCCGATTCGTTCGCCCTGTTGCTCAACACCGACTACGCACCGCTGGACCAGCGCCTGCGCACGGTACTGAAGCGGCTGCGCTATGTCCCGGCCTACTACAGCGCCGCCGAGCACAACATCAGCAAGCCGACGCGCGAGCACACACGGCTGGCAATCGACCAGAACCAGGGCGCGCTCGACGTCTTCGGCCCGGACCTGGAAAAGCAGGTGGCCGGCTCCGGGCTGTCCACCGCCGAACGCGCGCAGTTCCACACGCGCATCACCGCCGCGCGCAAGGCGATGAACGACTATGTCGCCTGGCTCAAGGCCCTGGACGGCAAGCTGGAGCAGGACGGTACCGCGCGCTCCTTCCGCCTCGGCCGGGAACTGTATGAGCGCAAGTTCGCCTACGACATCCAGTCCGGCGGCTCGGCGGAAGATCTGTACCAGCGCGCCAAGGTGGAGAAGGAGCATCTGATCTCGCACATGGATCAGCTCTCCGACGAGCTGTGGCCGAAGTACATGGCGGATGCGCCCAAGCCGGCCGACCGCTTCGACAAGATCGGCCAGCTCATCGGCAAGATGTCGGAACAACATGCCGCACGCGACAATTTCGTGGGATCGGTGGAGCAGATGATTCCCCAGCTGGAGCAGTGGGTCACCGACCACCAGCTGATCGACCTTGATCCGAGCAAGCCCTTGCAGGTGCGGCAGACGCCCTCTTACGAGCAGGGCGTGGCCATCGCCGGCATCGAGGCGCCCGGCCCCTACAATCCCGGCGCCAAGACCTATTTCAACGTCACGCCGCTGGACAGCTACAGCCCGGAGCGCGCGGAAAGCTTCCTGCGTGAATACAA
The DNA here is from genome assembly GCA_026224805.1 of Nevskia soli. Classification (GTDB taxonomy): domain Bacteria; phylum Pseudomonadota; class Gammaproteobacteria; order Nevskiales; family Nevskiaceae; genus Nevskia; species Nevskia soli_A. The sequence continues at coordinate 32,820 of JAMFRN010000147.1, forward strand.
CCGCTGGATCCTGCCGGTGTTCATCATCCACGAGGCCATTCCCGGCCACTACGTGCAGCTGATCTACGCCAACCGCTCGCCCAGCCGCATCAAGAGCATCTTCGGCAATGGCGCCATGATCGAGGGTTGGGCGGTCTACAGCGAGCGGATGATGCTGGAGTCCGGCTACGGCGGCAACACGCCGGAAGCCTGGCTGATGTATTCGAAGTGGAACCTGCGCTCGGTCACCAACACCATCCTCGACTACAGCGTGCACGTACAGGGAATGAGCCGCGAGGATGCGATCCAGCTGCTGACGCACGATGCCTTCCAGTCGCAGGAGGAAGCCTCGGCGAAGTGGCGCCGGGTGCAGCTGAGCAGCGTGCAGCTGACCAGCTACTTCTCCGGCTTCTCGGAAATCTATGACTTCCGCGAAAAGCTGAAGCAGGAACAGGGCGCGAATTTCGACCTGAAACGCTTCCATGAGCAGTTCCTCAGCTACGGCAGCTCGCCGGTGAAGCTGATCAAGCAGCTGATGCAGAAGAAGGTGGAGTAAGGCGCCGGGGAAATCGCACGCTCTTGCCATGCAAGGGCGTGCGATTTGCCTCAGTCATATCGTGGGCGACGATTTGGCGGTCGAATGAACGCCCGCCCGGCCAATCGCTATGCCGACTCCAGCAGCACCACGCTGCCCTGCCCGCCGTCGGCGCAGATGCTGACGATGGCGCGGGTGCCGGCCGGCATCGCCGCCAGTTCCTTGATGGCCTGGCTGAGGATGCGCGCGCCGGTGGCACCGAAGGGATGACCGAGGGCCACGCTGCCGCCGTTGGGATTGAGCCGCTCGCGCGGGAAGGTGCCGATGTCGCGGTCGACGCCGGCCCGGTCCTTGAGAAACTTGCGGTCTTCCAGCGCCTTGATGTGGAACAGCACCTGGCCGGTAAAAGCCTCGTGGATTTCCCACAGCCCGATGTCTTCCAGGCGCAGATCATGCCGCGCGAGCAGACGCGGGATGGCGAAGGCCGGGGCCATCAACAGGCCCTCGACGCGGAAATCCAGCGAAGCGATTTCCCAGTCCACCAGCCGCACGCGCGGCGTGGACGAGGGCAGCTTGTTCAGACCGGCCCTGGACGCGACCCAGATGGCGGCGGCGCCGTCGGTCAGCGGCGAGGAATTGCCGGCGGTGAGCGTGCCCTTGCCGCTGGTGCGGTCGAAAGCCGGCGGCAGCTTGGCCAGCTTCTCCAAGGAGGTTTCCTTGCGCGGGATGGTGTCGCGTTTGGCCTCGCCGACCGGAATCACCAGGTCGTCGAAGAAGCCGCGCTCCCAGGCAGCGACCGCGCGCTGGTGGCCCAGCAGGGCCAGCTGATCCTGCGGCTCGCGGCCTATGCCCCACTCCTTCACCGTGATTTCGGTGTGCTCGCCCATGCTCATGCCGCTGGTGCGGTTGGTGACGGCGGGGATGTAGAGGCGCACGTCGCCCGGCTTGAGTTCGGTCAGGTGCGAGACTTTCTGGCCCAGCGAGCGGGCCTGCTGGAACTTGCGCACCCAGTCGGAGAGTTTCACGCCGAGGCCGATCTGCACCCGGCTCATGCTCTCGACGCCGCCGACCAGGGCGAGATTGCGGCTGTCGCCGTCGACCATGCCGGCGGCCTGGATGGCCCCCATCATGCTGGTGGAGCAGGCCATGATGGTGGAGTAGGCCGGAATGGTCGGCGGCAGGCCGGAGTCCATCAGGATCTCGCGGGCGATATTGCTCCAGGTCAGGTTCGGCACCACCGTGCCCCACACCGCAAAGTCCGGCTGGCCGGTCTTGAGCCGCGCCTGCATGGCCTGCGCCACCGGCACCGACAGCTCGATGGCGTCGAGCTTGCTCAGCGCGCCGTCGACCTTGGCGAAAGGGGTTCTGACGCCGGAGGCGAACCAGACTTCATTACGGGTATTGGAAGCAGGGAGTGCCATGACAATTCGCTCCTGGAAGGATTTCGATTGGGGTCAAATATGTATCCGCAAACTCCACCGTGCCGGCGTGGGCGGCATCGCGGCGACCGCGCAGCCTGCCTTGACCGCCCCGCGCCTGAGCATTCTGCGCCCTATCGTGCGCCCGTCAAGGCCGGGCGCGTGCGGCAAACCCAGGTGGCGCGTGCTGGCGGTCTTGAATACGGTGTATGTCGCCAGGGCAATTCAGGAGTTGCTTGAGGACGAATCCACTTTCATCAACTTCGGTCAATCGTGGGTGTTCATTACCGGGGAACATCCCATCTTCTGAATTGGGCGATGAATATTCGACTCCAAGCGTCCACACCGGGCCGGTCAGAGACGAAGCGGCAAAATCTCGTAAGCAGACATCGTTCAAGCGCCCGAAAATCCTGCGCTTCCCATCGAAATCAAGCGGCCTTAACCCACATTGCCAGTTTCATCACAGCTAGAATTTGAGTCTCACTCCGGCACCGATTGTGCCCGCGCTGATGACCCGCCGGACCCGTTGCACGCCAAGTCACTGATTGCACGGACGTGCTTCCGTCGATGTCTGCTTTGGGGAAATTGCTCTCATGTCTGCTGCGGGCCAGGAGCCGTCTATCGTCCTCTAATTTTCTGCGCCCAGAACCGGCCGTTCGGGTCGCGGCGCACTGTGTCGCGCAGACGGTCATTGACAGGCTGCGGGTTCAACAGCGCATCAACGAACGCGTCACTGTCGCGGACGGAAAACGCGAGTTGGCTGTGCTCGTCGATCGTACACTGTGCTGCGTCTTGCAAGCTGGTCAGCACGAAGTCGGTCATGCTCTTCCCCCTGGAGCGCAGCCGGCCCCGTTCGATGAGGTTCTTTTGCTCCGCCGTGACGCGCGTCTCCAGACGCTCGGCGCGCTCGGCGCAGCCGAAAAAGATCGAGCGCGCCGATCTGCTTGATCGCCAACCCAGGGACACGCCCCATCAATCCAAGATAGATGTCGAGCGGTATCTGAAACACAATCGATACCACGATCCTGCGACCGGTGACCTTAGCTCGAAGACTACTAATCCACGTCCGCGCGATTTGGCGCTATGATAAGTGCGTGAGCTCCCTCCATCCACGCCATGACCCGGATCTGGGAATTGAACTGCCTGAACTGCGAAGCCCCACTGGAACAAAACCAGGCCTACTGTGCCCGGTGCGGTCAGAAGATCGGCGCGCCGCGTCTGACGATGCACGAGATCGGCCACGAGTTCATGCATGCGCTGACAAATGTGGACCGAAGCGCGTTGAGGCTGCTATGCGCGCTGATCGTTCGGCCCGGCCTCGTGGCGCGCGACTATGTCCTTGGAAGACGGAAGCGCTATTTCGGGCCGTTCGGGTTCTTCACCGTTGCAGTGGCGGTGTCGTCCGCAGCCATCGCCCTAGGGCATCTGTCGATGGTCCCGGGTAGCGACCCGCGACTCGTTGCAGTCTCGGATTCCATGCGCGCGCATGCAAATCTGCTGACTCTCGTGCAAGCTCCGTTGCTGGCCGCAGTGTGCCGGCTATTTTTCATCCACGTCGGAAACAACTTCGCGGAGTACCTGGTTCTGGCGGCCTACACCTCCGGTATGCGCGCACTTTTTTTCTCGCTGGTCGTCCTTCCCAGCTTGTTCCTCCTCCGCGCCACGGGTCATGAGCTTTGGGTTCTGTCAGGATACTTTGCCGTCTGGGCTGGCTACTTCGGTTTCGCGGCGTCGCAGTTTCATGCCCAACGCCACGGCTGGACCTGGCTGACGGGTGTGGTCGCAGTAATCACTGCCGAAATCGCGGCTTCGATAATTCTGAGTCTTGCGATCAGTGCGTACCTGGGTTCGATCAGCGTATACGTGGGCTAGCTCAGTCGTCGTTGTCCCTTCGGTGGGCTTGACGTCATGTTCATGGCGTTCCTGTGCATCGCCTCATTGTCGAAGTTCTTCGCTTTGTTAGTCAGTGACCCCTTTGATGCCGCGTCCAACGCGCCGAATGACGTTTGCGAATGATAGTTGCCACTGCATACCTGCGGCAGGTTTTGCGAAACCTTGGGTTTGCGCACATCGGGCCAGTCCCGGACACTCAGTATGCAATTCTCAAGGCACCAAAGCCGTCATTGACCACCGTCTTGCGTCGGGCGGCTGTCAGCCCAATGCAGACGATAGTGAGCGGCTGTTATTGGGCTTCCGAATGCCGTGAGCGCAGCTTCAAGCCGCGCGATGGAGTGCGACCCCACTTTTTTCATAACTAGTTCAACATGTGCGAATCCACCATCGATCAAAGCTTATTGCTGCTTAGCCACGGTCATATAGACCTGATCGTTCGACATGCCGCCGCCGTAGAAGTGATCGCACATCAGATAGTATCCAGCGGGCTTTAGAATCTCCCGAACCTCTGAAAGGAGGTTAGCGCCGCCTGACACAGCTATGGATTCCGCGGGCTCAGGCGGCCAGCAGCGTGACGCTATGGGTGGCACGTGTCCGTTCGATTGGTTGGGCCCGAGGAGGCAGATAAGGCAGCAGGCGATCGGTTTCTTTCTTGACCACGGCGTAACACTCGCAACTCTGCTTTTCGAGCCTGGGCCGGTCCAGGACCGTGACATGTCCGCGGCGGTATTCGATTACACCAAGCTTTTGCAGTTTACCGGCG
>JAMFRN010000148.1 GCA_026224805.1 Nevskia soli
GGCCGAAGGCCCGGTGATCGCCGTGCATCAGCCGGACGCGGAACTGGAGGGAATGGACGAATGGAACACCACCCAGCATGGCCGTTCCGGCCTAACCCGCCGGGTGCGTGAAAGCCGCATCGACGAGGCCGAGGCGCAGCGCCTGACCGTGGACTTCCTGCGGCAATGGGTGCCGGCCGGCCGTTCGCCGATGTGCGGTAATTCCATCTGCCAGGACCGCCGTTTCCTGGCGCGCTGGATGCCGGAGCTGGAAAAGCACTTTCATTATCGCAACCTCGACGTCAGCACCCTGAAGGAACTGTGCCACCGCTGGGCGCCGTCGATCGCGCGCGGCTTCAACAAGGAATCGAAGCACCTGGCGCTGGACGACGTGAAGGATTCAATCGCCGAACTGCGTTACTACCGCGAGAATTTCCTGCGCATTCCGCAGGGGTAATGCGCTTCGGATGTGCTGAGCGCAGCGAAGCGCATCGTTTACCGAGATGTTGTCGCTCGACTGATGCGCTTCGCTGCGCTCAGTACATCCTACAGGTGGCTTTAGACCGACAGCGCCACCTCCACCTTGCCGCCGCCCAGGTCCGAGCGGCCCAGGGCGATGCTGCCGTCGTAGGCCCGCACCATCTCCGCCACCGCGCCCAGGCCGATGCCCTGGCCGGGGGTGAGGCTGTCGGCGCGCATGCCGCGCTGCAGCAACTTGTCGGCGTCGGCTGGAAAGCCGGGGCCGTCGTCCTCGACACAGAAATGCAGCTTGCGCTCGGCGTAGCGGGCGCTGATGCGGATGCGCTTGACGCACCACTTGCCGGCGTTGTCCATCAGGTTGCCGAGCATTTCGTAGAGGTCGCCCTGGTCGGCGCGGGCGCGCAGCCGGTCGTCGATGTCGAAGGTGAATTCGGGCTGCTTGTCGGCGTAGACCTTGGCCAGCGCGCCGGAGATTTTCTCCACCAGCGGCCGCAGCCGTACCGGTTCGGCGAAGCTGCGGCGGCCGGCGGTGGCGGCCTTGCGCAACTGGTGGTCGGTGATTTCCTGGATGCGCCCGACCGGATCACGCAGGCGCTCGCGCAGCGCGGGGTCGGCGGCCTTGTCGTCGACCAGGCCGCGCAGCACCGCCAGCGGCGTCTTCAGACTGTGGGCCAGGTCGTCGAGGGCGTTGCGATAGCGCGACTGCTGGTTGCGCTCGCCCTGGATCATGGTGTTGAGGCCAGAGGCCAGCGGCATCAGTTCGTCCGGATAGGTCGATTCGATCTGGCCCTGCTCGCCGCTTTCGATCCGGCGCAGCTCCCGCGCCAGCCGCTGCAGCGGCGCCAGGCCCCAGCGCAGCACCAGCAGCTGCAGCAACAGCAGGGCAGAGACCGAGACGCCCAGGCCAATCCACAGGGCGCGGCGGAACACGCCGAGCTGGGAGCGATAGGGGGTCTTGTCCTCGATCACGGCGACGGTATAGCGGCGCGGCTTGGACGCGGTGAACAGATGCGAGCCGGTATCCGCCGCCCAGCTCACACCGTAGCTGAAGACGAACTGGTCGTCGTACTCGGCGAATTTGTAGTCGCCGACTTTCGGCGCCGGCACATCCGGCACCGGACCCTCGAAATTGGAGGAGCGCCAGATCACCGTGCCCTTGATGTCGAAGATCAGCGCGGCCAGCCCGGATTGCACCCGTCCCAGCCGCGGGTCGGGCAGGGCGTTGGCAGGGATGGTCAGGGCGTCGTTATCGCCGGCGTCGGCCGCGCCGAGCAGGGCATAGACCAGGGCTTGCATCTTGTCCTGCTGCCCTTGCTGGGCGCTGCTGCGGAAGGCCTGCTCCAGCGCCGCGCCGGTCAGCAGCATGAACACCACCAACACCAGCGTGGCGGCAAGCAGCAGGCGCGTGCGCAGCGATCTCATGCGCGAAGTCTAAGGCCATCGGCCGGCAGCCGCGCCGCGGCTTCACGGATTGCGCGGCAGGTCCCAGCGATAGCCGCTGCCGCGCAGCGTGGTGATGGGATTGAGCGTGTTTTCCGGATCGAGCTTGGTGCGCAGCCGGCGGACGAATACCTCGATGACGTTGCTGTCGCGCTCTTCTTCCTCGTTATAGAGGTGCTCGGTCAGCGTGCTCTTCGACACCACTTCGCCGGCGTGCAGCACCAGGTATTCCAGCACGCGGTACTCGTAGGCGGTCAGCTCCACCGGCTTGCCGGACAGACTGACGTTGCGCGCGGTGGTGTCGAGCACGATCGGGCCGCATTCCAGCAGCGACTGGCTCCAACCGCCGCTGCGCCGCACCAGGGCGCGGGCGCGGGCCAGCAGCTCCTCGCGGTGGAAGGGCTTGACCAAGTAGTCGTCGGCGCCGGCTTCCAGGCCCTCGACCTTGCTCTGCCAGCCGTCGCGGGCGGTGAGGATCAGGATCGGGAACTTGCGCCCGGCCTTGCGCACTGCCCTGATGATGGCGATGCCCGGAGTGCTGGGCAGACCCAGGTCGATCACGGCCAGGTCGATGGGGTATTCCAGGGCCATGAACTGGCCCTCGGCGCCGTCGCCGATGGAGTCGATGGCATAGCCCTCCTCGGTGAGGTATTGGCTGACCTGCGCCCGCAGTTGCGGGTCGTCTTCGATGACCAGTGCGCGCATGGATGGTGATCCGTCTTTTGGCTGTTCTTGGAATTGTAGGGGACCGGGCTACTGCCCCGGTACGTAAACGGAGCGGACTTCGCCGTTCTTCAGCACGCGCACGCGGTAGCCACCTTCCGCGGGATCGGCGGCCAGCACCCTGCCGCCGCCACTCATCTGCTGCGCCCGCCGGGCCGCATCATCCCTCGATACCGGCCGGCCTGGCGGCGGCCCGAAATTCTGCGGGCGCTGCGGCGGTGGTGGCGGCGCGCGGAACTGCTGCGGCCGCGGCGGCTCGCGCCGCGGCTCCTGACGTCCCCAGCTGCCGGCCAGGGCCGGCTGCAGGGCCAGTCCGGTCAGCAGAAGGAGAATTGTCAGTCGGGTGCGCATGGTCTTACTTTAGGCTGTTCGCTGTCCGGATTAGTAGCCCGCAGGGCCTGTGTTTACATTCGTCCGGATCTTTGAACGAAGGCTCGTGTCGAACGCTGCCGCCGTGGTGACTGACTCGCACAAACCCTGCCTGCTTCTCGGCTCGTCCACGCTGCTTCTCCGGTCCGCGCGATCTTTTCGTGCGGTTCACCCTGAGAATCTACGCCTGCAAGCTGAATTGGGGCTGAATCCGGGCGAACTTTACTGTTTAGTTTCCGGTATTTGCAGCGGACGCGCGGGGTGGAGCGGCGAGCCTGCGCTGCAGCGCCCGCGCCGCGGACCGCCCTGTGCGGCCGGCCCCGGCCAGTATCACTTGCCGGCGGTGGCGAACTTCTGCAATTCCTGCGGCGTGAAATAGGAAGGCGACTGCTCCCAGTCGTAGTCCACCTGCTGCGGCTCCTCGTTGAACAGGTTGACGGCGACATAGCGGCGCGACTGCAGGTCGTAATGCACCTGCACCCCGTTCACCACCACCGGGACGTTAGCGAAGCTGATGGCGTGAGCTTCGGCGAAGCGCCAGAACTGGTCGCGGTTGTCGTAGATGTCCTCCGCCAGCACCAGCCAGGAGTCCTCGTCGAGGTAGAACACCCGCTTCTTGTAGATATGGCTGAAGCCGGGCTTGAGGTCGGCCTCCATCACCCA